>CAKSZU010000014.1 GCA_934526125.1 uncultured Faecalibacterium sp. | reverse complement strand
CGTACCGTCGTGATGAAGCAGCTGCGCACCGTGACCAAGACCGAGAAGATCGTCTTCCCCATCATGGTCACCATCATCGTCTCCCTGATCGTGCCCGATGCCGCCGTTCTGGTCGGTATGCTGATGCTGGGCAACCTGATGAAGGAGTCCGGTGTCGTGGATCGTATCCAGAAGACTGCCGGCAATGAGCTGATGAACATCATCACCATCTTCCTGGCCCTGTCTGTCGGCTGCACCACCTCCGCCAACACCTTCCTGAACACCCGCACCCTGTTCATCATCGTGCTGGGCCTGATCGCCTTCTCCTTCGGCACCGCAGCCGGTGTCCTGTGCGGCAAGGTCATGTATGCCCTGACCGGCGGCCAGGTCAACCCCCTGATCGGTTCCGCAGGCGTTTCCGCTGTTCCTATGGCTGCCCGTGTTTCCCAGAAGGTCGGCCAGAGCGAGAACCCCTCCAACTTCCTGCTGATGCACGCTATGGGCCCCAACGTTGCCGGTGTTATCGGTTCTGCTGTTGCAGCCGGTATCCTGATCAACATCTTCGGCTGATTTTTTCCTGAGCTTTACCGCTCGCTCTGCTTGCAGGGCGGGCGGTTTTTTATGTACAACCATTTTGAATTGTGATATACTATATTCTAAGTGATTTTATCTTGGAAAAGAACAGGTGAAACAATGGCAGCAAGTCTTCAACAGGAATTCTGCGCACTGCGCGATACCTATATCGAAAAACAGTTCGGCCGCCTGAACGAGATGCAGCGCAAGGCGGTGTTCACCACCGACGGCCCGCTGCTGATCCTGGCCGGTGCGGGCAGCGGCAAGACCACCGTGCTGGTCAACCGGATCGCGAACCTGATCCGGTTCGGCTCGGTCCATGGCTCCGGGTGGACCCCCCGGGAGGTGACCGAAGAGGACGTGAAGGCCCTGAAGATGGCCATCATGACCGGCACCGACGCCCCCGCCTGGCTGGACGGGATGCTGCGGCAGAACGCGGTCCGCAGCTGGAACATCATGGCCATCACCTTTACCAACAAGGCGGCCGGGGAGCTGAAGGAGCGCCTGCGGAACATGCTGGGCGGGGAAGAGGGGGACGAGGTGTTCGCCTCCACCTTCCACTCGGCCTGCGTTCGCATCCTGCGCCGCTGGGCCGAGGAAATCGGCTACCCCCGCAGCTTCACCATCTACGATACCGATGACTCCCAGCGGGTGATGAAGGCGGTCTACAAGGAGCTGAGCATCGACGACAAGTTCTTCCCGGTGAAGAGCGCTATCAACCAGATGAGCCGCTGGAAGGATCAGCTGGTCAGCCCGGAGGAGGCTCTGCGCACCCCGGCCCGCGACACCAAGGGGGCGCTGGCGGCCAAAGTCTATGCTGCCTATGAGAAAAAGCTGAAGGAGGCCGGTGCCTTCGATTTCGACGACCTGATCTATCAGACCGTCCAGCTGCTGGCAGAGCACGAGGACGTGCGCCAGTTCTACCAGAACAAGTACCGCTACCTGCTGGTGGACGAGTATCAGGATACCAGCGTGGCCCAGTTCCGTCTGGTCAGCCTGCTCACCGGCCCGGAAAAGAATATCTGCGTTGTCGGTGACGACGACCAGAGCATCTACCGGTTCCGGGGCGCTACCATTGAGAACATCCTCAACTTCGAGCGGATCTACCCCGGCACCCGGACCATCCGGCTGGAGCAGAACTATCGCTCCACCTCCAACATCCTCAATGCCGCCAACTGCGTCATCCAGCACAACACCGAGCGCAAGGGCAAGACCCTCTGGACGAAGAACAGCGAGGGCGACAAGGTGCAGGTCTATACCGCCGAGAACGAGCAGGACGAGGCTATGCACATCGCCGACATCATCGGCCAGCACCTGAAAGAGGGCGGCCATCTGGCCGACCACGCGGTACTCTACCGGATGAATGCCCAGTCGGCCCCCATCGAAAGCTATTTCACCCGGGCCGGTATCCCTCACAAGATCGTGGGCGGCCAGCGCTTCAACGACCGCAAGGAAGTCAAGGACATCCACTCCTATATGTCCATCGTGGCTAACCCCCGGGATGACGTGCGCCTGCGCCGCATCATCAACGAGCCTGCCCGGAAGATCGGCAGCACCACCATCGAGGTCATCGCGGATCTGGCGGCGCAGCAGGGGGTCAGCATGCTGGAGATCATCTCCCATGCCGACGAGTACGCCCGGCTGAGCCGCGCCATCATGCCCCTGCTGAAGTTCTGGCAGATCTACCAGAAGCTGCAGGAGTCGCTGGAAACAAAGACGCTGGACGCCTTTGCATCGGATGTCATTGAACTGACCGGCTACCGGGCTATGCTGGAGGCAGATGCCGCCAAGGGCCACGAGGATGCCGCCGACCGTCTGCAGAACCTGGGCCAGCTGGTCAACAACGTGAAGAACTACTGCGACCAGCACGGTGAAGAGGCCTCGCTGGAGGGCTATCTGGAAGACATCGCCCTGATCAGCGATATCGACAGCTATAACGAAAGCTCCGATCAGGTGGTGCTGATGACCATCCACTCGGCCAAGGGGCTGGAGTTCCCCTATGTGTTCCTCATCGGCATGGAGGAGGGTGTGTTCCCCAGCGAGATGAGCAAGTACTCCGAGGCCGATCTGGAAGAGGAGCGCCGCCTTGCCTATGTGGGCATCACCCGTGCCAAGAAGGAACTCTACATCTCCAACAGCGTCTCCCGGATGCTCTACGGCCGCACCCAGCGCAATGAGCCCAGCCGCTTTCTGCGCGAGATCGAGCCGGAATACATCGAGGAGACCCGCAGCCCGGCGCTGGAACGCCGCTCCTCCATGGGCTGGGGCAGCAGTTACAGCGATACCGTCCCCGGCGGTGCTTCGGGCTACTCCGGGGCTTCCGGCTGGGGCCGCAATACCAGCAGTTACGGCGGCCGCACCGGAGGCGGTTACCTGAACCGGGAATACAACGCCCCCGAGCGGGGTGGCTTCGGCTCCGCCTACGCCGGGCGCGGCGGTTCCGGCAGCTACGGCGGCGGGTCCGCTTCCCGCAGCACCGGCTTCGGGGCAGGCTATGGCCGCCCGTCCGCATCTGCGGCACCGGCAAGACCGGCGCAGTCTTCCGGCGCGGTCCCGTCCCGCCCTGCCCAGAACGGCACCAAACACTACGAGGTGGGAGACATCGTCGAGCACAAGGTCTTTGGCCGGGGCAAGGTCCTGGCCGTCAAGCCTGCGGCAGGGGACCAGATCGTGGAGATCAACTTTGAAAAAGTCGGTGTGAAGAAAACCATGGCAAACTTTGCACCGCTGACCAAAATTACGGAGGAATGAGCAAGCTATGATGACTGTCCGATTGATCGCGCATACCCCGGAGCCGGAAAAGGTGGTGGCGGCTGCGGCAAAGCTCTGCTACTCCGACGCCCACATCACCGACCTGCTGGACGGGCTCACCGAGGAGAAAACGGCGAAGTTCCTGACCATGCTCAGCGACCTGGGCCATGCCAGCCCCATCGAGCATGCCAGCTTCACCTTTGGCATCGAGGGGGTCAGCCGCACCCTGCTGGCGCAGATCACCCGCCACCGCATCGCATCCTTCAGCGTCCAGAGCCAGCGCTATGTCCGGCTGGATGACTTCCGGTATGTGATCCCCCCTGAGATCGAGGCCATCCCCGAGGCGAAGGAGGCGTTCATCGAGAGCATGAACGAGGACGCCAAGCGGTATCTGGATCTGGCAAAGAAGCTGGAGGACGGCCACACCGCCCGGCTGATGGCTGAGGGTCTGCCGGAAAAGCAGGCCCGGGCCAAGGCTTCCAAGCAGGCCAACGAGGACGCCCGCTTTGTGCTGCCCAATGCCTGCGAGACCAAGATGGTGGTCACCATGAATGCCCGCAGCCTGCAGAACTTCTTCCACCTGCGGTGCTGCAATCGTGCCCAGTGGGAGATCCGGCAGCTGGCCGAGGAGATGTACCGGCTGGTCTGCCCGGTGGCCCCCCACATCTTTGCCAAGGCGGGCCCGGCCTGCGTGTCCGGCCCCTGCCCGGAGGGCAAGATGTGCTGCGGCAGGACCGCCGAGGTGCGGGCAAAGTATGATGCCATCCGGCAGGAGGCGGGCGTATGAGCTGCGGAAAACTGATCGTGCTGGAAGGGCTGGACGGTTCCGGCAAGGCCACCCAGGCAAAGCTGCTGGCAGAGCATCTGACCGCCGAAGGCCTGCAGGTGCGGGAGATCACCTTCCCGGATTACGAGAGCGATTCCAGCGCGCTGGTAAAGATGTATCTGGCCGGGCGGTTCGGCGATAAACCCGACGATGTCAACGCCTATGCGGCGTCCAGCTTTTACGCGGTGGACCGCTACGCCAGCTATAAGACCGACTGGGGCCGCTTTTACGAGGAGGGCGGGGTGGTCATTGCCGACCGCTACACCACCTCCAACGCGGTACACCAGTGTTCCAAGCTCCCGCCGGAACAGTGGGAGAGCTTCCTGCACTGGCTGTTCGACTATGAGTTCGATCTTCTGGGTCTGCCTGCGCCGGACAAGGTCATCTACCTGCAGGTGGACCCGGCGGTGAGCCAGCGGCTGATGACCGCCCGCTACCACGGCGACGAGACGAAAAAGGATGTCCACGAGAAGGACACCGAGTATCTGGCCCGCAGCCGCCGGGCGGCCGAGTACTGCGCCGCCCATCTGGGCTGGGATACTGTCCACTGCACCGCAGGGGATACCATGCGCAGCATCGAGGAGATCCAGAACGAGGTCCGGGAGCTGGTCCGTTCGATCCTCGGATAATTGATCGTTGAAGGAGGAATCCTATTTCATGTACCGTTTGATGCAGCCGTCCGACTGGACGGAGGTCCTGGCCCTGTGGCAGCGGGAGCGGGGCGACTCGGAGGAGTTCGTTCGCAATGCCGTGGAACACTTTGCCGGGATGCAGAACACCTATGTGGCGGAGGAAAATGATCATATTGAAGCCGTGGCACTGGCAGTGCCGGTGACCCTGCAGTGCCGCCCGGGGGCTTACCTCTACGGCCTGTGCGGGCAGGGCAGCCTGATCCTGGCGGGTCTGGTGGATACCCTGTGCGCCAGCCAGAAGCAGCGGGGTGCCGGGTTCGTGGTGTCCGTGCCTGCGGATGCGGCCCAGAGCAGCCTGCTGCAGGACAAGGGCTTCCAGAAGGCATTCGCCCTGCGCTGCCTGCCCCGCGAGGTGGAGCGCAACCTGTGGAGCCAGGCAGAGTTCGACTCGGTCACGGCCCGGAAGCTCTGCGAGCTGCGGGCCCGCTTCTGGCCCGACACCGTCCAGCTGCCCCCGGAGCAGATGGGCGTGGTCCTCTGCGACCTGTACTCCCGGGGGGCGACCATCGTGTCCAGTGAGCAGGGCTACGGCATCTATTTCCGGAAAGAGGACACCCTTTATTTCGTGGAGATGATGGCCGAGAATGACCGCGCCGCCGAGATCCTGATGGAGGCCGCCCGGGAGAAGGAAGTCATCGTGGAAAAGGCTGTCATCACTGTGGGGGCTGCCCAGAACCTGTTCCTGGGCGAGGGCACCCGGCAGGACTACGGCCTGATCCGGTTCGAGGGCGAGCCGTTTGATGTGTCGGAAAGCTACATGCGGCTGATGATGGACTGAAGAGGAGCGGTGTATGGCGAAACATCATAAGAAAAAAGGCGCAGGGTGGAAGATCCTGCTGGTGGTGCTGGTACTGCTCGCAGCCGCAGCGGCCGTCGGGGCCCTGCTGGCGGTGCGGGAGATCCGGGGCAGCGGCACGGACGGCAAAGAGACCGTCACGGTGGAGATCGCCCAGGGCAGCGGCGTCGGCACCATTGCCTCCGGGCTCCGGCAGGCCGGTGTCATCCGCTTCCCCCGGCTGTTCCGCTGGTATGTCGGTCATGAGGATGCGGCCGCAAAACTGCAGTACGGCACGTTTGAGCTGACCCCCGGCATGTCCTACGATGCCCTGATCGAAGCACTGTCGGAGTATGCCAAGGCGGATTCCGTCCGCCTGACCTTCCCGGAGGGCACAACGGCCATTGCCATTGCCCGCAAGATGGAGGAGGCGGGCCTCTGTACCGCCGAGGAGTTTCTGGAAGAAGCCAACACCGGGGACTTCAGCGAGTACACTTTCTGGCAGTATGTCCCGTCGGATGAGGAGGCCCCGGACCGCTTCATGAAGTGCGAGGGGTATCTCTTCCCGGATACCTACGATTTCCGCTTGGACGATACCGTCCACAACTATGTCGCAACCTTCTACGCCCACTTTGACCAGCAGTTCACCGATGCGATGTACGACGAGCTGAAGCAGCAGGACCTGACCCTGCCGCAGGTCATCACGCTGGCCTCCTTCGTGCAGGAGGAAGCGGGCAACGATCAGGACTCCAACGTGGCGCAGGTGTTCCGCAACCGGCTGACGGAGGGTTCGCCCTATCCCAAGCTCCAGAGCAACGCCTCCAGCTATGTCCAGAGCGATTCGGATAACAACTACCTCTGGAACTGGGTAGCTCCGTATTATGGCGGCTGGGAGGATATCCCCGAGAACATCCGGAATGCCTACGATACCTACACCTGCACCGGCCTGCCCGCCGGGCCCATCTCGAACCCGGGCCTTGCCGCGATCCAGGCTGCTCTGGCACCTCAGTGCGATGAGGAAGTCAGGGACTGCTATTTCTTTGTTACGGATCTTTCCGGTCACTACTACTACGCTAAGACCTATGCCGAACATCAGGCCAACTGCCAGAAGGCGGCTGAAGTCAATCAGAGTTTGAAGAAGTAAGTCCCTCTCAGTCGGCTTCGCAGACAGCTCTCCCAAAGGGAGAGCCAATTGCGGCTTCGGATTCGAGTTTGCTGAAACCTGCCCGGTGAGGCAGAATAGCCTCTCCCTTCGGGAGAGGTGGCATCGCGTCAGCGATGACGGAGAGGGCTATGAAAAAGAGAGGACGATTTTATGTTACAGATCCCGGAACTGCTGGCCCCCGCGGGCGATCTGGAGCGCCTGCGGTATGCCATCAACTATGGTGCAGATGCCGTTTACTGCGGCCTGCCGGAATTCGGAATGCGTTCTGCTCCGGCCAATTTCACGCCGGAGCAGCTGGCCGAGGGCGTCATCTATGCCCATGCCCGGGGCCGCAAGGTCTACCTGACCATGAACACCCTGCCCACCAATGAGGAGGCCGACCGCCTGCCCGAGGCCATCCGCGCCGCCGCAGCTGCCGGTGTGGATGCCTTCATCGTGGCGGACCTGGGCGTACTGGCTGCCTGCAAACAATATGCGCCGGAGATCGAGATCCACATGTCCACCCAGACCGGCATCACCAACTGGGCTGCCGCCCGGGCGGCCTATGATCTGGGTGCAAAGCGCGTGGTGCTGGCCCGGGAGCTGACCCTGCAGGACATTGCCATAATTCGCGACAAGACCCCGCCGGAACTGGAGATCGAGGCCTTTGTCCACGGTGCCATGTGCATGAGCGTTTCGGGCCGGTGCCTGCTGTCCAACTACATGACCGGCCGGGACTCCAACCGGGGCCAGTGCGCCCAGCCCTGCCGCTGGAAGTATTACCTCAGCGAGGAGACCCGCCCCGGCCAGCTGTACGAGATCGGCGAGAACGAGAACGGCAGCTACATCCTCAACGCCAACGACCTGTGTACCGCCCCCTTCCTGGACCTGATCTGCAAGGCGGGCGTGGACAGCCTGAAGATCGAGGGCCGGGCCAAGACCTTCTATTATGTGGCCAGCGTCACCGCGGCCTACCGCCGGGCACTGGATCAGTATCTGGCCGCCCCCCTCAACGACAACTTCGAGCTGCCCGACGAGGTGCTGGCCGAGCTGACCCGCACCAGCCACCGGCATTATTCCCCCGGCTTCTACTTTGGCCGTGAGCAGGCAAAGCAGGCCACCGACAGCGCCACCTACATCCGCGAGTGGGAGTTCGTGGGCACGGTGGAAAGCTGGGAGAAGGGTGTGGCCTCCTGCCAGCAGCGGGGCAAGTGGAGCCTGGGCGACACGCTGGAAGCGCTCTGCCCCGATGGCCGCAGCATCCCCCTGCACCCGGAGTGGATCCGGAACGAAGCAGGGGAGAATGTGGAGTCCACTCCCCACGCCATGGAGAGATATACCATCCCCACCCCGGAGCTGCCGCCCATGAGCCTGCTCCGCCGGAAAGTCTGAGAAGATACAAAAAGACGGTGCCGCTGCAATTCGAAGCGGCACCGTCTTTGCATACACAGAAAAATCAGTTCAGCTGATCCAGAACTCTGCGGGCCTGCCGGATGGCGGTCTCGCTGGTCTGCCAGACCTCGAACTCCGAGAAGCCGGGCAGGCCCATGGGGACACCCTCCCGCCGGAAGGTCATCCGGCTGTCCAGCATCTGTTTGCCGGACATATGGAAGGCGCGGGCACCGGTCTGCGCGGCAAGGGCGGGCAGGTTGGCCGGGGTGACTCCGGCACCTACCAGGATCTCAAGGGTATCCCCGGCGGCCTCCACCAACTGCCGCAGCAGGGCAGCTCCGGCAGGGGCACTGGCCGCCTGCCCGCTGGTGAGGATGGTGGAAAGCCCCAGCTCCCGGGCGGCTTCCAGCGCCGCAAAGGGGTCGCGGCAGACGTCAAAGGCCCGGTGAAGGGTCAGGGCCACCGGCCGTCCGGCGGCTTTGGCAGCGGCCCGGGCGGCGTCGTAAATGGGGCGCAGGGCATCCGTGTCCAGTTCCCCCTCCGGGGTCAGGGCACCGGTGACGATGCCGTCCGCTCCGGCTTCCACCAGCTCGGCAGCCGACTGGGCCATCCGGTCAAGCTCGTAGCAGTCGTAGCAGAAATCCCCGAACCGGGGGCGGAGCAGGGCCCGCACCGGCAGGTCAGTCTCTGCCTTGACCTGCCGCACCAGCGCCAGACTGGGGGTGGTGCCGCCGATGATGAGGTCGGCGCAGAGTTCCAGCCGGTCGGCTCCGCCTGCTTTTGCGGCCAGCGCACTGGCCGTGCTGTCCACACAGACTTCAAGTGTATAAGGCATAAGATCCCTCTTCCGTTACCGGACCGAATCCAGGAAGCGGACGAAACCGGCCCGTCCGGCCTCATCCAGCTTGTAGACACCGGCATCTTCCAGCACCTGTGCAAAGACATGGCCGATCTCTTCCTGCAGGATGCCGTGGACGTTTTCGGCGTTCAGCTCCGGGTGCCGGGCCAGGATCTCTCCGGCCCACTCGGCGTGCTTCTGGATCTTCTCGCCGTACTCTGCCGTGGGAACGCAGTCCACCAGAGCGGTCTCCAGCTCGGCCATCTCGCCCTTCAGGCGGCTGGGCAGAACAGCCAGACCCATGACTTCGATCAGGCCGATATTCTCTTTCTTGATGTGGTGGAGCTTTGCGTGGGGGTGGTAGACGCCCAGCGGATGCTCCGGGGTGGTGATGTTGTTGCGCAGCACCAGATCCAGCTGATATTTCCCGTCCCGCATCCGGGCGATGGGGGTGATGGTATTGTGGGGTTCGCCGTCAGTCTCGGCAAAGACAAAGCAGCTTTCGTCGGTGTAGCCCCGCCATGCGGTCAGGATCTTGTCGGCCAGCTCCACCAGACGCTCGTCGTTCTCGCTGGTCAGGCGGATGCAGCTCATGGGCCAATGGACGATGCCGGCCTCCACATCCTCAAAGCCGGGGAAGACCCAGCTCTTCTCGATGGGGGCTTTGGCCATGGCGAACTCGTAGTGGCCGCCCTGGAAGTGGTCGTGGCTCAGGATGCTGCCGCCCACGATGGGCAGGTCGGCGTTGCTGCCCACGAAGTAGTGGGGGAACAGCCCCACGAAATCCAGCAGCTTGCGGAAAGTGGCCCGCTCGATCTTCATGGGGGTGTGCTGGTTGTTGAAGACGATGCAGTGTTCGTTGTAGTAGACATAGGGGCTGTACTGCAGGTTCCAGGCGCTGTTGTTGATGGTCAGCGGGATGATCCGGTGGTTCTCGCGGGCGGGGTGGTTCATCCGTCCGGCGTAGCCCTCGTTCTCCACGCAGAGCTGGCACTTGGGGTAAGCGCTCTGGGGGGCCAGCTTGGCGGCGGCGATGGCCTTGGGGTCCTTTTCCGGCTTGGACAGGTTGATGGTGATGTCCAGATCGCCGTAGGGGGTCCTGGTCACCCACTTCAGATCCCGCTTGATGCGGTAGCGGCGGATGTAGTCCGTATCCTGGCTGAACTCATAGAACCAGTCGGTAGCTGCCTGGGGGCCTTCGTTCTCGTACCGCTCCTCAAAGTTGGCGCGGACGATGCTGGGCCGGGGGGTCAGCACACCCATGAGCTTGGTGTCGAACAGGTCCCGGGCGGTGCCGTTGTCCTCGCACACGCCCCGGGCCACGGCGTCGTCCACCAGCGTTTTCAGGATGGCTTCGAGGTCGGTGTAGCAGACATCACCCTCCGGTTCGGTGAAGCTGTCCAGCTGCAGGGTCATCAGGAGCTGGTTGCGGATGTAGATCTCGTCATCGGGCAGAATGAGCCCGGTGTCCAGACCGTAGTTGACGAGCTGTTGGATGGCAGTGGAGATCACAGCACGGCACCTCCTTCCGGACGGATGGAGAGGATGTGGCAGCGGCCCTCGCCGAGGATGGCCTCCATCTCAGCTTTGAAGGCGTCCAGCTTTGTCAGGGGCACAAAGGCCTGCACGGTGCCGGCAAAACCGCCGCCGTGGACGCGGACTGCACCCTCCCCGGCCAGGAAGTGCTTTGCGGCGGCAATGGTCACAGCCACTTCCTGATGCTCTTTGTATCCGGCGGGGATCACGTTCTGCAGGTACTCCCAGCTGCTGGTGCCGGAGGCATCCACCAGCTGCAGGAAAGCCGGGAAATCACCGGCCCGCAGGGCAGCGACCTGCTTTGCCACCCGCTCGTTGTCGGCGTAGATGTGGAACGCCCGGAGGACGGCCCGGTCGCCGCAGGCTTTGCGGCATTCGGGCAGCTTGGAAATGAAGGTCTCAAAGGGGACATCCCGCAGCACCTCGCCGCCGCAGACCGCGGCCACGGCCCGGCATTCGCTGGGGATGGCGGCATATTCGTCGGTCAGGTCGGCGTGGTCCGCACCGGAATCCAGGATGCAGAGGGCGAGGCCCGCCTTGGAGAAATCGACCGCCACAGGCTCCACATCGGGGTGGGCCGGGTCGGCGAAGTCAATGGTGATAATGTTGCCGACGCTGGAAGCCATCTGGTCCATCAGGCCGCAGGGCTTGCCGAAATAGACGTTCTCTGCCCACTGGCCGATCTGGGCGATGGCGATGGGGGAGACCTTCTCGGTCATGAAGCAGTCGTTGAGGATGACGCCGATCAGCACCTCGAACGCAGCCGAGGAGGAGACGCCGCTGCCCTTGGGCACGTTGGAGGAAATGTAGACGTCCAGGCCGGACAGGGCAGCGCCACGCTCCTTGAAGGCCTCACACTCGCCCCGCAGCAGGGCCATGGTGGTGTTCTCTTCCTCCTTGCGGGCAGCAAGGTCGCCAAGGTCGATGACGCACAGGTCGTAGCCCTCGCTCTGGACCCGCAGCTGGTTCAGGGCATTGGGGGCGGCGGCAGCGATCATATCAATGTTGACGCTGCCTGCCAGCACCCGGCCATGCTGGTGGTCGGTGTGGTTGCCGCCGATCTCGGTGCGGCCCGGGGCGCTGTACAGTCCGGCCTCGGTGTGGGCACCAAAGGTAGCTTCCAGCCCGTCCAGCACTGCCGCGTAGCGTGCGGCGTGGGCAGCGGTCTGCTCCGGCGAACAGCAGTAGAGGGAGGCCAGCCGGGCGGTATGGGTGCCGCCCGCCAGCTCCTGCTTCCAGACAGAAATAGGCTTCATCATGGCGCGTTCCTCCTTGTATAGGTGAATGATTCTTCAAAGGGCCAGGGCCCGTTCTTCTGATTCTATAATATCGGTTCTGTTAAGAAAAAACCATGTATTATTGTTGCGTCTGGATGAAAGGTCAACGCAGTTCCGGCGGTCAGCTCCGGGGCGCGAAATCGCCGCCGGTGAGCCCGTCGAGGTTCAGCATCCCTTCCAGCGCGGCAATGTCGGTGGAAACATCCAGCGCATCGGAGGCAAACAGCTTGTCCAGCTGGTTTTCAAAGGCGGTGATGAGCAGGTCCATCGAGCGCTCGATGCTCTGTCTGGCGTCGGTGATGTTTTCGCCCTGCACATCCTGTGCCGAAAGCTGGGCGTAGGTATTCAGCAGCTTCAGCACGGTGGGCAGGTAGTAATCCATGAACTTTTGCAGCTGGGCTTTTTTATCCGGGTCTTTCTTGGCCAGAGCAAAGATGCGGGCACTGAGTTCTTCCAGCCGGGAGATCTTGGCCGTCATCACCGGGTCGGGGATGGCATCGTTGGCGCGGCGCAGCTGCTGCTGAAGGGAGGCGTACAGGTCTTCCGGTTCCGCTTCCGGCTCCGGCTGCGGGGCCTTGGGCGGCTGGGGTGCGGCCCCGCGCACGACAAGGGTGTCGGTGCGGTAGTCAATGTAGGCATCGGCCCCGAAATAGCCGTGGTCGATGGCGTGTTCCACCGCAGCGCGGCCTCGGACCGCGTCGATGCCGACCGCCGCGAACAACTCGCCCAGCGCGATGTTGTCCCGGTCGCCGACGATCTTGTCGAGCTTGCGCTCCAGCTTGCGGGCCTGCTTCATCCGCAGGCCCATGGCCAGCGCAGCGCCGCCGCCAATGGTCTGGGCCAGTGCGGTCAGAAACTCGCCCCAGTCGAACCAGTAGCCCCACATGTCAATGATATCGGCAAGGCCTGCAAGGCCCACCACCAGAAAGATGCCGCCGAACACCGTGCAGAGGCTGGTCAGGGTCTTGTGCCACTTTTTGGCGTTCTGCTGCTCGGCGGTGGGCACATCGTGGCCGTAGACCGGCTCAGTGTCCCGGGCCGGCTGACCGGCACCGGTGTCCTGGGGGCGGAAATCGCTGGAATATTCCGCGTTCTCCTGCTCCTTTTTTTCGGCATCCCGGTCAATGGCACGCAGGATGAAAAACAGAACGCCAAGCGGTGCTGACATGGCGAATACTACCAGCAGGGCAATGGTGGGAATGTGGGCAAGAAAATGTTTGCTGCGTCTGGGCTCCATGGGGCAGAATCCTCCTAAAACAAAAAAGCCGTGTTCCACTTTATTATAGCGGAGCACGGCCCTTTTGTTAAGGGGGTAATTTATCAGATGCGGGAAAGAAATTTACTTCATCAGGCTGCACACGGCCTCAGCGTAGGCGGCGGGGTCATCCACGGGCAGGCCCTCGATCAGCTGTGCCTGTGCATAGAGCAGGTCGCTGTACTTCTTGACCTTATCGGCATCCCCGGCTTCCTGTGCGGCTTTCAGCACGGCGAACACGGGGTGGTTGATATTCAGCTCCAGCACCTTGTCGCTCTTGACGCCCTCGCTGCCGGGCTGCTTGGACAGCACCTTCTCCATCTCAATGGACAGGGGGCCGTCGGAGGACAGGCAGACGGGGTGATCCTTCAGGCGGGTGGAGACCTTGACTTCCTTCACCTTGCCGTCCAGAGCATCCTTCATGGCATCGAACAGTGCCTTGTTCTCGGCGGTGGCGTCCTCGGCGGCCTTCTTCTCGTCCTCAGTCTCAAGGCCCAGGTCGCCGCTGTTGACGTTCTTGAACTCCACGGTGCCGTCCTTGCCCTCGGCATCCTTGCGGGGATAGGTGCGCAGGATCTGCAGGCAGAACTCGTCCACGTCCTCGGTCAGCAGCAGGACGTCGTAGCCCTTGCCCAGCACCAGCTCGGTGGAGGGCAGCTTGGCCAGACGGTCGGAGGAGTCACCGGCGGCGAAGTAGATGTACTTCTGCTCGGCGGGCATCTTGTCCACATACTCCTGCAGGGTGACCATCTTCTGCTCCTTGGCGGACCAGAACAGCAGCAGATCCCGCAGCAGCTCGGCATGCATGCCGTAGTCGGAGTAGGCGCCGAACTTGATCTGACGGCCGAACTCCTTCCAGAACTCCTCGTACTTCTCGCGGTCGTTGGTCAGCATGGCGTGGAGTTCGTTCTTGATCTTCTTCTCCAGTGCGTTGTGGATCAGCTTGAGCTGGTTGTCCTTCTGCAGCATCTCACGGCTGATGTTCAGGCTCAGGTCCTGGCTGTCCACGATGCCCTTGACGAAGCTGAAGTAGTCGGGCAGCAGGTCGGCGCACTTCTCCATGATCAGCACACCGGAAGCATACAGGGCCAGACCCTTCTCGTAGTCCTTGGTGTAGAAGTCGTAGGGACGGTGGCTGGGCACGAAGAGCAGGGCGTTGTAGTTGGCGGTGCCCTCGGTGCGGCTCACGATGACCCGGGCGGGGTCGGAGTAATCGTTGAACTTGTCCTTGTAGAAAGTAGCGTACTCTTCGTCGGTGACCTCGCTCTTCTGCTTCTTCCAGATGGGTACCATGCTGTTCAGGGTCTCCAGCTCGGTGTAGGTCTCCCACTCGGGCTTGTAGTCCGCGGGCTTGGGGTCGGGTTCGGGCTTCTGACGGCTCTTCTCCCGTTCCATCTGGATGGGATAGCGCACATAGTCGCTGTACTTCTTGACGATGGCCACGATGCCGTACTCGTCCAGGAAGTTCTCGTAGTTGTCGGTATCGGTACTCTCCTTGATGTGCAGGATGATGTCGGTACCCACGGTGTCCTTCTCGGCGGGGGTCAGCTCGTAGCCGTCAGCACCGCTGGACTCCCACTGCCAGGCCTCGTCGGAGCCGTAGGCCCTGGAGATGACGGTGACCTTGTCAGCTACCATGAAGGCGGAGTAGAAGCCCACGCCAAACTGGCCGATGATGTCGATGTTCTCGTCCTTGTTGTCCTTCTTGAAATCCAGCGAGCCGGAGTGGGCGATGGTGCCCAGGTTCTGCTCCAGCTCATCCTTGTTCATGCCGATGCCGTTATCCGACAGAGTCAGCAGACGGTTGTCCTTGTCGCGGGTGATCAGGATGCGGAAATCGCCTTTGTTCATGCCGACGGAGGTGTCGGTCAGGCTCTTATAATAAAGCTTGTCGATGGCGTCCGAAGCGTTGGAGATCAGCTCCCGCAGGAAAATCTCCTTGTTGGTGTAGATGGAGTTGATCATCATGTCCATCAGCTTTTTGCTTTCTGCCTGAAATTCTTTCTTCGCCATAATACAAAAACCTCTTTTATCTGGATTCAGCGCCAAAGCCATCCGAAAATGACTTAGCACTCATATCTTTCGAGTGCTAATATACACCGCTTTCCTGCAAAAATCAAGCCCTTTCATAAAAAGTTCAGAAATGCTTCTGCCCCGGCGGGACAGCGGGCAGAATGAGGGCTGGAATAAAATGGATTTTGTGCATGGCTACAAAAATTTCATCAAAAAATAGTTGACCTGCAACAAATTATAGCGTATACTGGTCAGCGAAAACAAACGAGGGAAGAGGGAAATGCGTTATGGCAACCAAGCCGGAGATCTCGGTCCGGAACCTGCTGATGCAGGCATTCCTGACCGGGTGGGAGCGCTCGGACAAGAGCATCTCACAGGACGAATACCTGCAGAGCGCCATTCAGGTCATTGAGGTGCTTCAGGTCGAGCCGGAAAATATCTATGCAGAAGAGGGTCTGGGCCTGACCGACGGGGACGAGGTGGATCATCTGGATGATCTGCTCCGGGCGGACGGTCAGTGGCTGTACTACGGCGTGGAGGAGGAAAATTTCTTCCTCATCCAGTGGTATCCGGATCTTGCCTCTGCGCAGGCCAAGCTGGCGCAGCTGGAGGCATTGGGGGACGGCAAACAGTATCTGGTGGATCTGAGCCTGGCCCGCGAGAACCCCTCGGACGCCGAGAACTTCGGCAATTCCAACCCGGTCCAGCTCCGCAGCTGAACCATCGCTTTCAGGGAAAAAAGAAAGGGACTTTTCCATGCAGCTTTCTCAGATCGAACGGGAACGGCTCGATGCAATTCTGAAACAATACGATAACCACCCCAAGGTGCAGGAGATGCGGGAGTTCATCCAGCACGGCGATGTGACCACTTACCAGCATTGCAGGAACGTGGTGGCCGTGAGCTTCTGGATGAATCACCGGTTCCATCTGGGAGCGGACGAGACCGCCCTGGCCGTGGGAGCGTTCCTCCACGATTTCTACCTCTACGACTGGCACAAGAAGGGCACCTTCCACGGTCTGCGCCGCCTGTTCGAGATGCACGGCTTCTCCCATCCGGGGTCGGCCTGTGTAAACGCCGAGCGGTATTTCCAGATCACCAAGAAGGAGCAGAACATCATCGCCAGCCACATGTGGCCGCTGACCTTCCGCCATGTCCCGGCCTGCCGGGAGGCGGTCATCGTCTGTCTGGCCGACAAGTATTGCGCCGTGGTGGAAAGCATGTTCCGCCGCACCCGGGTGACCGCTTCGGTGGACACCGACGGCGAAGATGCTGAGTGGTAAAGCTGATTATTTCAAAAACAAAAGGGCCGCTGCAGCCTCTTCCGTTTCCTGCACAGGGCAGGGAGGTGAGGGCCGCAGCGGCCTTTTTCTGTATTCTGTTTCCGGAGAGGGGCGGCGGTCTTATTCGGACCGCAGGGCCTTGACCGGGTCGGAGCGGGAAGCGTTCTTCGCGGGGATGAAGCCGCCCAGCATGGTCAGGATGGTGGCCAGAACGATCAGCACCAGAGCAGAACTCCAGGGCAGACGGGCCACCACGTCGGTGCCGTCGGAGATCTTCTGGATCAGCATATTCCCGGGAATGAGCAGCAGCCGGCTGAGGACGATGCCCATCAGGCCGGAGCACAGACCGATGATGAAGGTCTCGGCGTTGAACACCTCGGAGATGTTCCGTTTGGAAGCACCGATGGCCCGCAGGATGCCGATCTCCTTGCGGCGCTCCAGCACACTGATATAGGTGATGATGCCGATCATGATGGAGGAGACCACCAGCGAGATGGAGACGAAGGCCACCAGCATGTTGCTGATCATGTTGATGATCTTGGTGACGGAGGTCATCAGGGTGCCCACCACGTCGGTGTACTGGATGACCTTGTCGTCCTCGCCCTTTGCGGTCACGCTGTCGTTGTAGCTGTCCAGAATGCGGATGACTTCAGCCTTCTGCTCAAAGTCCAGCGGATAGATCTGGATCTGGCTGGGGTCGTCCAGGCTGGCATAGCCGAAGGACTGCAGGCTGCTGTCGTAGGTGGCGCTGGTGGAGAGCATGCTGGTCTTCATCAGGTCCTTCAGGTCGTCCTCGGTCATATTGAACCGGATGGCCTTCTGGAAGGCGGAAGCGTCGATCTTCAGGGCGCTTTCCATCTGGCTGCCCAGGGAGGCGAAGCTCTGGGTCATTTTGTCCTGCAGGTTCTGGCTCATCTCGCCCATCACCTGCCCCATGGCCTGGGTCATGGCCTGCTCCAGCGAGCTGCCGAGCTGCTGCTGCAGGGTGGAAGCAATCTGATCCGAATAGCTGGACATCACGCTGCCCATCACCTGCTGCATGGCGTCAGAGAGCTGTTCCTGGATGGCGCTGGTGTCTACCAGATCGCCCATGGCGTCGCTCATCAGCTGCTTGAACTGGTCGCTCTCGAGGTACTTGTCAAACCCGATCTTGTCCAGCCCCAGGATGCCGTTGCCGATGATATAGTTCTTGTAGCCGGTCATCACCTTTTTGGCCAGCTCCTGCACCTTGTCGGCGGGGATGGAAACGTTCATATTCTCAAAGACATCGGTCAGGGCGCTCATGTCCAGATCGATGTCCGGCTCCTGCAACCCGGACAGATCCAGCTGGAAGCTGTCCGGGTCGATGAGGGAGGAGAAATCCACCGACCCGTCGTTCAGGTCAAAGGCACCGCTCAGATCGAAGTTCAGCTTGCTGGTGTCGAACTGGAACGCGCTCTTGAGCTGGTCGGTGTCGATGCTGAAGAGAGAGGCCAAATCCACAGCGGCGGCATCCTCGGCCCCGAAGGGCTCGCCCGTCAGCACGTTGGTCTGGGGGTCTGCCAGCTGCTTCTGCACCAGCTCGCTGTCGGCAGCGGTGTCCATCACATGGCGGGTCAGGGAAGCGGGGTAGGCGATGCCGGAGGACAGCATGGAAGCCGAGGCATCCTCCTTGGGCTGCACCACGCCCACGATGGTCAAGGCCTCGCCGGAAGCCACCAGATCCTTCATGAAGGCGGTGTCATCGGACTTGTCCACCCAGACCCCGTTGGCCTCGTCGTACTGGTAGCGGTCGGTGGCGTTGACGAGCCGGAACTCCCGGCCCAGAAAATCGCTGTACTGATAGGTCTTGAAATCATCGGGGACATCCACATTCTGGTTCTGTGCGAACTGCTGGATCATCTTGTCCAGCTCCGCGTTGTCCCGCAGGCCCAGCGCATAGAGGGCGTAATCGGTGATGCTGCCGTCTGCGCCCAGCACCGCCACGCACTCGTTGTACTTTTCGGGCCAGCGGCCGGCCTTGACGTCGTACTGGGAATTGTACAGGGAGTCGCTGGAAGGTAGCTGGTAAAAGACGCTGGTGTTCATCATGCTGGACATGATGCTGTTGGTGGAGCTGGTGGAACTGATGCCCAGCGAGGACAGGGAGGAGTCCGGGTTCACCTGCCGGATGCTGCCGTCCTCGTCCTCCCGGTAGATCTGGGGCTGTACATTATAGGAATACTCCACCGACGAGACATTGTCGCCGATGGTGCATTCGTCGCTGTCCAGATAGGCCTTCAGGCTCTTCAGGTCGTTGGAGGTGATGCCGGAGACCATCTGGGTGATGAGGTGGCGCACCGGCACCATGCCCTCGCCCAGGTCGGCGGAGGCGGCGCTCTTCTCAGCAGGCCCGGCGGAGAGCAGGCTGCTCAGGTCCATGCCGCTGCTCAGGATCTGCAGGGGGTACTCGGACAGGGTCTCCCGCTCCATGTCATCGATATACTGGTTGACACCGGTGGACAGGGAGATGATGAGGGCAATGCCGATGATGCCGATGGAGCCCGCAAAGGCCGTGAGCAGGGTGCGGGCCTTCTTGGTCCACAGGTTGTTGAAGCTCAGGCTCAGGGAGGTCAGCCAGGACATGGAGGAGTGGCCCATGTTCTTGTGGACCGGCGGCACGGTGAGGGCGGCGTCCGGCTCAAAGGGATCGGTGTCCGAGAGGATCACGCCGTCCTTCAGGTTGACGATGCGGGTGGCATACTGCTGGGCCAGCTCCGGGTTGTGGGTGACCATGACCACCAGACGGTCCTTGGCCACCTCTTTCAGAAGCTCCATGACCTGGATGCTGGTCTCGCTGTCCAGCGCACCGGTGGGCTCGTCGGCCAGCAGGATGTCGGGGTTGTTCACCAGGGCGCGGGCAATGGCCACACGCTGCATCTGGCCGCCGGACATCTCGGTGGGGTGCTTGTGGAGCTGGTTGCCCAGGCCCACCTGCTGCAGGGCCTCGGTGGCCCGGCGCTTCCGCTCGGCGCCCGAGATGCCCGAGATGGTCAGGGCCAGCTCGACATTGGACAGAACGGTCTGGTGGGGAATCAGGTTGTAGCTCTGGAACACGAAACCGATGGTGTGGTTGCGGTAGGAGTCCCAGTCGCGGTCGGAATACTTTTTGGTGGAGATGCCGTTGATGATCAGATCGCCGCTGTCGTAGCGGTCAAGACCGCCGATGATGTTTAGCAGGGTGGTCTTGCCGGAGCCGGAGGGGCCCAGAATGGCCACGAACTCGTTGTCGCGGAGGTTCAGGCTGACCTGATTCAGGGCAGTCTGGACCAGATCGCCGGTCCGGTACTCCTTATGGATCTTTTTGAGTTGAAGCATGAGCGCTGCCTTTCCTGGATCTGCCCGGCCGGAAGGTCCGGGCAAAAATAAAAGATAAACAGGGTTATTCTATCAGACGAATGTGAACAAATGATTGACATTCTGCGAAACCCGACGGAAAAAAATGCGCCTGAAAACCGGAAAAAGAACGCAGGCCGGAGAAAAGCCTGTTCCCCCTCCCGGCGGGCCGGGCACATATCGGAAAGCGTCGGAACTGGCCGAAAAGACGCTTTTTAACGCAAACCGACAGTGAAAAGAGCGCAAAAAGACGAATTCCAGACAGATGATGACGCATTTTGACGCATTTTCGGGGATTGAATCTTTCGGGGCAGGTCTATAAAATAATAGTACAAGACGCATTCCGACAAAAAAAGCGTCATTCAGGTGGGGAAGGGGAAGATGGGAGTGTCGCAACGGCACATTGTAAAGCTGCGGGTAGCCCTGGTGAGCTATGATGAACGGGAGCTGCGTGTCCGGAAAAATTATCTGGAAGAGCAGAATCCGGCGCTTTCCTGTATCTGCTTCAGCCGGGGCAAGACGCTTTTGCAGGAGCTGCGGCAGGGCCGGGGCATCGATGTCGTGGTCCTGTCGAATCAGCTGGAGGATATGGACGGTTACGAGTTCATCAACCGCCTGAACAGCCTGCGCAGCCGCCCGCTGCTGTTGCTGCAGGGGGACGGCTGGTACGGGGAAGCTACCGCTACCTGCCTGCGGTCCAACGGCGAGAGTTACCTGCTGGAACGCAGCCGCCTGCGGGACCTTCTGCAGGACCTGCGGACCTCGTCGGAGGATCTGGGCAGCCTCTGGGTGGTGCCCTTCTGCAACGAGCTGTACGCCAAGTGGGGCATTCCCCAGCCGGACGGCAACAGCGAGTACCTGACCAGCGCCCTTCAGGTGGCCTGCGAGACCGACCGGAAGCTGGCCCTGCGCAAGGAGATCCTGCAGGCGGTGGCAGAGGAGCATCATGTCACGGTGGCGGCAGTGGACAGCGGTCTGCGCCGGGTCATCGAAGGGCTGGAGAGCCGCAACACCGAGAGCTGGCAGGAATTCAAACGGAAGAACGGTCTGGCAGGCGGGAAGATCACCACCGGGAAACTGGTCGGTGCCATGCGGAAGATCCTGCTGGAAGGCAGGCCGAGGAAGGCCCAGACGTCAAAATGAAGCAAAAGGGAGAAAACGGGATGGCAAACGAGACCGGGAAGCCGGATTTTCCGCAGAAGCAGTTCGAGACGGTGCTGCTGCATTCACTCCGGGTGATGGACCAGAACCGGGAATACTTACAGATGCACCTGGCGAGATCCTGCGACGAAAAGACCCAGCAGGCTCTGGAGGATATGGGGCAGGAGAGCATCCGGATGGAGCGGACCCTGCGGGAGATGATGGAGCTTCTGGCCGCTGAACGCGGCCCTACCCCGCCCATGAAGCCGGTGGACCTGTGCTGGGTGCTTTTGGAGATCCGCGAGATGGCCCCGGAGATCCGCAGACAGGTGCGGACCGAGCTGACGGTGGACCGCGGCGGGATGGACCGCTGCTATATCCGGGCGGATCAGGAGCAGACCGAGCAGCTGCTGTTTCATCTGCTCTCCAACGCCCTGCAGGCCACCAGCCCCGGCGGCCATGTGGAGTTCCGCCTCAGCAGCGACGAGACCGACCTGCACCTTGTGGTGGAGGATGACGGCTGCGGCCTGCCCACCGCCGACAACTGGATGGAGAACCGCCGCCGCTTTCTGGGCGGTGCGCAGGCGGGGCTGCTGCTCTGCCGCCGCTACTGCGCCAATATGGGCTGGGAGCTGACCCTGAATCTCCGCTCGCCCCGGGGCACCCGGGCCGAACTGCTGATCCCGAAGGTCCGGACGATGTTCCCCATCGAGGGCACTGTGGAACTGCGGGCCACCCGGCCGGAGCTTGCAGGCGGCAGCCTGCAATGGCAGCTGCGGCGGGAACTGAGCCTGCTGAGCTGCAGGACAAAAGAATAACCCGGACAAAGCTGCTGTACTTTTGTGCGGCAGCTTTTCTGCTTTCCGGCGGCGGCAGGCTCTTTTCTTTCAAAAATCACTCTGAGTAAAGATCCTTAGCCCTGAAACCCGGAAAAGGGTGGAATATCTTCGTGAAATTAACAAAATGTTTAACTTTTGAGACGGAAAATACTATTTTTTGCGTGTAAAATAAAGAAACGTGATTGATTGTGGCAGCCGTTTTGAGTATAATACAACTGTGTGCGGGTCTGCCAAATGATTCGCTAACGAACTATTGCAGAACGGGAGATCGGTACAGACAAAACATCCTGTCTGCGATCCTTTCCGGCAAAGCTTTTCAATGTCCTTCAGGAGGAAAAAATCGTGAGAGTAGGTCTTGACATCGGAAGCACCACCATCAAGTGTGCCGTGCTGGATGAACATGATACGCTTATTTATTCTACATACGAACGTCATTACAGCCATATTCTGGAAAAGGCGCAGGAACTGCTGCGCCGCATCGATGCCGAACAGCTTCACGGGCAGAAAGCTCTGCTGAGCATTTCCGGCTCTGCCGGCATGGGTCTGGCCGACAGCTGCGGGGTGCCCTTCGTGCAGGAGGTGTTCTCCACCCGCGTGGCGGTCAAGCGCTTTGTGCCTTCCACCGACTGCGTCATTGAGCTGGGCGGTGAGGATGCCAAGATCCTGTTCCTGACCAACGGCACCGAGGTGCGGATGAACGGCAGCTGTGCCGGCGGCACCGGTGCCTTCATCGACCAGATGGCAACGCTGCTGAAGATGAGCGCCGATGAGATGAACAAGGCCGCCGAGCAGGCTGAGCGCACCTATACCATCGCCTCCCGCTGCGGCGTGTTCGCCAAGAGCGATGTGCAGCCCCTGATCAACCAGGGTGCCCGCACCGCCGACATCGCCGCCAGCATCTACAAGGCCGTGGTCAACCAGACCATCGCCGGTCTGGCACAGGGCCGCCCCATCAAGGGCAACATCCTCTACCTGGGTGGCCCCCTGACCTTCAGCACCGTCCTGCGCAAGAGCTTTGACGAGGCACTGGGGGTCACCGGCACCTGCCCGGAGAACAGCCTGCTCTATGTGGCGCTGGGCGCTGCCCTGTACGCCGACAAGGAGTTCGTGCTGACCGAGGTAGCCGATGCACTGGACCGCTATGCCGCCACGGCCACCTATGCCAGCGAGCCGCCCCTCTTTGCCAGCAAGGAGGAGTACGAGGCCTTCCACGCACGGCATATGTCCCACAGCGTGCCCCGGGTGCCCTTCAGCGCCCAGTGCGGCCCGGTCCATATCGGCATCGACTCCGGTTCCACCACCGTCAAGCTGGTGGTCGTGGATGAGAACAGCCAGATCCTGTACACCAATTACCAGCCAAACCTCGGCAACCCGCTGCCCCTGATCCGGGAACAGCTCATCAAGATCCACAAAGAGCATCCCGGACTGAAGGTGGCCAGCGTGACCACCACCGGCTACGGCGAGGAGCTGGTCAAGAACGCCTTCCGCTGCGACTACGGTCTGGTGGAAACGGTGGCCCATTTCACCGCCGCCAAGTATTTCATGCCGGATGTGGATTTTATCATCGACATCGGCGGCCAGGATATGAAGTGCTTCAAGATCGAGGACGGTGCCATCAGCAACATCTTCCTGAACGAAGCCTGCTCTTCCGGCTGCGGCAGCTTCCTGCAGACCTTTGCCCAGGCACTGGGCTACGACGTCAAGGAGTTCGCCGCCCTGGGTCTGTTCGCCGACCGCCCGGTGGATCTGGGCAGCCGCTGCACCGTGTTCATGAACAGCTCGGTCAAGCAGGCCCAGAAGGACGGCGCTTCCATCAAGAACATTTCCGCCGGCCTGTCCATCAGCGTGGTCAAGAATGCGCTGTATAAGGTCATTCGTGCTTCCAGCCCCGAGGAGCTGGGCCGCAAGATCGTGGTGCAGGGCGGTACCTTCTATAATGAGGCTGTCCTCCGCGCCTTTGAAAAAGAAATGGGCGTCGAGGTCATCCGCCCGGACATCGCGGGCCTGATGGGTGCCTACGGTGCAGCCCTCTTCGGCCTGCGCCAGAGCCATAAGAACCATCAGGAGACCTCCCACATGATGGATCTGGCCGAGCTGGAAAGCTTCGACCAGAAGGTGGTCAGCGTCAAGTGCGGCGGCTGCGGCAACCACTGTCAGCTCACCGTCAACACCTTTGCCGACGGCCGCAAGTTCATCTCCGGCAACCGCTGCGACAAGCCCGTCACCGGCAAGAGCGAGGACAACAGCCTCAACCTCTACGCCTACAAGCAGCAGCTGCTGGCCGGTTACAAGCCGGTGCCCGGCAAGCGGGGCTCCATCGGCATCCCGCTCTGCCTGAACATGTACGAGATGCTGCCCTTCTGGCACACCTTCTGGACCAAGCTGGGCTTTGCGGTCCACACCAGCCCGGTGTCCAGCCGCGGGCTGTATCTGGCCGGTCAGGCCACCATCCCCAGCGACACCGCCTGCTTCCCGGCAAAGCTGAGCCACGGCCACATCAAGGCCCTGAGCCAGATGCATCTGGATGCCATCTTCTATCCCTGCTTGACCTACAACTTTGACGAGGGTCTGGGCGACAACCACTACAACTGCCCCGTGGTGGCCTATTATCCGGAAGTCCTGGCGGGCAACTGCCCTGAGCTGGAGGGCCAGAAGTTCATTTATGACTATGTGGGCATCCACCGTCCCAAGGACTTTGTCCACAAGATGGCCAAAGAGGTGCTGCCCAAGTACTTCGGCGGCATCTCCGAAAAGGAAGTGCAGGCCGCTGCCGACGCCGCCTACGCCGAGCACGAGGCCCACATGGCCCAGATCCGGGTCAAGGGCAGCGAGATCATCGACGAGGCCCGCCGTCAGGGCAAGCGGATCATCGTGCTGGCAGGCCGCCCATACCATGTGGACCCCGAGGTCAACCACGGCATCGATCACCTGATCACCCGCCACGGGGCCGCCGTGGTCACCGAGGACAGCATCTCCAACCGGGTGGAAAAGTTCCCCACCAGTGTGCTGAACCAGTGGACCTACCACAGCCGCCTGTATGCGGCCGCCAAGTACTGCACCACCCAGAAGGATATGGATCTGGTGCAGCTGGTCTCCTTCGGCTGCGGCGTGGACGCCATCACCACCGACGAGACCCGCGAGATCCTGCAGGCCGGCAACAAGCTCTACACCCAGCTGAAGATCGACGAGATCACCAATCTGGGTGCCGTGAACATCCGTCTGCGCAGCCTGTTCGCCGCGCTGGATGAGCGGGACGAAGACCGGAGGAACTGACCTATGGAATACAATTATCCCAAATTTACCCCGGAGATGAAGAAGACCCATACCATCCTCATCCCCAATATGGCCATCACCCAGTTCCGCCTGCTGGAGTACGCCCTGCGCTACGACGGCTACAAGTGCGAGATCCTGGGCAACTGCGGCAGCGCCGTGGCACAGCTGGGGTTGAAATATGTCCACAACGACACCTGCTATCCGGCCCTGCTGGTCATCGGCCAGTTCCTGGATGCCCTGAACAGCGGCAAGTATGATCTGGAGCATACGGCCCTGCTCATCACCCAGACCGGCGGCGGCTGCCGTGCGTCCAATTACATCCATCTGCTCCGCAAGGCGCTGGTCAAGGCGGGCTATCCCCAGATCCCCGTGGCCAGCCTGAACTTCTCCGGTCTGGAAAAGGACAGCGGCTTCCAGATGACCCTGCCGCTGGCCCGCCGGGCCATTGCCTGCGTGTTCTACGGCGATATGCTCTGCGCCCTGCGCAATCAGGTGGCTCCCTACGAGAACGAGAAGGGGGCAGCCGACAAGATGGTCGACCTGTGGGTCGAGCGTCTGGGCCGCGTCCTGCTGGCAGGCAAGGGCTTCACCTCCAAGGAGATGAAGCACACCTTCCCCCTCATCGCAAAGGACTTTGCTTCCATCCCGGTCACCCGGGTGCCCAAGGTCCGGGTCGGCGTGGTGGGCGAGATCTACGTCAAGTACAGCCCGCTGGGCAACAATGACCTGCAGAAATTCCTGGAGAGTCAGGACTGCGAGGTCAACTTCCCGGGCCTGATGGGCTTTGTGCAGTACTGCATCTTCAACATGGGCGAGGATCACGTCCTCTACGGCGGCAAGCTGGCCGTCAAGGTGGGCACCGATCAGCTCCTGAACTGGCTGGACAGCGTGGAGCGCACCATGCTCAAGGCTGAGAGCGATGCAGGCTTCTACGCCCCCGGCCCCTTCAAGGAGCTGGTGGAAAAGCCCCACGGCATCATCTCTCTGGGTGCCAAGATGGGCGAGGGCTGGCTGCTGACCGCCGAGATGATCGAGCTGGTGCAGGGTGGCTACGGCAACATCGTCTGTGCCCAGCCCTTCGGCTGTCTGCCCAACCACATCGTGGGCAAGGGCATGGTGAACAAAATCCGCGCCCTGTACCCCAGCGCCAACATCACCCCCATCGACTACGACCCCAGCGCCACCAAAGTCAACCAGGAGAACCGCATCAAGCTGATGCTGGCCGTGGCCAAGGAGCGCCTGAATGCTCCCGTCGCTCCGGCTGCCCCCCTGACGGCAGAAGAGATCGCCGGCGGTGCCCCGAAGATCGGCACTACCGTCTGATCTGCCCCCCTGTAAAATAAAACCAAAGCCCTGTGCAGACGTTCCATGGTCTGTACAGGGCTTTTTGTTGTTGTGATTTTTACCAAGAAAAAGTACAAAATGCCTAAAATTAAAGGAAAACCTTGAAATTGAAAAGTGCAAAGAGTTATACTTACAAAAAACATGTCGGATTCTGGCATGGAGGAGGAATGAGCAATGAAAAAGAAGTTTGCTGCGCTGCTGGCTACAGCCGTGCTATGTGTTTTGGCTGCACTGCCGACCTTTGCTGCAAAACCGGGAATTCAAGCATTTATTACGTTTGATATGAACTCAGCTGGAGGAGTGTCGCCGACGGTTTATTATCGTAACAATACAGGAAAACAGCTGAAGTATGTGGATTTCTATATGACCCCGTATAATGCGGTGAATGATGTGGTACGGTGCGAAATTGGTCAGAGATATACTTACGGGGAAATCACAGGACCGGTTGCACCTTTCAGCTCAAATCTTGAAAAATCAAGTTATTCTGCTGGTGTTGTTGTCATGAATGGACAGTGCTACACGGTCCATACAGATAGTGAAGGGTGTCCTTATGTATATGACAGGGACTATCATGATGTCTATTTGACAGCAGAAGAAGTCAACAACTGCCTTTTGAACGAGGAAGCCTATTTCGAGTGCATGTGGTATAACTGGAATGTGGATCATATTGCACTTACTAAAATCGTTGTTACTTTTATGGATGGCTCCAAGCAGACGATATCGGGTTCTGGCATTACTATGGTGAATGCTGGAAGAACGTTCCAGAATAAATCCTACGAGGAAATGCAGAGACTGTATGCGGATGTCTACAATTACAAGGAATATCGCGAGTATAACCAGGATTTGATCCCAGCTTTTGGCGATGACGCACACAAATATCTGGAACACTTTGTGCATAGCGGTATGGCTGAGGGCCGTCAAGGCAGCAAGGAGTTTGACCTTGCCGCATATAAGGCAAACAATCCTGATCTGGCAGCACTCTTTGGCAATGATAATGTGAAGTATTATGAACACTACATTGCAGGAGGAAAACAGGAAGGACGTCTGGCGACTGCACAGAACTGACCCGAGTACAGAATCCAAATCAAAAGGCCCGGACACCACTTTGTTCAAGGTGTCCGGGCCTTTCCTTATCGAGAAAATGGGGCTGCGCTCGTCCAGCAGCCAGACCTCGCCCTGCCGGGTGGTTCATGATCTTTGAGCCAGTTGAAATTCTGCCGGATGTCAGCTTCCGTCTTTAGCAATGCGCGCCCCATCATCCGGGACATTTCATCATCTACAGCGTAGACTGCATAATCTGGAAAATCCTCTTCCCGCAATTTGCGGAGGATGAGCCGGTCAGTGCGGAGAAAATAATGATTCATGAGCAGGTTTGTTTTTATCCAGTGCATCGAACTGTTTCAGGATCTGCGGGTCCTTCAGCTTGATGACCTTGCCGGAGAGGTAGTGAAGGGTGTTTTCTTCCGGGATGTCAAGGAAGCTGATCCGGACGGCGCACAGGGCCTGCGTTTTGGTGCCGGTGCGTTCGTTCATCTTGCGGTTGCCGTATTTGATGTCCCCCAGCACCGGGCGGCCCAGATAGGCCAGATGGGCGCGGATCTGGTGGGTGCGGCCGGTGACAAGGCCGATCCGGCACAGGGCAAAGGGCCCGGCGGTGCGCAGGACGTCCACGTCGGTGATGATCTGCTTCCGGCGCTCGTCCTGGGACTGGTGGGCGTGGATGCTGACCTTGTTGTTCTTCTCGTCGTGCTCCCACCAGGCCGTGAAACGGCCGCTCTGGGGGATGCCCACGGTGATGGTGTAGTATTCCTTTTTGAGCAGGTCGGTGCGGATGATCTCGTTCATGTCCCGCAGGGCGGCGTAGCTCTTGGCGGCGATCACCAGCCCCTCGGTGCCCCGGTCCAGCCGGTTGCAGATGCCGGGCTTGAAGCGGTTCTCGCCGTGGGGGTCATACTCGCCCTTCTGGGCCAGATACTGGGTGAAGGCGTCCACCAGATTGGCATCCCCGGTGCGGTCGCTGTGGCACAGCAGGTGGGTGGGCTTATACAGGACGGCAATGTTCTCGTCCTCGTAGATGACGGTCACCTTAGGCTGACTGGGCTGCTTTTTCGGGGCCTTCGGGGCCGGTTTTGCCCCCTCCGGCGGGAAAAACTCGTCGTTGATGTACAGCTCGATGAGGTCTCCGGCCTTCAGCCGGTCCTCCGGGGCACCCTTTTTGCCGTTGACCTTGATCCGCTTGTTGCGGAAGCTCTTGTACAGCAGGCTGGTGGGAAGATCCCGGGTCACGCTCTGGACAAAGCGGGACAGCCGGACACCCTCGTCGTTTGCGGTCGCGGTGTATTGTTTCATAGAATGAGTTCCTTTTTCTCAGAAAAACGTTGCCCGCGCGGCGGCGCGGAAAAATGGTCTGGCTCTATAATAAAACACACCGGAACGGAAGTCAACGCAGAATATTTGCCCGCAAGCCTTGTCTTTTGTCAAAAATGGGGTACTATAAAAGAAAGTAACAACGCAAAGGAGACCGGCTATGGCAGAAGGAAACAACCTTCATCAGGGGCACCGGCAGCGGATGCGCGCCCGGGTGGAAGCCCACGGGCTGGAAAGCCTTTCCCCCCACGAGGTGCTGGAATATATCCTCTACATCACCAACACCCGCCGGGACACCAACGGCCTTGCCCACCAGCTGATCGACCGGTTCGGGGACTTTGCCGGGGTGCTGGAAGCTTCGGAGGAGGAGCTGCTGACGGTGGAGGGGGTGGGCCCGTCCACCGCCCGGATGCTGCATCTTCTGCCCCAGATCAGCCGATACTATACCCAGTCCCGGACCGGCGGCAGGAAAAGCCTTGGGACCACCGAGCAGCTGGCCGAGTTCCTGATGCTCCAGTTTGCGGGGGCCGTGCAGGAGCGGGCGCTGCTGGCGGCACTGGACAGCCGCAGCCGCGTCAAGGGGCTGTTCTGGCTCCGGGACGGTACCGGCGACCGGGTGAGTCTGGAGATCAAGGACGTGGTGTCGGCGGCGCTCCGGGGCGGCACCGACAGTGTAGTACTCTGCCACAACCACCCCAACGGTATGGCCCTGCCCTCCCGGGAGGACCTGCAGGCCACGGAGAACATCGTCCGGGCGCTGGGTCTGGTCAAGGTGCATCTGCGGGACCACATCATCCTCACCGAGACCGAATATTTCTCCATGCGGGAGGCGAACCGCCTGCCGTTCTACGATTTCCGGACCGGCGAGATGCTGCGGCCGTATTGAAAGAGAAGGTTTACATTATAAAATGATTGTGCTATAATCAACTGCGAAAGCACAACTATTTGTAGTTCCAAGCCGGAACGGAAAGGAAACACGGGATATGCCTGAGGAAAAATTCCATCTTGTTTCCAACTATGCCCCCACGGGGGATCAGCCCCAGGCCATCGACCAGCTGGTGGAGGGCATCGAGCGGGGCGACCGCTGCCAGACCCTGCTGGGGGTCACCGGCAGCGGCAAGACCTTTACCATGGCCAATGTCATTGCCCGGTGCAACCGCCCCACGCTGGTGCTGGCCCATAACAAGACGCTGGCGGCGCAGCTCTGCACCGAGTTCCGGTCCTTCTTCCCGGACAACGCGGTGGAGTATTTTGTCTCCTACTACGACTACTACCAGCCGGAAGCCTACATCCCAAGCACCGACACCTACATTGAGAAGGACAGCGCCATCAACGACGAGATCGACCGGCTGCGCCACTCGGCCACGGCGGCTCTTTCCGAGCGGCGGGACGTCATCATCGTGGCGTCGGTGTCCTGCATCTACTCTCTGGGCGACCCCATCGATTACCGCAGCATGGTCATCAGCCTGCGGCCCGGGATGCAGCTGGAACGGGACGACCTGTGCAAGAAACTGGTCACCCTGCAGTATGAACGGAATGACATCAATTTCATCCGCAACAAGTTCCGGGTCCACGGCGATACGGTGGATATCTACCTGGCCTATATGAGCGACCTTGCCATCCGGGTGGAGTTCTTCGGGGACGAGGTGGACCGGATCACCGAGTTCAACCCTGTTACCGGCACCAAGCAGAACGTGGTGAAGCATGTGGCCATCTTCCCGGCCAGCCACTACATCGTCAGCGCCGAGAAGAAGGCCGCCGCCATCGAGAAGATCCGCGCCGAGTGCGACGAGCAGGTGAAGAAGTTCACCGCTGAGGGCAAGCTCATCGAGGCCCAGCGCATCCAGCAGCGCACCAATTACGACATCGAGATGCTGACCGAGGTGGGCATCTGCAAGGGCATCGAGAACTATTCGGCGGTGCTGTCCGGCCGCGCACCCGGTTCCATGCCGACCACTCTGCTGGATTATTTCCCGGAGGATTTTCTCCTCTTCGTGGACGAGAGCCATGTGACCCTGCCCCAGGTGCGGGCCATGTACGGCGGAGATTATGCCCGTAAAAAGACGCTGGTGGAGTACGGCTTCCGTCTGCCGTCGGCCTTTGACAACCGCCCCCTCAAATTCGAGGAAGCGGAGTCGAAGCTGAACCAGATGGTGTTCGTCTCGGCAACGCCCGGCGAGTACGAGCGGAAGAACAGCACCCAGATCGCCCAGCAGGTCATCCGGCCCACCGGCCTGCTGGACCCGCTGATCTCAGTGCGCCCCGTGGAGGGGCAGGTCACCGATCTGCTGGGGGAGATCCATGCCCGCACCGAGAAGAACGAGCGGGTCCTGGTGACCACCCTGACCAAGAAAATGGCCGAGGACCTGACCGACTTCCTGACCGAGCAGGGGGTCAAGGTCAAATATATGCACCACGAGGTGGACACCTTCGAGCGGATGGAGATCATCAAGGATCTGCGTCTGGGCTCCATCGATGTGGTGGTGGGCATCAACCTCCTGCGCGAGGGTCTGGACCTGCCGGAGGTGAGCCTTGTGGCCATCCTTGATGCGGACAAGGAGGGCTTCCTGCGCAGCGAGACCAGCCTCATCCAGACCATCGGCCGCGCCGCCCGCAACGCCGAGGGCCTTGTCATCATGTACGCGGATGAGGTGACGGACAGCATGGACCGTGCCATCACCGAGACCGAGCGCCGCCGTGCTATCCAGATGGCCTACAACGAAGAACACGGCATCGTACCCAAAACCATCGTCAAGGCCATTGCCGACAGCATCGAGATCAGCGACAAGGCCGAGAACGCAAAGCGGAACACCCGCCGGATGGGCAAACTGGAGCGGGAGGCCGCTATCGAGCGCCTGACCCGGGAGATGAAGGAGGCCGCCAAGCTGCTGGAATTCGAGCATGCGGCTTTCCTGCGGGATCAGATCGACCGCCTGCGCCGGGGCGAGAACCCCACCGTGGACTCCGACGCCGAGAACGAGCGCAGGCAGAACCATGCGCAGACACAGAGAAGAGGGAGAAAATACCTTGGCAAACGATAAGATTGTGATAAAGGGTGCGCGGGAACACAACCTGAAAAATGTGAACCTGACCCTCCCGCGGGAAAAGCTCATCGTCATGACCGGCCTGTCCGGTTCGGGCAAGTCGAGCCTTGCCTTCGATACCATTTACGCCGACGGCCAGCGCCGCTATGTGGAGAGCCTGTCCAGCTATGCCCGGATGTTCCTGGGCCGGATGGACAAGCCTGACGTGGACGAGATCACCGGCCTGTCCCCGGCCATCTCCATCGACCAGAAGACCACCAGCCACAACCCCCGTTCCACCGTGGGCACCGTGACCGAGATCTACGACTACCTGCGCCTTCTGTACGCCCGGGTGGGTGTGCCCCACTGCCCGGTCTGCGGCCGGGTCATCAGCCAGCAGTCCGTGGACGAGATGGTGGACGCCGTCCTGAAGTTGGAAGAGGGGACAAAGTTCCAGATCCTGGCTCCCGTTGTCCGCCAGCGCAAGGGCACCCAGCAGAAAGAGCTGGACGCCGCCCGCCGCGGGGGCTACTCCCGCGTCCGCATCGACGGCAGCCTGTATGATTTGGACGAAGAGATCACGCTGGAAAAGAACATCAAGCATACGGTGGAGATCGTGGTGGACCGCCTTGCCCTGCGCAAGGGCATCCGGGGCCGTCTGGCGGACTCGCTGGAGACGGCGCTGGCCCTGACCGGCGGCGTGGCGGAAGTGGATGTCATCGGCGGCGAGTGCATGACCTTCAGCCAGAACTTTGCCTGCCCGGAACACGGCATCTCCATCAGCGACCTGTCGCCCCGGCTGTTCTCCTTCAACAACCCGCTGGGCGCCTGCGAGAAGTGTACCGGTCTGGGCACCTTCATGCGGGTGGACGAGGAGCGCATCCTGCCCAACCGCAGCCTGTCCATCCGGCAGGGGGCCATCAAGGCCAGTGGCTGGTATTACGCCGAGGGCTCGGTCAGCGAGATGTACTATCTGGGTCTTGGCAAGAAGTACGGCTTCACGCTGGATACCCCCATCAAGGACATGAGCATCGAGGCCGTCAACGCCCTGCTCTACGGCACCAACGGCGAAAAGATCGAGATGCACCGCACCAACGAGTTCGGCAGCGGCGTCTACTATAATACGTTCGAGGGCATCGTGGAGAATCTGGAGCGCCGCTTCCGGGAGACCAACAGCGAGTGGATGAAGGAAGAGATCGGCAGCTTCATGTCCGGCGTGGAATGCCCGGACTGCCACGGCAAGCGCCTGAAGCCCGTGGTCCTGGCCGTGACCATCGGGGACAAGAACATCAGCGATTTCTGCGAGATGTCCATCCGGGACGAGCTGGAGTTTATCGCCGAAAATGAGCCCAAACTCACCGAGAAGCAGAAGCAGATCGGCGGCCAGATCATGAAGGAGATCAAGAACCGCCTGCACTTCCTGCAGAGCGTGGGTCTGGATTACCTGACCCTGGCCCGCTCGGCCGGGACCCTGTCCGGCGGCGAGAGCCAGCGCATCCGTCTGACCACCCAGATCGGCAGCGCCCTGTCCGGTGTGCTGTATGTGCTGGATGAGCCGTCCATCGGCCTGCACCAGCGGGACAACGACAGACTCATCGCGACCCTGAAGAATCTGCGCGACCTGGGCAATACCGTCATCGTGGTGGAACACGATGAGGACACCATGCGCAGTGCGGACTATATCGTGGATGTGGGCCCCGGTGCCGGTGTCCACGGCGGCGAGATCGTGGCCGCGGGCAGCGTGAAGGACATCTGCAAGGCCAAGCGCAGCATCACCGGCGATTACCTCTCCGGCCGCAAGCGGATCGAGGTGCCTCAGACCCGCCGCCCCGGCAACGGCAATTTCCTTACCGTGAAGGGCGCACGGGAGAACAACCTGCGCAACATTGATGTGCGGTTCCCGCTGGGCGAGTTCATCTGCGTCACCGGTATCTCCGGCTCCGGCAAGTCCAGCCTCATCAACGAGATCCTGTACAAGACGCTGGCGGCCGAGCTGAACGGAGCCCGGGCCCGGGCCGGCAAGTGCGACGGGGTAGAGGGGCTGGAATTCGTGGATAAGGTCATCGGCATCGATCAGCAGCCCATCGGCCGGACGCCCCGCTCCAATCCCGCCACCTATACCGGCGTGTTCAACGACATCCGCGCTGTCTTTGCCGAGACGCAGGACGCCAAGGTGCGGGGCTACGGCCCGGGACGCTTCAGCTTCAACGTCAAGGGCGGCCGCTGCGAGGCCTGCGAGGGCAACGGCATCCTGCAGATCGAGATGCACTTTTTGCCGGACGTCTACGTCCCCTGCGAGGTCTGCAAAGGTGCCCGCTACAACCGGGAGACGCTGGAAGTGAAGTACAAGGAAAAGACCATCTCCGACGTGCTGAACATGACGGTGGAGGAGGCCGTGGTGTTCTTCGCCAACCAGCCCAAGATCGCCCGCAAGCTGCAGACTCTGCTGGACGTGGGTCTGGGCTATGTGACCCTGGGCCAGAGCGCTACCACCCTTTCCGGCGGCGAGGCCCAGCGTGTCAAGCTGGCCAACGAACTGGCCCGCCGCGGCACCGGCAAGACTGTGTATATTCTGGACGAGCCCACCACCGGTCTGCACATTGCCGACGTCCACCGCCTGATCGAGGTACTGCAGAAGCTGGTGGATGCGGGCAACACCGTCATCGTCATCGAACACAATCTGGACCTGATCAAATGCGCCGACCACATCATCGACCTGGGCCCCGAGGGCGGCAGCGCAGGCGGTCTGGTCATCGCCGAGGGCACCCCGGAGCAGGTGGCGGAGATTCCCGGCAGCTTTACCGGCCAGTACCTGAAGCCTCTGTTGGAAAAGGACCGCCAGCTCCGGGAGGCCGAAGCAGAAAAATCAAAAAAGAAAAAGGCGTAAAGCCTCGTCACTGCGTGAAAAATCATACTTCCTGACATTTTCTCCGAAAAAATCGGAAAAAAGTGTTGACAAAACCCGGTGGGATGCGTATAATATCTCTTGTCGCCACGCTTCGGTAGGGAAGCGGAGGTCGATATCCGGGTGTAGCGCAGTTTTGGTAGCGCGCTTGAATGGGGTTCAAGAGGCCGTGAGTTCGATTCTCGCCACTCGGACCAAACAAAAATAATCCGAACTTGTTTCCGATAGGAGATGGGTTCGGATTATTTGTTTTCTTCGGAAAACTCAATATGGGTGTCCGTGGAAGATAAAATCCGAAATCATAGATTGGCCGACACAAAACAGATAATGATTTCAGGAGGACGAGATTATGAAGTATGATGCAAGAGCCTGCAAATTCAACATGGACACCGGCTGCGTGGAGCTGCTGCTCCGGGATGGCAGAAAAATCTCCATCGACTGTACCGGGGTCGAGGATGCGCTGGATGCTACCATAGCACAGAGGTCTGAACTGGACTATCTCACCTACAATGACCCACTGGCGTATGCAGACCTGATTCTCAATGGTGAGCCGGAGAAATACTTGAAAAACGTAACCGGGAGCCACAGGCTAGAAATCTAAATGAATGCTGGACAGTACCATTTTTGAGCTGGTGTTGTCCAGCATTTTTTTTGGCGTTGGCTGACCAATTTTAATGGAATCTTTATACTTCTACAATTTTCTTTACGGCTCTTTTATCTATTCCGTGCTAATCTTTATGCACACGGATAGGTAAAGGAGCTTTTATGATTCAATATCCTCGTTACAAGCGGCACCGTTTTTCTTCTTTTCAGGTCATTATTGCAGGTTTTGCGGCAGTTGATCTGGTGGGCGCGTTGCTTCTGATGCTTCCGGTTGCTGCACAGCAGCGGTGCGTCACACCGTTCCATGAGGCACTGTTTACCTCCACTTCTGCTCTTTGCGTGACCGGTCTTGTAGTACAGGATACCGGCAGCTACTGGTCGGCTTTTGGGCAAAGTGTGATCCTTCTTCTGATTCAGATCGGAGGATTGGGTGTCATTACAGTGGGCGCTGCCTTTGCGCTGCTTTCTGGGCGAAAGATCTCCCTCAAGCAGCGCAGCACGATGCAGGAAGCTACTGCTGCCCCACAGATGGGCGGTATCGTACGGCTGACAGGCTTTATTCTGCGGATCACCGCCCTGTTTGAATTGGTCGGTGCTGCACTGCTGCTGCCGACGTTTTGTGCCGATTATGGATTGCGCGGGATCTGGTATGCACTGTTTCATTCCATTTCGGCGTTCTGCAATGCCGGCTTTGACCT
>CAKSZU010000013.1 GCA_934526125.1 uncultured Faecalibacterium sp. | reverse complement strand
TTCGGCGTTACCAGCGCCATGCTGGCAGACCCCAACGCCGTGACCCACACCCTGTTCGGGCAGGAGATCGCCGTCAACGGCTACTTCACCTCTGTGCTGGGCGCACCGGCGCTGAACATGGGCGTGTTCGTGGGCATCATCGCCGGTTTTGTGGGCGGCGTGGCTTACAATAAATACTACAACTTCCGCAAGCTGCCGGATGCGCTGGCTTTCTTCAACGGCAAGCGCTTCGTGCCCATGGTGGTCATTGCCTACTCGGTGGTCATTTCCATCGTGCTGTCGCTGTTCTGGCCTGTGGTGCAGACCGGCATCAACAACTTCGGCATCTGGATCGCCAACTCTTCCGAGACTTCTCCCGTTCTGGCTCCGTTCATCTATGGTACGCTGGAGCGTCTGCTGCTGCCCTTCGGTCTGCACCACATGCTGACCATCCCCATGAACTACACCTCCTTCGGCGGCACCTACACCATCGCCACCGGCGTCAACGCAGGCAGTCAGGTGTTTGGTCAGGACCCGCTGTGGCTGGCATGGGCCAACGACCTCATCAACTTCAAGAAGGCTGGTGACATGGCCGCATATAATAATCTGCTGGCTACCGTCACTCCCGCCCGCTTCAAGGTCGGTCAGATGATCGGTGCGACCGGCCTGCTGCTGGGCATCGCACTGGCCATGTATCGCCACGTGGATGCCGACAAGCGTAAGAATTACAGATCCATGTTCATTTCCACTGCGCTGGCTGTGTTCCTCACCGGTGTGACCGAGCCGCTGGAGTTCATGTTCATGTTCTGCGCCATGCCGCTGTACATCGTATACGCCATCCTGCAGGGCTGTGCCTTTGCCATGGCCGGCATCATCCATCTGCGCCTGCATTCCTTCGGCAATCTGGAATTCATCACCCGCATCCCCATGTCCTTGCAGGCCGGTCTGGGCGGTGATATCATCAACTTTGTCATCTGCGTCGTGGCATTCTTCATCATTGGCTATTTCGTGGCCTATTTCATGATCGGCAAACTCAATCTGGCTACCCCGGGCCGTCTGGGCAACTACACCGATGACAATGCGCCGGATGAGGATGCTTCCGGTGCAAAGGCTGAGAAAAAGTCCGATAACGGTCAGGCCGAGCGCATCATTGCCCTGCTGGGCGGCCGCGAGAACATCGTGCTGGTGGATGCCTGCATGACCCGTCTGCGTGTCACGGTCAAAGACGCTTCCAAGGTGGCCGACCTTGCTGCATGGAAGACAGAAGGTGCCCTGAGCCTGCTGGTCAAGGGCGACGGCATTCAGGCTGTGTACGGCCCCAAGGCAGATGTTCTGAAATCTGATATCAACGATATTCTGTAAAAAACTATGAAACTATTGACTTTGAACACCCACAGCCTCATCGAACCGGAATACGAGGCAAAACGGGAAATTTTTGTGGAGTTTCTTGCAAAGGAGCAGCCGGATGTGTTCGCCTTGCAGGAGGTGAACCAGACCGCCGCCGCACCGGAGCTGGAAGCTGTCCCGGCAGGCTACACGCCCTGTCCGGGCAACGCCGTTCCGCTGAGAGCCGACAACCATGCGGCAGCCGTGGCCCGGATGTTAGAACAGAAGGGCGTTTGCTACCATTGGAGCTGGCTCCCGGCCAAGATCGGCTATGACAGATATGATGAGGGCATGGCCGTATTCAGCCGTGCGCCTATCACGCAGACCGAGAATTTGCTGCTGAGCCGGTCGAACGATTACAGTTACTGGAAGACCCGCCGCGTGCTGGGCATCTGTGCAGGAGATGTCTGGTACTATGCTGTGCACATGGGCTGGTGGAAGGACGAAGAAGAACCCTTTGCTGACCAGTGGAATGCGCTGGAAGCAACGGCTGGTGCGAAGCCTATGGCATTCCTGCTGGGCGACTTCAACAGCGAAGCCGATGTGCGGGGCGAGGGGTATGACCTTATCCTCCGCAGCGGCTGGCAGGATACCTACCGGCTGGCACAACAGCGGGATGACGGCTATACCGTTGTGCAGGCCATTGACGGTTGGCGGGATGCCCCGGATGCTTCCGCCAAAAAGCGCATCGACCAGATCTGGTGTTCCAAGGCTGTTCCGGTGCGCAGCAGCCAGGTGGTATTCCGTGGCACACAGGAACCGCAGGTCTCCGACCATGCGGGTATCCTGATCGAATTATAAAGGATAAGAAGGAACATGAAGATGCAGAGGAGTGCAGGCATTTTACTGCCCGTCAGCAGTCTGCCGTCCCCATATGGCATTGGCTGCTTTTCGCAGGAAGCATACGATTTTGTGGACTGGCTCAAAGAGGCCGGACAGACTTATTGGCAGATCCTGCCGCTGGGTGTGACCAGCTATGGTGACAGCCCCTATCAGAGCTTTTCGGCCTTTGCGGGCAACCCGTACTTTATCAGTCTGGACGAACTGGTCAAAGAGGGTGTGCTCACGGCAGAGGAGTGCAAAAAGGCAAAGTTTGGCCGCAAAGCAGATGATATCGACTACAGCCAGCTCTACAAGGAGCGGGGCCGCCTGCTCCGGCTGGCCTACTCCCGCAGTGATATCGGCCACAATGCAGCGTTCGCGGCCTTCTGCGAGAAAAATAAGTGGTGGCTGGACGATTTTGCCCTGTTCATGGCAGTGAAAGGCCGCTTTGAGGGTAAGCCGTGGATCGAATGGGCGGAGGATATCCGCCTGCGCTGGCAGAATGCCATGGACTACTACCGCCGGGAACTGTATTTTGAGGTGGAGTACTACAAATATCTCCAGTTCAAATTCGACCAGCAGTGGCGTACACTAAAGGCTTACGCCAACGAAAAGGGCATCCGCATCATCGGTGATATCCCCATCTATGTGGCACTGGATTCCGCCGATGCATGGGCGAATCCGCAGATGTTCCAGCTGGATGAGGACAACATTCCCACCGCTGTGGCAGGTGTTCCGCCGGATGGTTTTTCGCCCACTGGCCAACTCTGGGGCAATCCGCTCTACCGCTGGGAAAAGCACCGGGAAACGGGCTATCAGTGGTGGATCACCCGCTTGTGGTACTGCTTTGAACTGTACGACGTGGTTCGCATCGATCACTTCCGCGGCTTCGACGAGTATTTCTCCATTCCCTACGGCAGTGAAACCGCGGCCCACGGCCATTGGGAAAAAGGCCCTGGCATCGAGCTGTTCCGTGCGGTGGAGCAGGCACTTGGTAAGCGGGAGATCATTGCCGAGGATCTGGGCTATATGAGCGAGACCGTCCGGCAGCTGGTGCAGGACAGCGGCTTCCCCGGTATGAAGGTGTTGGAATTTGCCTTCGACTCCCGTGACACCGGCAGCGCCAGCGATTACCTGCCCCATAATTACCCGGTGAACAGCGTGGCCTACACGGGCACCCATGACAACGAAACGCTGGTATCGTGGTATCAGACCATCACCTCTGCCGAACGTGCACTGGTGCGGGATTATCTGTACGATTACACCACGCCGGAAACACAGCTTTACAAGAGCATAATTGCCCTTATCTTCCGCAGTGCCGCCGCCACCTGCATCATTCCCATGCAGGATTGGCTGGGGCTGGACAATTCCGCCCGTATCAATAAGCCCTCCACCGTAGGCGAGAACTGGCGCTGGCGGCTGAAAAAGAGTCAGCTGACCCCAAAGCTGCAAAAAGAAATTTGCAGCATCACCACCCGCTATGGCCGGATGAACTGGGCATAAACAGATAAAAAAGAAAGCCTGAATGTCAGCTTTACGCAGACGTTCAGGCTTTCTTTCGAATTTTATCGTTTCATCAACGGAAAAAACCGGGACCCTGTCGGTTTCCGGTCGCCGGGGCTGCGGGAATGCCGCTCAGCAGTGATAATCCGGGTCGATGCCGTATTTTTTCAGGTACCGCCAGAGGGTGGTCTTGCTGACGCCGAGTTCGGCCGCCACCTGCTGGCGGTTGCCGTGATGCTTTTTCAGCAGAGCGGCGATCTCGACGGCCTTCTGATCCTTATAGAGGACGATCTGTTCGGTCCCGGGCAGCGTCCGTGGGGCGATCTGTTCCAGCTGCTGGCGGAGGAACACTTCGTCGATGTTCCGCTTCTGGGTCAGCAGCACGAGCCGCTCGCAGACGCTGTTGAGCTGATCCAGATTGCCGGGCCATTCATACTCCTGCAAATAGCGCTGGGCCCCCTGGGTCAGGTGGACATAGCGCTTGTACTTCTCCTGCCACTCGTCCAGATAGAAGGCGGTCCAGCCCAGGATATCTCCCCGGTGGCGGCGCAGGGGCAGCATTTCGAGGCTGAGGACGCTGAGGGCATAGTACAGGTCGCTTCGGAATTCGCCCTTTTCGACCCGCGCAATGAGGCTGACCGTGCTGGAAGCGATGACGCGGACGTTGGCTGCCACCGGGCGGGAGGGGCCGTTGTGGAGGAAGCGTCCCCGGATCAGGCAGAGCAGCTTGTACTGGGTCTCAAGGGGCAGCATCTCGACGTGGCTCAGGTACAGGGTGCCGTCCTGGGCCATCTCGGCGTAGCTGTCCACCGAGGAGTCCTTCCGCACGGTGTAGTTGCCGAAGAGCATGTTGTCCAGCGTTTCCGGCAGCCAGGCGCTGCAGTCGATGGTGACAAAGGCGTTTTTCCGCAGCAGGCTCTCGTTGTGGATGCACTGGGCCAGAAGGTTCTTACCGCTTCCGGTCTCGCCGGTCAGCAGGATGGGGGCTGAGAATTTGCTGATCCGCTTGGCCAGCTCGAACAGGGCCTGGGTCTCCGGGTCATCGCAGATGATGTTGTCGAAGTTGTACCGGGCCACGAAGCCGCGCTGGTACAGCTCACGGCGCATCTCGCTGTCCATATCGATCAGGCGCTGGCCTTCCTGGAAGGTCAGCACCGCACCCTCGATCTGACTGTCCACCAGAATGGGGGCGATGTTGACGACAACGCCCTTGTGGTTGATGTCCAGCAGGAAGGAGTAGGCTTCTTTGCCCCGGAGCAGGGCGTCCTCCAGCATGGTGCGGTTCAGGTTGGGCAGGGCGTCGTAGATGGAGCAGCCCAGAAGGGTGCTGGAAGCCTGTCCCAGCAGGCTGTAGCCAATGCGGTTGACCCGGCGGATGACGCCGGAGGAGTCCACCTGGATGATGCCGTTGAAGGTGTAGTTCAGCAGGGCGTTGATCTCGGCGGAGTTGTGCTTTTCCAGATCGATGGCGTAGCCCACCCGGCTGGCGAAGTTCAGCGCGTTGTGGACGCTCTCGCTGCCGGTGGGAATGTACTTGTAGGCCAGTTTTTTCTGCCGGGCGGTCTCGCAGACGATATCGCCGCCGATGACGCCGACACAGCCGTCGGCCTGCGCCTGGGACACCGCATTAGCCAGCTCCTCGTTCTGGCGCACCATGTACAGCTTCAGCTCGATCCCGAAAAGCTCGTTGAACCGGGAAGTGTCGCTGAACATATTGGCAACGCCGATCAGACCGATCCGCGGACAGGGAAGCGCCAGCTCAGATTTGAGCTCGAGCATCACGGAGGCCAGCTCCTGCTGGGTCACACTGATCTCGACCACCGGCAGCTTGACGCTCTGCTTGATGATCCGGGCCTGCACACCGCGGGCCACGATCAGGTCACAGCCCTGCCGCTCCAGCTCTCTGGCCCGGCTCTCAGCCTGGCTCGTCTTGATGTATTCCAGGGTCATGAGCGTGATGGATGGGAATGTCCCGACAAGGGGCTGTGCCAGATTGCACAGCTCCTGGCTGGGCACGAGAACGGCTACCTTTGCCATGCTGTTGTCCTCCTGTGTTCCGGGCTGATGAAAAAGGCGGCCCGCCATACAGCGGGCCGCCGGGAAGCGTCTGTGTCACAGCCCCGTTTTTACAGGTCTATGATAGCAGAATTTGGACGAAATGAAAAGTCCTCTGAGATCAGCGGCCGATCTCGATGCCGGTCAGCTTCTCGTAGTACTGGGCAATGGCGCTGTGGTCAGCCTGGCCCTTGCCGTTGTTGTGCAGCCACTGCAGCACTTCCTGGACCTCGGCGGTCATGGGAACGGGTGCGCCCACGGTGTGTGCGCAGTCCAGAGCGTTGTTCAGGTCCTTGATGTGCAGGTCGATCTTGAAGCCGGGCTTATCGTTGCCGGCGATCATCATGGGAGCCTTGGCGTTCATGACGGTAGAACCGGCCAGACCGCCCTTGATGGCCTGGAACACCAGCTCAGGGTCCACACCGGCCTTCTGAGCCAGGGTCAGAGCCTCGGCCAGAGCCTGGATGTTGCAGGCCACGATGATCTGGTTGGCCAGCTTGGTGGTGTTGCCTGCGCCCACATCGCCGCAGCGGACAACGGATGCGCCCATGGTCTCCAGCAGGGGCTTGTAAGTATCAAAGACTTCCTGTTTGCCGCCGACCATGAAACTCAGGCTGCCGTCGATGGCCTTGGGCTCGCCGCCGGAAACGGGAGCATCCAGCATCTCAACGCCCTTCTCGGCCAGAGCAGCGGCGATCTCCTTGGAAGCCACCGGGTTGATGGAGCTCATATCGATAAAGACCTGGCCCTTGTGCATGAAGTTTGCAACACCGGTCTCGGGGGTCAGCATGACGCTCTTGACGTGGGGGGAGTTGGGCAGCATGGTCAGCACGACATCGCACTGCTCGCCGATCTCCTGGTTGGTAGCGGCCTTTGCACCGGCGGCCACGACCTCGTCCACTGCAGCCTTGTTCAGGTCGCTGACCATCAGATCCGTGTAGCCGTTCTTCAGGATGTTCTTTGCCATGGGCTTGCCCATGATGCCCAGACCGATCAGACCGATTTTCATAAGAAATACCTCCGTACTCATTTTTATTGCAATTCTGTCCGGACAGCTCCGGCCTTCCGGCCCGCTGTCTCCGTTTGAGGCTAGTATAGCGGGAAATGCGGATTCCGACAAGGAATAAAATGCCAAATTGTTGACTGATTTTTTGTGGGAAGGCACCAAAAACACAGCTTGTGAAAAAGAATGTTTCAGAATGCGGAACATCGGTTTCAAAACAGTTCACTGAAACCGAGGGGCTGTGTTGCCCCGCCGGGAGCTTCGTGCTACAATGAAGCTGCAAAATGAAGCTGCAATCCGAAACGGAAACCCAAAGAAACATCCTGAAAGGAGAAATGAACATGTTGTTTCAGACAGAATCCGGGCAGACCGTCGGCCCCATCGGACAGGGGACCTGGTATCTGGGGGAAGACCCCGACCGATTCGATGCCGAATGCTCTGCCCTGCGGGCCGGTGTGGAAGCGGGGATGAACCTGATCGACACGGCGGAGATGTACGGGGACGGCGCTGCCGAGGAGCTGGTGGGACGGGCCATCCAGGGTCTGGACCGGGACAAGCTCTTTCTGGTGAGCAAGGTCTACCCCTTCAATGCCGGGCGGGGGGACATCCGGGTGAGCTGCGAGGACTCACTGATGCGGATGAAGACGGATCATCTGGATCTCTACCTGCTCCACTGGCGCGGTTCCGTGCCTCTGGCGGAGACGGTGGAGTGCATGGAGGAGCTGAAAGAGGATGGTCTGATCCGGGCGTGGGGCGTGTCCAATCTGGATACGGACGATATGCAGGAGCTGTTCGCCCAGCCGGACGGCACTCACTGCGCCGCCAATCAGGTCCTTTATAATGTCGGAAGCCGGGGCATCGAGTACGACCTGCTGCCCTTGATGCGGCAGCATCAGATCCCGGTGATGGCCTACTGCCCGCTGGCGCAGGCGGGACGGCTGCGGCGCGGCCTGCTGAACCACCCGGCCCTGCGGCAGATCGCCGGGGAGCATCATGCTACGGTGCCCCAGATCCTGCTGGCTTTCCTGTTGGCCCAGCCGGGGGTCCTGCCGATCCCCCGGACGGGCAGCGCACAGCATGCACAGCAGAACGCGGCCGCAGCGGAGATCCGCCTGTCGGCAGAAGAGCTTGCACTGCTGGACGCCGCGTTCCCCAAGCCGAAACGCAAGACCCGGCTGGAGATCGTCTGATCCGGCAGTTCAAAAACTGAAACAAATGAAACACAGATGCTTTACTGCGTTTCAAAAAGTGAACGATTTACGAATCCGATAAAAAATGGCCTCAGGCTTGGGCTGAATGCCGATTGTCATTCCGGTTCCTTTTGGTAGAATGAAACCAGAAGAGATCAGAGATGATCGATCGCAGCATACAGTACAACAGCAGAAAGGATCATTTACAGATGGATACATCGTTTATCAAGGGTGTTGTCGTGCCCATTCTGACCATTTGCGACAAGGACGAAAAAATCGATGAGGCCAAACAGCGCGCCCAGGTGGATTATGTCATCAAGGGCGGCGTTACTGGCATTCTGGCATTCGGCTCCAACGGCGAGTTCTATATGCTGGAAGAGGACGAGATGGAGCGCGGCCTGAAGATCATGGTGGACCAGGCGGCCGGCCGTGTGCCGGTGTACTTCGGCATCGGTGCCATCAGCACCAAAAAGAGCTGCCGTCTGGCAAAGATGGCCGTGAAGAACGGTGCCGCCGCCGTAAGTGTGCTGCAGCCCATGTTCCTCAAGCCCACCTATGACGAGCTGTACAACCACTTCAAGACCATTGCCGAGAGCGTACCGGAGACCCCGATGCTGCTGTACAACAACCCCGGCCGTGTGGGCTATACCCTGAGCGCAAAGCTGGTGGAAGAGCTGGCACACAATGTGCCCAACATCATCGGTATGAAGGACACCAGCGGCGATATCACCCAGACCTCTGAGTTCATCCGCCGCACCCGCGACGTGGATTTCAAGGTCTTCGGCGGCAAGGATACGCTGCTGTATGCCAGCCTGTGCCACGGTGCCGTGGGCGGCGTGTGTACCGCAGCCAACTTCATGCCGGAGCTGATCACGGACGTGTACAACAAGTATGCCGCCGGGGATCTGGCAGGCAGCCTGGAAGCCCAGTTCAAACTGAACCCCGTCCGTCTGTCGATGGATGCGGCCAGCTTCCCGGTGGCTGCAAAGGATATGGCCAATCTGCGCGGAAATGACGTGGGTGTGCCGTATCTGCCTACCCTGCCCACCCCGGAGGGCCCCGCAAAGCAGGGCTTCATCAAGACCATGACCGAGGCGGGTCTGCTGTAAAAAAGGAGATGCACTATGAGTCAGATGTTGCGTAAGGACGCGGACCGGATCATTTCCGCCAGCCTGAAGGCCGTCCTTCCGGACGAGGCGGTGCAGCGCGCCCTGCGGGCGTACCAGCCCCGGGGCGGCCGGACGCTTCTGGTAGCAGCCGGAAAAGCGGCCTGGCAGATGGCGGCAGCCGCCGTCAATACGCTGGGCCATGTGGACGGCGGTGTGGTCGTGACCAAATACGGCCATGTCCGGGGCGAGATCCCCGGGGTGGTCTGCTGCGAGGGCGGCCACCCGGTGCCCGACGAGGGCAGCTTTGCCGGAACACAGAAGGCGCTGGATCTGGTGCAGGGACTCACCGAACAGGATACCGTCCTGTTCCTGCTGTCCGGCGGCGGCAGCGCGTTGTTTGAAAAGCCGCTGATCCCCGGCGAAGAGCTGCAGGACATCACTCGCCAGCTGCTGGCCTGCGGTGCCGATATCGTGGAGATGAACACGATCCGCAAGCGTCTGTCGGCAGTCAAGGGCGGACGCTTTGCAGAACTGTGCGCCCCGGCGCAGGTGTTCAGCATCGTCCTCAGCGATATTCTGGGTGACCCGCTGGACATGATCGCCAGTGGTCCGGCCTATCCGGACAGCTCCACCTGTGCGCAGGCACAGGCCATTGTGGAAAAATACGGGCTGGACCTCAGCCCGGCGGCGCAGGAACTGCTGCGCCGCGAGACCCCCAAGAGCCTTTCCAATGTGACGACGCAGATCACCGGCAGTGTGCGGGAGCTGTGCGCCGCCGCTGCCGAGGAGTGCCGCGCCATGGGATACGAGGCTGTAATTCTGACCGACCAGCTCTGCTGCGAGGCCCGGGAGGCCGGAAGTTTTCTGGCCAGCATCCTGCGCACCCATGCCGGAAACGGCAGGCCGGTGGCTTTCCTGGCGGGCGGCGAGACGGTTGTCCATCTGACCGGCAAGGGTCTTGGCGGCCGGAACCAGGAACTGGCGCTGGCAGCTGCCCCCGGCATCGCAGGGCTGGAAAATGCTGCGGTGTTCTCCGTGGGCAGTGACGGCACCGACGGCCCCACCGATGCCGCCGGCGGCTATGTGGACGGTGACACCCTCACCGCCCTGAAGGCGGCCGGGCTGGATGTGTTCGACGTCCTGCAGAATAACGACGCCTACCATGCCCTGAAGGCCGTGGACGGCCTGATCATGACAGGGCCCACCGGCACCAACGTCAACGACGTGGCGGTGGCACTGCTGCACTGAACCTTTCTGACAGTTCCATTTCTCCTGAATTCTTCTAAACCTTTTTCCGGATCACAGGGAACACCCCCGCGGAGCGCTATCGTTCCGCGGGGGTGTTTCGTTGTCTGAAATCGGAGGTGAAACGGCGTTGAAATGCACCTGCACCAAAAAGCGGCCCTTGTCCGGATCAGGGACAGGGGCCGCCTGTAGTTTTCAGGTCAGATCAGGTAATGGGTGCCGGGTTGAAGATGCACATATCGTTGTGGAAGCCGTACTGGTCACTGTACGGCTGCTTGGTGCCGCTGGCCACATCCAGAATAAGGTTGAAGATCTCGGTACCGACATCCGCGATGGTGGCTTCGCCGGTGGCGATGTGACCGGCCGAAATGTCGATGAGGTCGAACCAGTGATCCTTCATCTCGTTGCGGCTGCACACCTTGATGACCGGGGCGACGTCCAGCCCGTAGGGGGTGCCGCGGCCGGTCATGAACACCTGCAGGCCGATGCCGGAGGCCACCTGCGAGGGACCGCAGACGATATCGGAAGCGGGAGTAGCGGCAAAGATCAGGCCGTGTTTCGTAGGCTTTTCGGCCGGAGAAAGAACTTCGACGATGGGGCTGGTGCCGCTCTTGGCGATGGAACCCATGGCCTTTTCCACAATGTTGGCAAGGCCGCCCTTCTTGTTGCCCGGGGTGGGGTTGGCGTCACGGTCCACGCCGCCCTCGGCCAGATAGTCATCGTACCACTTCATCTCGGCGGCCAGCTTGTCCCGGACCTCGGCGCTGACGCAGCGTGCGGCCAGCATGGGCACACCATCGCGGACCTCGGTGACCTCGCTGAACATTACGGTAGCACCGCCCTTGACCAGCATATCGGCGGCATAGCCTGCGCTGGGGTTGGCGGTGATGCCGGAGAAGGCGTCGCTGCCGCCGCACTGCATGCCGATGAGCAGCTCACTCAGGGGCAGCTCCTCACGGCGGCGCAGGTTCAGCTTCTGCAGCTTCTTCTCGGCCATATCCAGAATGGCCTGCATCATGGCATCGTGGCCTTCCCAGTCCTGCAGGGTCAGGCAGTTTTCGGGGGTGATGTCCTCCGGGGGCAGCACCCGGTCATAGGTCAGCTTTTCGCAGCCCAGACCCACCACCATGATCTCACCGCCGAAGTTGGGGTGGCGGATGACGTTGGTGATTGCCCGGATGGGAATGTAGGCCAGCGGGGCATTGATGGCCACGCCGCAGCCATAGGGGTGGGTGATGGCCACTACACCGTCCACGTTGGGGTACTTGGGCAGCAGTTCCTTTTTGATCCGCTCCACGGCCACCTTGACCACACCGGCGGCGCACTGCACGGTGGTCACGATGCCCAGCAGGTTGCGGGTACCGGCAGGGCCGACTTTGTTGCGGTAGCCCATCCAGGTCGTGCGGGGCGGGGTGGGCAGCTCGTCCGGGGTTTTGATGCTGGTGCCCCAGGGCATATCGGTCAGAGCCGGGCTCTCGGGCAGGTCCAGCATATGCTCGTTGATCCAGCTGCCGGCCGGGATATCGTTCTTGGCGTAGCCCAGAACCACGCCATAGCGGATAATCTCGCCGCCGGCCGGGATATCCACCAGTGCGATCTTGTGGGCCTGGGGGATCCTCTCCCGGGTGACGACGCCGCTTTCCAGCGTGGTGCCTGCGGGCAGGTCGTGGACAGCGACCACAACGTTATCCTGATCCTTGATCTTGATGGACAGTCTTTCCATATCGTTACCACCTTTTCTCTTTTCTTATTTGACGTGTTCCGGACGCCGGAAAGGCGCTCCGGTTTCTGTCCTGAGTATACGGGTGAAGTATACAAGAGACAATGGGCAAAATGCAGGAAAACGGGCGGCTTTTTTGTAGGATGTGACAAAAAACAGGGAACTTTTCGGCATGGAACGGAGTCTGAAATTTGGAATTGCGAAATAAAACGAAAGAACGACAAAAACACGGGATGCGTTTCATTTCCTGCAACTTTGGACAGAGTGAAACCAAAATGAAACCGAAATTTCATTTTTTGAAAAGAAGTGCAAAATGCCGGATTTGCCCCCGGTTGTTTGTGTGGTTCCTCTATTGTCGAAAAAGCGCCAATCGGGTATCATAGTGCCAGTGAAAAACAGATCCGGTCCTGCGGCGGAACACACAGGGCTGCGGCCGGAGAAGACTGTAAATGATTCGTGCCAACGCACAAACAAAAAAGAAAAGGAGAAAGAATATGGGAATCCCTACGGTTGAAAAAATGGAGATCTATCCAGTCGCAGGTCACGACTGTATGGAGCTGAACCTCTCGGGCGCACATGCACCTTATTTCACCCGGAACATCGTCATCCTGACCGATTCCAACGGTGTGGAGGGCGTAGGCGAGGTGCCCGGCGGTGAGAAGATCACCAAGGCGCTGGAGGATGTGAAGCATCTGGTGCTGGGCACCCGCATCTCCGACTACAAGCAGACCCTGAACAAGGTGCGGGAGTGGCTGAACGCCAACATCAAGGACGATGTCCGCGGCCTGCAGACCTTCGATCTGCGCACAGGCGTCCATGTGGTCACCGCCATTGAGGCCCCGCTGCTGGACCTGCTGGGCAAGTTCCTTGAGGTCCCCGCCGCAGCCCTGATGGGCGACGGCATCCAGCGGGAGCGGGTCCGCTTCCTGAGCTACCTGTTCTATGTGGGTGACCGCAAAAAGACCGACCTCGAATATGAGGAGGAGCCGGACGCCGACTGCGACTGGTACCGCCTGCGCCACGAGGAGGCCCTGACCCCCGAGGCCATCGTTGCACTGGCAAAGGCCACCCACGAGAAGTACGGCTTTGAGGACTTCAAGCTCAAGGGCGGCGTCCTGGCCCCGAAGGAAGAGCTGAAGGCTGTGCAGGCCATCAAGGCTGCCTTCCCCAACGCCCGTGTCGATCTGGATCCCAACGGCTGCTGGAGCCTGAAGGAATCCCTGGAGATCGCCCCCCAGCTGAAAGAGTGCCTGGCCTACTGCGAGGACCCCTGCGGCGCTGAGAACGGCTTCTCCGGACGCGAGATCATGGCCGAGTTCAAGCGGGAGAGCGGAATGCCCACCGCCACCAACATGATCAACACCGACTGGCGGCAGATGTACCACAGCATCATGGAGCGCAGTGTGGATATCCCTCTGGCCGATCCCCATTTCTGGACCATGAACGGTTCCGTCCGGGTCGGTCAGCTGTGCAACGACTTCGGCCTGATGTGGGGCTGCCACTCCAACAACCACTTCGATATCTCTCTGGCCATGGTGGTGCAGTGCGCTGCCGCCATCCCCGGCAAGATGAACGGCATCGATACCCACTGGATCTGGCAGGAGGGCCGTGAGCGCCTGACCAGGCAGCCCATGCAGATCGTGGATGGCTGCATCGACCTGCCCAAGAAGGGCGGTCTGGGCATCGAAGTCGACCGCGAGCAGGTGATGAAGGCACATCAGCTGTATCTGGATAAGTGCTACGGCAAGGGTGCCCGCAACGACGCCGTCGGAATGCAGTATCTGATCCCCGGCTGGACCTTCGACAACAAGAAGCCCTGCCTGGTGCGCTGAGCCGGAATTTCATGTACTGTATGTTGCATCCTGAAAAAATGAAACAAAATGAATGAAAATCCGAAACGAAAGTTTCAACATCTGAAACTTTGTGGATTGAACAAAACTTTGAAACATTTGTTTAGAGGTTTTTACCATTGCAGGAATACAGGAGTCAGCGTATACTAAACTCAGAAAAAGCGGTGTCGGGTAAGCACCGTGAATGAAGAAGATCGTAAAAGAAAAAAGACATTCGTTAGAAGGAGAACAAGATCATGAGTAAGCTCAACATTTCCCGCCGCGATTTCCTGAAGGCCGCCGGTGTTTCCGCTGCCGCTCTGGGCCTGACCGCCTGCGGTGGTTCCTCCAGCAGCACCGCTGCTTCCGGCAGCGCAAGCGCAGCCGGTTCCACCGCTTCTGCCGGCGGCAGCAACTGGCCCACCGACACCGTCAGCTTCTACGTTCCCGCTAAGGCAGGCGGCGGCACGGATATGACCGCTCGCGTCTTCCTGCAGGGCATCAATGAAGTGCATCCCGGCAACTACATCGTGGTCAACGATGTCACCGGCGGCGGCACTGTGGCTGCTGAGAACGTGCGTAACGCAAAGCCCGATGGCCTGAACCTGCTGGCTTACCACACCGGCCTGTGCACCTCCATCGCTTCCGGCCAGTATGCACACGACCTGAGCGAGTTCACCATCTGCGGCATGTTCATCACCGTGCCCGACGAGGCGACCGGCGGTCTGTTTGTTCCCGGCAACAGCAAGTTCGACAAGCTGGAAGACCTGATTGAGTACGGCAAGGCACACCCCGGTGAGCTGATGGCCGGTATGCAGAACGGTTCTTCCACCCAGCTGATCGAGGCTCTGTTCGAGAAAGAGTTCGATTTCCAGGCTACCATGGTCGATGCAGGTTCCAACGCCGATAAGGTCACCGCTCTGATGGGCAACCAGATCGACTACTGCTTCATGAACACCACCGGCAACGACCAGTATGTCCAGTCCGGCGACCTGAAGTGCCTGGTGACCTGGGGCAGCAAGGGCTGCAAGCGCAGCTCCATCATCCCCGACACCCGGACTCTGGAAGAAATCTATCCCGATGAGAACATGCCTCGTCTGGATATGTACGGCTACATCGCAGGCCCTGCCGGCATGAGCGACGAGCTGGTCCAGACCATCAGCGAGGCGATGAAAGAGGCAACCGATACCGCCACTGTCAAGGACGGCTATGCGAAGCTGGCTACGGCCGTTAAGTGGATCTCTCCGGAGGAGTCTGCTGAGATCCTCCAGCAGTGCCAGGATGCTTACAACCAGGCTTACGCTCTGACCCAGGGCTAAGCGGTAAGCGCTCCCACTGAAATAGTTACATGAAAATAGGGCCGACGCGGATGCTCAAGCCTGCGTCGGCCCTTCCTATTGAAAAACAGGAGGTAACACTCTATGCATCGTGATCGGATCGTTGGTGTTCTCACCACCATTCTGGGCGCGGCAGTGGCCTATATGACCAGCCAGCTGGCAGATACCAATATGCCCGGCGACCCCGGCCCCAAAGTCTTCCCCTACATCTGCGCAGGCATCCTGATCGTCTGCGGCCTGATCCTCGCCATCCGGAAGCCTGCCTCTGAGGCAAAGCCCTTCCTGAACGGTAAGGAAGAGGTCAAGCGCTTCATCTCCATCATCCTCGTCATCGCCGCCTACATCGTTCTGATGTGGCTGTTCGGCTTCCTGGTACCCACGCTGCTGGTGGTCTGCCTGCTCTGCTTCATGTTCGCAGAGGGCAAGAACATCCCCAAGTGGCAGCCCATCGTCTACTCCATCATCGTCACCGGTGCGCTGTATGTGGCATTCGTCTATATGCTCAAGCTGCGCCTGCCGGTCGGTACGCTGCTGGATATCAGTCTGTAAGGAGGGCAAAGAACAATGGCTGACGTATTATCTGCTCTGGCTCTGTTGTTTGAGCCTTCGACCTTTATCATGTGCTTCGTGGGCATGCTGGTCGGTGTCATTCTGGGTGCGATCCCCGGTCTGGCAGCCGGTCTGGCCATCACGGTCATGCTGCCCATCTCTTTCACCATGAAGTCCACCCAGGCATTCGCCCTGCTGATGTCCATCTGGGTCGGCGGCTGCTCCGGTTCCTTCATCGGTTCCATCCTGCTGGGCATCCCCGGCACCCCCTCTTCTCTGGCGACTACCTTTGACGGTTACACCATGACCAAGAAGGGCGAGGCCACCCGCGCTCTGTCCATCGGCACCGTGTCCAACTTCCTGGGCACCGCACCCTCCATCCTGATCGCTATGATCGCCTGCCCCCTGATCGCCTCTGTGGCCGTCAAGATGGGCCCCTGGGAGTACTTCGCCCTGTCCTTCATGGCCATCACGCTGGTGGTCTCCATCTCCAAGGGCAACATGGTCAAGGGCTTTATCGGTGCCGGTATGGGTCTGCTGCTCACCCAGGTGGGCTACGCTCCCATCTCCTCCACCGAGCGCTTCACCTTCGGCAGTTACTATCTGGCCAGCGGCTTCTCGATGTCCTGCGTCATGATCGGTATTTTTGCCGGTTCTCTGATCATCATGAACTACGCCCACGGCGTCAACGGCCCCAAGTCCTCCTTTGACGGCAAGCTGACCGGCTTCAAGCTGAAGAAAGAGGACGTTGTCTCCAACATCCCCAACATCATCCGTTCCTTCCTGATCGGCCTGGGCATCGGCTTCCTGCCCGGCATGGGCGCTGCCCTGTCCAACATGGTGTCCTATGCGACCGCAAAGAACTCCTCCAAGTACCCGGAGAAGTTCGGCACCGGCATCCCCGATGGTATCTGGGCTCCTGAGGTTGCAAACAACGCTTCCGTCGGCGGCGCTGTCATCCCCATGATCGCACTGGGCATCCCCGGTGACGGCACCACTGCAATGCTGCTGGGCGGCCTGACCATCCACGGCATCCAGCCCGGCCCCCTGATGCAGCAGAATAACCCTGTGTTCACCTACATGATCTTCCTGTCCGCTCTGCTGGCCGCGATCCTCTGCCTGCTGGTCGAGATCTTCGGTATCCGCTGGTTCCCCAAGCTGCTGGATGCACCTTATCACTTCCTGTATCCTGCCATCCTGGCCCTCTGCCTGCTGGGCGTTTACATCGAGACCTTCAACATCGCCAACATCATCATGGCCTGCTTCTTCATCGCACTGGGCCTGTACATGATGTATGCCGGTATCCCCACCACGCCCTTCATCCTGTCCTTCGTTCTGGGCAGCCAGATGGAGAACTACTTCCGCAAGGCCATCAGCTACGGCAAGGGTGACTGGACCCTGTTCTTCACCCGTCCGGTCTCCTGCATCCTGCTGATCGTGGCAATCGGCTCCGTCTTTGTGCCTCTGATCAAAGAGCATCTGGCCAAGAAGAAGGCTGCTGCCGCACAATAAGTCCTGAAATAAGTTCAACGGATCGCACCGAAAGGGGGCTGTCTCCCGGAAACGCCCCGCAGGGCGTGGGGAGACAGCCCCTTTTTCCGGTACCGAGAAAGGGAAACACCAATGAAAACGCTGATCCGAAATGTGAAACTGTTCGACGGCACTGCCGTGGCGGCAAAGCCCATGGACGTGCTGTTTGATGAAACCGGCATCCTTGCCGTGGCCGAAACCGGGGCCGAGGCTCCTGCGGCCGACACCGTGGTGGACGGCAGCGGCAAAACGCTGACCCCCGGCCTGATCGACGGCCATGTGCATCTGGGGGCCAAAGGGATGGAAGGCCCCTCGGACCCCAGAAGCTATACCGAAGCCGGGGCCCGCATTGCCCACCAGATGCAGGACATCCGCCGCTATGGCATCACCACCGTGCGCAACTGCGGCACCGGCGGAAACGCCGACCTGTTTGTGCGGGATATGATCCGCAGCGGCGAGATCGACGGAGGCCGCATCGTGGGCTGCGGCAAGGGTATCTGCATCACCGGCGGCCACGGCTGGCCCATGGGCATCGAGACGGACACTGTGGATGAGACCCGCAAGGCAGCCCGCCTTCAGCTGCGCGAGGGTGCAGACTTTGTCAAGCTGATGGCCACCGGCGGCATGGGGACCAAGGGCTCGGTGCCCAACGCCCCTCAGCTGACCGAGGCGCAGATGCGGGCCGCCGCGGAGGAAGCCGCCAGCGTCGGCAAGTTCACGGCCGCCCACTGCACCGGTCTGGCAGGTGCCATGAACGCCATCCGGGCGGGGGTGAATATCATTGAGCACGCTCAGCTGGATGAGCCCACCGCCGAGGCGCTGGCCAGGAGCGGAGCGGCCTGGTGTCCGACCATTGTGACCCGGTACAGCATCCTGCACACCGCCGACCCCGCCTATCAGTGGATGCGGGCTAAGGCAGACCCGGGGGATCTGGTGCGCAAGCAGAAAGCCCTGATGCTCTGCAAGGAGTACGGCATCCCTGTCATCGCGGGCACCGACGCAGGCCCCAACCTGATGGTGCCGCTGGGCGACTCGCTGTGGACGGAGCTGGGCATCTACCAGGAGTACGGCATGACCGCGCCGGAAGTGCTGCACAGCTGCACCGCCGGGGCTGCCAAAGTGCTGAAGATCGACGAAGTGACCGGTGCCGTGCGCCCCGGCCTGGCGGCCGACCTGGCCCTGTTTGAGGGCGACCCCACCGCCGACATCACTGCAGTGGACACCGTTTGCCAGGTTTGGCAGAATGGTGTACAAAAGTACGTCAGACTGTGATACAATCAGTAAAGGAGGATGAACCATGTCCATCAAACAGGAATACGAAGATTACGCTGCCCGCCGCGAGGCGCTGGCCAAGACCCACTTCGGCCCCATCTGGCTGGATCCCCTGAGCCGCTATGTCCATCCGTTCCAGATCTGGGGCAACGTGTGGTATGTGGGCGACAGCTGGGTCTGTGTCCACCTGATCGACACCGGCGACGGCCTGCTGCTGATCGATTCCGGCAACTGCGGCTGCACCGATATGCTGGTGCAGGCCATCTGGGAAGCAGGCTTCAACCCCAAGGACGTCAAGTGGATCATCCACTCCCACGGCCATCTGGACCACATCGGCGGCGCGAACTTCTTCAAGAAGATGTTCGGCACCAAGCTCTACCTCGGCGAGCCGGATGCCCGGATGTTCCGGGAGCGCCCCTGGATCTCAGCCATCTACGATGCCCACAGCGACCTGAACGAGCTGTTCGTCCCGGATTATGAGATCAAGGAAGGCGATGTGCTGACCTTCGGCAACACCACCATGCGCTTCACGCTGGTGCCCGGCCACACCGACGGCTGCATCGCGATCTTCTTTGACGCCCACGACGGCGAGGAGACCAAGCGCTGCGGCTACTACGGCGGCTTCGGCTTCAACACCCTGCAGAAGGACTACCTGATTGAGATCGGGGACCCGGAGTACAAGACCCGCCAGACCTACCTGAACTCGCTGGCCAAGGTGCGCAATGAGAAGGTGGAGATCTTCCTGGGCAACCACTGCATCAACAACGATACCCTGGGGCGCCGTCAGAAGCAGCTGGACGACCCCGATGGCCCGAACCCCTTCATCGATACCGAAGTGTGGGGCAAGTACCTCGACGAGAAGCGCGATGCCCTGCTGGAGTTCATGAAAGACCCCAAGAATAACTGAGAACAAGGAGAACGACGATGAACACATCCGCACAGACCCATCAGGAACTTGCACAGCTGCGCCGCAAGGTGCAGATCTTCTACACGGTGCATACCGTTCTGTATGCCGCGGCACTGGGACTGCTTGTCTGGCGTCCGACCCGGATGGTGGGTCTTGTGCTGGGTGTGGCCAATATGGTGTTCTATTTCCTCTGGCTCCGCGGCCAGGTGAAGGGATACAGCAACGCCGTGACGGCGGCCCGGACCCGGCTGGGCGTCTGCGCCCCGTTGGCGGATGCGGCCCTGACCGGCAAGGGGGCCCTCTCCGGAGAAGAGTTTGACCGCTGGCAGATCCTGCCCCGCCGGGAAGGCAAGGGCGAAAGCCTGCTGACCCAGAACGGCTTTGCCGGAACGCTGGACGGCCGGAAGGCCGCAGGCACCGAGGTCACCCTCCACTATCCGTACAAGAACGCCCAGGGACGGCAGGATTTCAGCTTCCTGAACGGGACGCTGCTCTGGTGCGAGGCCCCGGCGCAGGGCGACTGGCTGCTGTACCACAAGGGGATGCTGCACGAGCTTTCTCAGCGCGCCTACCTTGCCCAGCACGGTTATTTCCCGGTGGAACTGGGCGAGGACGGCCTTGGCGAAACCTTTGAGTGCTATTCCCACACCGAGGGCGCACAGCTGCCGGATTATCTGGCCCGCCGCCTGGAAAAGATCGCAGCCGACAGCAAAACGCTGGGCGCGGTGCGCATCTGTGAGCAGGGCAGCATGCTGTTCTTCCGCAACCGGTTCTACACCGTAACGCTCAAGGTGCGCGACCTGCCGGAGGAAAAAGAGCTGGAAGCAAACCTGCTGCCGGAGCGCGACGAAGTGTTCGGCTTCTTCCGCTGGCAGCAGAAAGCCCAGCAGTAAACGTCCCCTGCCCGGCAGGGAGAAAGAGGAGATCATGCAGCAGTACCAGATGGAACCCGGCATCGTCCAGACCATCCAGATGAAGCTGAACCAGGGGCTGGCGTTCCCGGACCCGATCGTGATCCGGAAAGCGGAGTTGTATCATTTCCATCCCCAGCCCAGGGAAAAGGTGTGGAAAGACGGCACGGGCCGCATCAGCCGCAGCTGGTGTTTCCCCACCTGGCTGCGCCTGTACGATACCGAGGGCTTCTGCGGCGAGGGCCCGGTGCTGCCGGAGGTGTGGAAGATCTTCCTGCCCATGATGCTGGAGGATGCCGTTCCCCGCACCAATCTGGAATGGCGGCAGCTGTTCTACTGGCGGGTGAGGGGCGACCAGTCCACCTTCCGTGCGCTGGAAACTCTGGAATATGTCCTGTTTGATCTGCTGGCCAAGCGCAGGGGTGTGCCCGCCCACCGGATGCTGGGTGCTGAAAAGGACTGGACGGACTGCTACCGGGGCGGCGGCACGGTGCTGCAGAGCGACGAGGAACTGGTGGAAGAGCTTCTGGCCATCCAGGAAGCCGGATACCGCGCCACCAAGTTCAAGATCAGCCTGAACGACTGGGAGCGGGATGTCCGCCGGATGGAGACCGTGCGGAAAGCCCTCGGCCCAGAGATGAAGATCGCCGTGGACTCTAATCAGGCGTGGCCCAAAGAGACCTGCCTGAACTTCCTGCGGGAGGCCGCCCGGTATGACATTGCATGGTATGAGGAGCCGACGGATGCTTTCGACATGGAAGAGATCGGGGCGCTGACGGCTGCCATCCGGGAGGAGGGGCTGAATGTCCCCGTGGCCTACGGAGAGTCGGCCCGGCGGTTCCACACCATAAAAGCCTACATCGATGCCGGGGTGCAGGTGATCCAGCCGCTGCCCCAGTTCTACTGCATGGCCGAACAGCTGCGGGCCATCGACTACGCCCGCAGCCGGGGATGCCGGATCACCAGCGGACAGAACGACCTCCCCGGCGTCCTCATCGGGGCACTGCTCCGGCCGGGGGAGCCCATTGAATTCCACCGCCCCAATACCGAATACATGGAGAACTATTTTTCCACAAAAGCCGTGCTGCGGGACGGAAAACTGTTCCTGCCCGACTGCCCCGGCCTGCCGGTGCGGGCAGATCTGGAACGACTGGAAGCGGATGGCCTCCTGAACGAAAAACAGACATTGCTGCCAAAGACGATCTGAGAGGTAATCAAAATGCAGAATTCACCGATCATTACGAAAATGCAGGTCATCCCCGTTGCGGGTTACGATGGGATGCTGATGACTCTTTCGGGCGCACATGCGCCCTGCTTTACCCGCAATCTGGTGGTGCTGACCGACAATGCCGGCCACACCGGCGTGGGCGAGATCCACGGCGGCGACTATACCTGCGACTGCCTGAATGCGGTCCGCCCGCTGGTGGAAGGCCAGCCTGTAGCCCGCTACCGCGAGGTGCTGCAGAAGATCCACCGCATTGCAAAACATGCCGACGGAGACGACGGCGAGGGCATCCAGACGCTGGATATCTCCAAGCTGAAGTTCGTGGTCAAGAGCGAGTGGGCCATCGAGTGCGCCATGCTCGACCTGATGGGCCAGTTCCTCGGCGTACCGATGTGTACCCTTCTGGGCGAGGGACAGCAGCGCAAAGAAGTGGAGATGCTGGGCTATATGTTCTATGTCTCCGACAAGAACAAGGTGCCGGCAGGGGAGATGCAGTATCTGGACGAGAGCGACAGCCCGGACCCCTGGTTCCGTCTCCGCCGTCAGGAGATGCTGACCCCTGAGCGGCTGGTGGAGCAGGCCGAAGCCCTGAACGAAAAGTACGGCTTCCACAACTTCAAGCTCAAGGGCGGCGTACTCCGCGGCGAGGAGGAGATGGAAGGCCTGCGCGCCATCAAGAAGCGGTTCCCGGAGGCGCGGGTCAATATCGACCCCAACGGCGCATGGAGCCTGGACGAGGCCATCCGCCTGTGCAAAAGCATGCGGGACGTTTTGACCTACATTGAGGATCCCTGCGGCCCGGAGGCCGGGTACTCCGGCCGTGAGATCATGCGGGAGTTCAAGAACGCCGTCCAGATGCCGGTGGCAACCAACATGATCGCCACCGACTGGCGTCAGTTCTACCACACGGTCAGCCTGAACGCCTGCGACATCATCCTGGCCGATCCCCATTTCTGGGGCTTTGACGGTGCCATCCGGATGAGCCAGCTGCTGGACAGCTGGGGCCTGACCTGGGGTGTCCACTCCAACAACCATTTCGATATCACACTGGCCGCCTTCGCACAGGTGGGTGCTGCCGCTGTGGGCGAGCCTGCCCCGCTGGATACCCACTGGATCTGGCAGGACGGTCAGGACCTGCTGCTGGACGCGCCGAAGATCGTCAACGGCAAGCTGCAGGTGCCGGATGCACCGGGCCTGGGCGTTCACCTGAACTGGGACCGCGTGTGGGAGGCAAACCGCCTGTACAACGCCCTGCCCAGCCACGACCGGGACGATGCAAAGTCCATGCAGTACCTGATCCCCGGCTGGAAGTACGACCACAAGAAGCCCGCTCTGGTGCGCTGAGAAAACGGAGAACGCCATGCCGAAGCAAACGATCCCGCCCGACCTGCAGAGCCAGAAGCTGGTGCTGGACAGCCTGATCCTCGAATACAAAAACACCTTTGAGCGCAGCGATAAGCTGGACAACAAAGTGTATATCGTCATCACCTTCTGCGGATTTGTATTCGTGTTCATCACCAACCTGTTCGGCGGACTGACCGGGCTGGTGATGCCGGAAGGGGCGCTTGCGCTGCTGCTGACAGTGCTGTATGTCGGGAACTGTCTGGCGGTCATGCTGGCCTATGTGCTGGTGCTGGTCTTTTTCCTCAACCTTCTCCGGCCGGAACGGATCCACCGGATGGACCCGGAGTATATGCAGGTGGAGCGGCTGGCGGTGCAGTCCGAGCCGGAGACCGTCGGCAGGCTGATCGAGCTGTACCGTGAGACGGTGAACGACAGTCTTGGCCGCCTCCATGACCGCTGCGACAAGTTCAGCCGCGGCCTGCGGTATGTGGTGTGGACAGTCGGGCTGGCCTTCCTGGCCTATATCTTCCAGATCCTGCTGAAGCTCCTGCCCTGAACGGCCGGAACCAAAAAATACAGACGGAATGCCCCCGGACCGGCAGCAGTTTACTGTCAGTCCGGGGGCATTTTCTGATTTCTGAAGTTTGGAAATGCGATTGAAAATCAGCGCTTTCCCAGCTCTTTTTCGGCGGCCCACAGCAGCCCCTTCATGAAGCCGGTGGGGTAGCAGAAAGAGCCGGGCATCCCGCCGAAGCCTTCCATCGGCTGGAAGCCGTGATCGATGGAGATGACGGCATTGCAGTCACAGGCCACGAGCTGTTTCATGATGGCGTACATGTCGGCGTAGCCGTCCTCGGCAAGGACTTCCTCGAACACCGGCAGCTGGGCGCTGACGTTCCGGAAATGGACGCAGAGCAGGCGGTCCTCGTCGCACAGCTCTTTGATATCCGACATCAGGTCGCCGAAGTCGCTGCCGCTTTCCAGCCAGCAGCCGACGCAGAGCTTGGCCCCCAGGGCCTTGCTGCCGCCGGCAGCCCGGAAGGCCCGGCGGTAGCACTCCATGTTGTAGATCAGGCTGGGGATCCCGGCCATGCAGGCCAGCGGGGGATCGTTGGGGTGGAGCGCCAGCCGGACGCCGGTCTCCTCGGCCACCGGGATGACCCGCTCCATGAAATAGGTGAAATTGTCCCAGATCTCATCCTCGGTGTAGGCGCGGTCTTCGGCGTTGGGGCGGGCAAGGATCTCGTTCTGGTCGCAGTACATGGCAACGCCGCCCCGGGTGTACTCGCCGACTTTCCAGGCCGTGCGCAGGATGCCGTTGGGCTGCCACGCGATGGAGGTAAAGGGAATCTCCTCCTCCCCGAACACCCGGAGCATCTGGTTGAACCGGTCGATCTCGTGATCCCGGTCGGGCAGGCCCAGGTGGATGCTCTTGTTTTTCTGCAGCTCCATGCAGGCAGCATCGGAGATGCGCAGGCCGAAGGCGGCCAGCTTGTTTTTCTGTGCCCGGATGGCTTCGGCGGTAAGCTCATCCGGCCCGAGCATCAGGCTGACATTCTCAATGCCCATCTGACGGATGAACTGAAGCGCCTGCTCGCTTTCGGACGAGCGGACGGGGATCTGCGGACGCATAGACATAGCATGTTCCCTCCTGACTTTTCTTGTTGTCTCTATGGTACACGATCTGTGCCGGGGCGGCAAGAAGGATTCCGCCGAAAATGTGCCCCATGTTTTGCCGGTTCTGACAAGATTGCAGAAAATGAACCCTCCGTTTCATGAAACCGGCCAAAAATAAGAACCGGATGAAACAAAACGGGCCATGTTCTGCAAAGAAGAGTTCAAAAGCTGAATCCTTGTGGATTCTGCCCGGCAGAAGCAGATTTTTTGGGCGTTTCTGCCATTGCGCCGGGGGCCGGAAATGCCGCATAATAAAACAGAAATCAATTGTTCAAGGAGGATCACCCATGCGTACTACCATTGCCCCCGGCATTGATCGTCCGACGATCTTCTTGCTGGATCACATCGTCTATTCCCATGTGCAGGATCTCGGCGGGCAGCCGCTGGATCTGGATCTCTCGCTGATGCTGCCGCTCCAGAACAACGGTGAGATGCGCCGCATCTTCGGCAACAACCAGCCGGAGGAGCGCCCGGACGCGACCACGGCCCCGCAGGCCGCAAAGCCTGCCGCCCCGAAGCGTCCGGTGATCCTCTGGTTCAATGGCAACGGCTTCCGCGGCATCGACAAGAACTGCCAGGTGGCGGATCTCGAGTTCCTGGCCGAAGCCGGGTACGCCGTGGCTTTCGTGCAGGTGCGCAGCAGCGCACAGGGGCATCTGCCGGCACAGCTCATCGATGCCAAGACCGCGATCCGCTTCCTGCGGGCAAATGCAGGCAAGTACAATCTGGACCCGCTCCGCTTCGGCGTGGCCGGGCGCAGTGCAGGCGGCATGATCGTTTCGATGCTGGGCCTCAACGACAACCGGTTCCTCTCGGAAGAGTGGAAGGGCTACTCTTCCGATGTGCAGGCCGTGTGGGACCTGTTCGGCCTTGTGGATATGGCCGGGGCGACCGAAGAACAGGTGGAGGCCTACCGCAGCGGCACTGCCGATACCTCCCGATGGAGCCGGATGGAGGACACCCACACGGGTGCCGTGCTGGGCGGAGATGTGGACACCATGGCGCAGCGTGCCCGGGAATACTCGGTCATCCGGTACATCCACGGCAATATGCCGCCGTTCCTGATCATGCACGGCGATGCCGACCCCATGATCCCGCTGGAGCAGAGCGAGATGCTTTACAACTCCATGCTTTCGTGGGAAGGGAACAAGGCAGATCTCTACGTCGTGAAGGGGGCCGGTCACGGCACCCCGGAGTTTTTCCAGCCTGCGGTGCAGAAGATCGCACTGGACTTTTTTGCCCGGAATATGTGAACCGGGAGAAAGGAGAACGGCAATGGAATACCGTGTCTATGGGCAGGATGTCGTCGTCCGGATGGACCGGGGCGAGGAGATCCTGGACTGCATCCGGCAGGTCTGCGAAAAGGAACACATCCTTCTGGGCTCCGTCTCCGGGATCGGCGCGATCGGGGAAGTGACCCTGGGCGTTTTCAACCGGGAAAAGTTTATCTATGAAAAACGGGATTATACCGGCGATATGGAGATCGCTTCCTGCAGCGGCAATATCTCCACCATGGAGGGCAAGAACTATCTGCACATCCATATGGTAGTGGGCAATGTGACCCGGGACTTCTGCTGCGGAGGCCACCTGAACCGGGCTGTCATCAGCCTGACCGGGGAATTCGTGATCCACAAGATCGCGGGCGAGGTCGACCGCGCCTATTCGCCTGAGATCGGCCTGAACCTGTACCGGTTCGTGGACTGAGAAAGCTGTTTTTTCCTGAAACATTTGAAAAACCCGTCGGCTCGCAAAGAACCGACGGGTTTTGTCATTGGGGATCGCAGGGGGCATTATGGGTCTGCCGGACCAGCTGGATGAGGTACTTTTCGGCAGCAGAAAGGTATTTGCCTTTCCGGTAGCTGGCATACATGGCCCAGTGGGGATGCTCCGGCAAGGCATAGAGATTAACGCTGCGGTCCTGATGGATCTGCACATAATACTCACAGACCAGTGCACAGCAGAGGTTGTAGGATACCACCTCGAAGATGGTCATGGCACGGGTGGCTTCAAAGGCAACCTGCGGCCACAGGCCGTTCTGTCGGAAGATGTCCTCCTGGATCTGGCGCAGGGTCGAAGCTTCGCTCATCATGGCAAAGGGCTCGTTCTGCAGCCGTTCCAGAGGGACGACCCGGTAGGGGGACCCCGGCTGGGGCGGGGCGCTCTGCAGCAGGGCTTCCGGATATTTCTGCGGGACGGCCAGAAGAATCTCTTCCTCCCAGAGGGGGACATATTCATCCTTGGTCATCTGCGCCTCCGACAATGTCAGGAACCCCAGGTCCAGCTGACCGGAACGGATGAGATCCTGCTGGGTGTGGACGCTGGTCTCCCGCAGCTGGATGGTCACATCCGGGAACCTCTCCCGGAAGGGGGCATAGATCCGGGAAAACATATCTGTGCCGCGCTCCGGCGGCAGGCCGATGGTCAGGCTGTAAGCGCTGCGCTGGATCTGGTCCTGCAGGCGGTTGTAGGCATCCTGCCGGATGAACAGGATCTTCCGGGCGGCCTCCAGATAGATCTCACCGGCTTCGGTGGGCTGCCATCCGCTGCGGGAGCGGATGAACAGCGGAGTGTGCAGCTCGTTTTCCAGCCGGAGGACCTGCTGGGTAAGGGCAGAGGGCGTGATGAAAAGCCGCTCGGCCGCTTTTGTCAGGCTTTTCTCATCCGCGATGGCAACGACGTATTCCAATTCTTTCAGGTTCATAAAATATCCCTCCGGAGTGCTGAGATGCAGCTGCAGAACAGTTTCTGCAAAGTCTGCAAGGTATGATACCATCATACATGATTTTGGTCGATCCGTCCAGAAAAAAGAAGAAAATTGCCCGGGGATATAATTTAGAAAAACTAAAACATATGTTATTTTGTTTCACTTCCGTTTAATCACGCGGTGTGCTATACTGAAGTCGATCCAAAGAGCAGCGTACGATGCTCGGTCGGCAAAAAATACGGATAAAAAGAGGAGTTACATATGTCTTATGAATTGATCGTGACCCTGATCGTTCTGGTACTCTTCGTTGCGGCGATGCTCTCCGGTAAGATATCCTTTCCGCTGATCGGCATTTCCGGCGTTGCGATCCTGGTCCTGAGCGGCGCGGTCACCCTGCAGGCCGGTTTTTCCGGCTTCGTTGACAAGAATGTCATCATGCTGGCCGGTATGTTCGCAATGGCTGCTCAGTTCAGCCGCACCAGCTTCATTGAAAAGCTGAAAAGCAAACTGCTTTCCGGCAAGGCATCCAAAAATGATACGATATTGATGTTTACTCTGTTGGCATTCTCCGCCATTCTGGCGCAGTTCACCAACAGCCAGTCCTCCATCATCATGCTGATGATGAGTTTCCTGATCAGCATCGGCCGTGACAGCGAAGTCACGATGTCCCGTGTGCTGCTGCCTATGGTCCTGGTCATGACGGCCTGGATGGCGAAGCTCCCCGTCGGCGGTGGTGGTCTGACGACTTACCTGATGCTCAACCAGTTCATCGAAGCTGCCGGCGGTACCGAATTCCTGGATCTGTTCAGTATGATCAAGTGCTGCCTGATTCCCTGTATCATTATTATCATCTGGTGCTGCATGACCTATAAGATGCTCCCCAAGAAGGAGCTGGATGCTTCTGCTTACAGCTCCGGCGGTTCCGGTAGTGAAACTTCTACCATGAGCAAGCGGGATGAGATCATCACCTACATCGGTTTTATCTTTACCGTTTTGTCCATGGTGTTCCAGAAGCAGCTGGGCGAGCGCGCCTACATGATCCCCCTGGCAGTCATGGTCGTGTTTATTTACCTGAAGGTGTGCAGCGGAAAGTGGTTCCTCCAGACCCTGATCAACGGGCCTGTCATCATGGTGGCCACCATTATGGGCATTGCAAACGCTCTGACCGCCAGCGGTGCCGGTGATCTGATCGGCAACAGCATCCTGAAGCTGTTGGGCGGCAATCCCTCCGGATACCTGATCTGTGCCGTTGTTACCGTCGTCACGACTCTGCTGACCAGTTTCATCTCCAACACGGCATCTTTCCTGATGATGTGCCCCATCGCCTGCAGCATCTGTGTGGCTGCCGGAATCGACTGCCGTGCCGCTGTTATGATGGCCTTCAATTGTGCCCTGATCTCTACCCTGACCCCGATGGCTTCCAACGGTGCGCTGATCGCCTATTCGACCTGTGGCTTCAGCATCCGCGATACCTGGAAGTGGACGGTGCCAGCCACCATCGTGTCCGCAGTGACGCTTTTCATTATGACTGTTCTGGTTTACCCGCCGGTGTAATACAGTCAACCGGATCATTTCGGAATGGTCAGCGTTCTCATTTCTTTCTTCATCTTTTTTCTGGAGTGTCCCCTGCCTCTGCTGCCCTCGCCGGGCGAGGGACGGGGGATATTTCCATGAAGAATTGATCTGTGATAAAAGATAAAATCTGATAAAAAGGAGCTGGATTTTTATGACTTACACGATTCCGTCTTTCCGTTACCGTTGGTTTGTGGAGAACTGCAGCCAGATCGAGCTGCCCAATGGCAAGGTGATCGTGATCGATCCCATGTTCCGTAAGGATGAGGCATCCTGCCAGTCGGAGCCGGAGAAAGGTTTCATCAGCGGGTTTGATGACTCCGTGATCGAGCGGTGCGATTATATTATGCTGACGCATGTCCACTTTGACCACATCGGATCCCTGCGGGCGCTGGAAGAACGGTTCCATGCCCCGATCCTGGTCAACGGCTGGTCTGCCTATGAGCTGGTCAAACATTTGAACCTGCCCACCGGCAGCGTGATCCCCATGACGGACGGTTGCGAGTACAACTTTGATGATTTCCGTGTGCTGTGGCAGCAGGGCCGCCATACCGCGAAAGTGGGCCAGCTCCGTCCGCAGGACAGGCTGGACAACGGAATGGATGCAAAAGAACTGGAGTACCTGCATCTGGGCACGGTTTACAACAGCAACTTCATCATCTCGCTGCCCAACGGCATGAAGATCGCCATGGACGGCGGACGGGCCGAGCCCTGGCTCAATGAGTTGGAAAAGTATCACCCCACCCTGATCCTCCACCATGCGAGCCGTACAGCAGAGCAGTGTACGGAGGAAGCTGCAGCGCAGCTTACCCGCAGCGGCAGTCCCTATCTGTTCATGCTGACCATGCAGATCATGAAGGACCCGAAGGAGATGATCGCTGCCGTCAACGAGCAGCTGGCAGCCAGAGGTGTTTACGGCCGTGTGGCGTATGCTGAGTCCGGTCAGTGGATCGACTTTGCCATGAACGCTGCAGTGGAGTAAACACACAGCAAAAATAAGACCCTGTGACGAAAGCACCACAGAAGGAGCAACAGACAATGAACGATTACGAAAAAGCCTTTCAGCTGAAAGACCCCAAATACCGCAGCAGTATCCTGACCAACGGTCTGAACAAATCCGGCGAGCGTGCCCTGCTGTACGCCACCGGGATGGACGAGGAAGACCTGAAAAAACCTTTTGTTGCCGTGATCGGCTCTTTCTCCGAAATGGTGCCCGGTCACATGCACATGCGGGAACTGGCTGAGGCAGTCAAGCAGGGCATCAGTGAGGCAGGAGGCATCCCCCGCCAGTCCGAGACCATTGCGATCTGCGACGGTCTGTGCCAGGGACATGAGGGAATGCGTTACCCTCTGGCAAGCCGCGACCTGATCGCAGACTCTATTGAGATGGTGGTGGAAGCGCATCACTTTGATGCAATGGTCCTGCTGGCAGGCTGTGATAAGATCATTCCCGGCATGATCATGGCCGCTGCCCGCGTCAACATCCCCACCGTGATCGTCACGGGCGGCCCCATGCTGCCGGGCTATGTGGAGGGCAACCCCCTGTTCTGCTCCAGCGAGCTGCGGGAGTACCCCGGCCGCGTGGAAGCAGGGATCACTACCGTGGAAAAGATGAAGGCGGCGGAACAGGCCGCCCTGCCCACCGTGGGCAGCTGTGCGCATCTGGGTACGGCGAACTCCATGTGCATGCTGTCGGAGGTGCTGGGCATGGCATTGCCCGGCGCAGGCACCGCCCCGGCGGTATCCCTCAAGCGCCGCCGCCTTGCCAAGGAGTCCGGCCGCCAGGTCATGAAGCTGCTGGAAAAGGGCATCACCCCCCGTATGATCCTGACCCGTGAAACGCTGCTGAACGGTGTGGCGGGTGCCATGGCTACCGGCTCTTCCACCAACCTGGTGCTGCATCTGCTGGCCATTGCCCACGAGGCCGGTGTGGAGCTGAACCTGAGCGATTTTGACGAGATCTCCCGCAAGGTGCCCTTTGTGTGCAACCTGCAGCCTTCCGGCCGGTATCCCATCGTTTCGCTGGACAACGCAGGCGGGATCCCCGCAGTGCTCAAGACCATCCGCTATGCATTGCACGAGGACAGCCTGACGGTAACGGGCAAGACCCTGCATGAGCTGCTGCAGGATGTGGAGGTGCATCCGGATGATGTGCTGAAAACGCTGGATCATCCCCAGAAGCCGGAAGGCGGAATTGCCGTGCTGCACGGAAACCTGGCCCCCAAGGGCGCTGTTGTCAAGCAGTCCGGCGTGAACAAAAAAATGTACCACTTCCGCGGACGGGCGCGCTGCTTCAGCTCCATGGAGGAGGCAGATGCCGCCATCAGCGGGGATACGATCGAGAAGGGGACCGTCATCGTGATCCGCTACGAAGGCCCCAAGGGCGGCCCCGGTATGCGTGAAATGCTCTCCACCACTTCCCTGATCATGGGACGCAAGATGGATCTGGACGTTGCGCTGGTCACGGACGGACGTTTCTCCGGCGCGACCCACGGCCCCTGCATCGGCCATGTTTCTCCCGAAGCTGTCAACGGAGGCCCCATTGCCTTTGTGCAGGACGGCGACTGGATCGAGATCGACATCCCCAACCGCACCCTGACCCTCGAAGTAAGCGACGAAGAGCTTGCCCGACGGAAGGAAAACTGGAAACCGCTGATCAAGCCGCGTCTGCCGGCGCTGGCAAAGTATGCTGCTCTGGTCGGCTCTTCCGATACCGGTGCAGTGGTCGATATTGAAAATCTGAAATATAGCAAACCAACTTTTTAATGCAACAGCAACATCGTTGGTTTGCCAGATATGCTGTTACAGTTGTGCTGATTTCTAGCCTTGCGATAAATACAGACAACAGAAAGGCGGTTCGTTATGACAAGCACGTTTGAGTTCATTCCCTCTTTTGACGGCACGAAACTACGGCTGAAGCGCGACATCCAGGAAAAGCCCCGGGCTGTTGTGGTCATCAGCCACGGCGCGGGAGCTTCCATCGATACCACCCAGTACCGCCGGATCGAGGATGGTCTGGTGGGGGCTGGTTACACGGTCTACTTCTTCGACCACCGCGGCCACGGCCAGTCGGAAGGTCTGCGCGGATACTATGCCGATTTTTCCGTACTGGTGAATGACATCAAGTTCATCATTGACCTTGCCCGGAAGGAGAACCCCGGCCAGAAGATCTTCCTCTTCGGCAACTCCATGGGCGGCATCGGCTCCGAGATCCTGGGAATTCAGAAACCCGGCTATGTGGACGGTATCATCCTGTCGGTCTCCGCCGTCACCGGTAAGGACGAAATGCCGGAAAAGCCGGAGGATATGACCACTGAGTTCCCCGTACCCCTGCCGGAGTCGGAGCAGAACGCCGCCACGCTCGCAAACCCGCCCCGCCGTACCAACGCTCTGGGCTACATGATGGGCTGTGCCTTCTACTATCTGCACGACCATTATCAGGAGTTTGCCGAGCCGGTGCTGATCCTCTGCGCGGAAGATGATATGCACTTCAAGCCGGACGATATGCTGAAGTTCTACCTGAACTGTGCTTCCGAGGACAAGGTGTTCCACTCCTACGGCCATGCGCCCCATAAGCTGTTCGGCAGTGAGGCGGGACCTGAGGCACTGCAGAACATGCTCACCTGGCTGGATCTGCGGGCCTGAAGCAGAGGAAGAATAAAAGTGCAAAATGGGGCCCGGAGTGATCCGGGCCTCATTTTTGCATCACCGCCGCAGTTCAGTCCCCGGGAAATAGTGCGCGAGGATCTGCGGGGCGGACTGGCCCTGCTCAGCCAGGGCGCGGGCACCCCACTGGCTCAGCCCGACTCCGTGACCGTAGCCTTTTGTCGTAAAGGAAAAACTGCCGTCCTGATAACCCACTGTAAAACAGGCGCTGCGCAGCCCCAGAGCCTTCCGCAGGGCCGGGCCGGTGACGGTCTGGCCGCAGACGGTGATCCCGGCAACGTACCCGGAGGGCGTCAGGCTGCTTTCGCCGAACCAGCTCTCCGGCGCGGACAGGTCCGGTGCAAGGTTCAGCCCGGCCAGCAGGGGCTGCAGCTGCTCCGGCGTCATCTGGACGGTATAGAGGTAGTTGTCAGCCGTCCGGTCAGTGGAGCTGTCCACTGGGACCAGATAGGGCAGGGCCGTCCCCCAGACGTTCTCGCTGGCTTCGGTCATGCCGTTGGAGATGGCAAAATAGCTTGTCCCGGCGGGGGCACCATCGTAGTAGAGGACATCGCTGAGGACGGAATCCACCAGCGCTGACAGCCGGGCGTAGTTTTCGTCATAGGCGGTGCCCCAGTAGCTGCGGAGGACGGGGTCGGTCAGGTACCCCTGCCGCCGGGCGGGATCCACGGTCAGCCAGCCGGAGGCCGGGTCGGCGGCGTGATCCCGGCAGTAGAGCGCGTAGCTGTGGGCGGCGATGGCCTGGGCCTTCAGGGCCTCGTCCGGCCAGGAGACCGGCATTTCTGCGGCGACAGCCCCGATGAGGTAGTCCCGCCGGGACACCGAGATCACGGCTCCGGCACTTTCGTCCGCCAGAAGGAAGCTCTCGCTGTCCTGGTCCGAGGGTGGGGCAGAGTCTGCAGGGTCCGGGGAGGAAGAAGCTGCCCCGGCGCTCTCTCCGCTCGGCGCTGGCCCGGCTGTCTGCTGCGCCAGCCGGTAGCCCAGCGGCGGCAGCAGGGTCCCCAGCACCAGAAGCAGGGAACAGAGAAGAAAGAATGTCTTTTTGGTCATGGCTTTCCCTCCCGGACAGGCATCGTTCCGGCTTTACTGTACCAGAATTTTCCGGTGAAAAAGCGCACATTTCACCTGAGACTTGAATTTACTTCACAAAAGCGCTATCATATGAATATGCCATCATGGCGGATGGCAGGGAAAGGTATAAGTAATAGGAACAGAAAGGGGAATCCGCGCATGAATTTTACCCATGCAGAGGTGGCAACTCTGGATCCGCAGACGATGCGGACGCTCTGTGAAGAGTATCTTGCCAACAACTACATCGACCCGGAGACCAGCGAGCGGCTGGGGGTCAAACGGGGCCTGCGCAATCCGGATGGCACCGGTGTGCTGGCAGGCCTGACCAACGTCTGCGACGTTGTGGGCTACCGCAAGGATCAGGAGGGAAAGATCATCCCCATTCCGGGCAAACTGATCTACCGGGGTGTGGACATCAACGAGATCGTCAACGAGGCGTACCGCAATGACCGCTTCGTGTTCGAAGAGGTCATCTGGCTGCTGCTCTTCGGCAGTCTGCCCACGCAGGAGCAGCTGGACGATTTCTGCGAGCTGCTGGCCGAACACCGGGCCCTGCCCGACGGTTTCATGGATACCATGAATGCCCCCTCGCCCAACATCATGAACAAGATGCAGCGCTGTGTGCTGGGCCTGTACTCCTACGATGAGCACGCCGAGGACCTGAGTCTGGAGAACATCCTGAACCAGAGCATCAACCTGATCGCCAGTATGCCCACCATGATGGTGAACGCGTACCAGATGAAGCGCCGCTACTACGACAAGCAGAGCATGTTCTTCCACCTGCCGAAACCGGGGCAGAGCACGGCGGAGCATATCCTGAGTACCTACCGCCCCGACCAGAAGTTCACCCACGAAGAGGCAAAGCTGCTGGATATGTGCCTGCTGGTCCATGCAGACCACGGCGGCGGCAACTGCTCCACCTTCACTACCCGCGTCCTATCCTCCTCCGGGACGGACACCTATTCGGCCATTGCGGCCGCCATCGGTGCCCTGAAGGGCCCCAAGCACGGCGGCGCCAACCTGATGGTGAACCGTCAGCTGCAGGACATCCTGAAACATGTGGAGCATCCGGAGGATGACGACGAGGTGCGGGAGTACCTGCGCCGCATCCTGCGCAAGCAGGCAGGTGACGGTTCCGGCCTGATCTACGGCATGGGCCACGCGGTCTATACCATGAGCGACCCCCGCGAGGTGATCCTGAAGGAGCGTGCCCGCCATCTGGCCTATGAAAAGGGCTTTGAGGAAGAGTATAACATGCTGTGCAGCATCGAGAAGCTGGCCCCCGGCATCTTTGCCGAGGAAAAGGGCAGCACCAAGCCCGTGTGCGCCAACGTGGATCTGTTCAGCGGGCTGATCTATCACATGCTGGGGATCTCGGAGGACCTCTACACCCCGCTGTTCGCCATCGCCCGTGTGCCGGGCTGGTGTGCCCACCGGGTGGAGGAAGTTGTCTTTGCCAACCGGATCATCCGGCCTGCCTATAAGTATCTGGGCGTACGCCAGAAATATAAACCGATCGAGGAACGCTGATGAACGCTTTTTTTGTGCTTGTTTTCATTCTGGGCGGAGCCCTGGCCATCGGCCGCGGGCTTGACCTTGCCCTCTGGACCAGCTGGGAGACCGGCATCTGCCTGACCGGTTCGGTCTGGCTGCGGTATGCCGCGCTGGCCGTGGCGGTGCTGGGGGCGCTGCTGGCCGGGTACCGGCTGGCCCGTCGGCCCGACATCCTCCGCAGCGAATGCCGGCACTCCGGCCGGACGGTTGTGCTGGCCGCGGCTTTCTTTGCCCTGGGGGGCGTGTGCCGGCTGCTCTTCGGTCTGACCGGGCCGGGTGCGCTGGTGCGGGCCCTGCTGGAAGTGGTGTGCGGCGTCTGGTTCGCAAGCCTTGCCCGGAGCTGGATGCGGAGCGGGGAATACCGGCTGCCCAACCGGAGCATGGCCACGGCCGTGCTGGGAACGGCGGTGTTCTACTGGGCGGTACTGAGCCGCTTCATGGAGAACAGCTCCAGCTGGCACCGGGTGGAGCCCACTGCCATGATCTGGCAGCTGCTGTCGGCGCTGCTGTTCCTGTCGGCGCTGGTGCGGGCCCTCTGGCTGCCGGAGTCCACTGACGGCCGGATGCTTTGCATGGCGGGCCTTGCCTGTTTCGTACTCTGCTTCTGCTGGGAGCTGCCCCGGGTGCTGGTGCCGTTCTTCTACGGTCTGACAGTGGCGCAGCTGCCCGATCTGTTCTTCGGGGCCGGTCTGTGCTGCGTGGGGACCCTGGGCATGCTCAGCACGGCGCGGGTGGCCGCCAGCGGCGCATCCCATCCCAAAGGCAAGCACTCTGTTGGTTGATTTGCTGAAAAGATTCCGGTAAGAGCTGTCAAAATCGTACAAAAACAAAAAAGTGTGAAATTCACTTGTTAATTTTTTGGCAGGCACTTGAAACTTTTCGGATTTTGGACTACAATAAAGCTACCGTGATCATTATCCGATGAAAAGGGTAAGAACATTTAGGAGGTACTATTAACATGGCTGTTAGAGTTGCTATCAATGGTTTTGGTCGTATTGGCCGTCTGGCTTTCCGTCAGATGTTTGATGCTGAGGGTTACGAGGTCGTCGCAATCAACGACCTGACCAGCCCCAAGATGCTGGCTCACCTGCTGAAGTACGATACTGCTCAGGG
>CAKSZU010000012.1 GCA_934526125.1 uncultured Faecalibacterium sp. | reverse complement strand
GAGGGCGACACAATAGAAAGGACAAGAATGAAAGCATTCGTGGATTTCTATCCACGCCCTCCGCGAGGAGGGCGACCCTACAAGACTTGTTCGTTACTGCTGTGACGTTCTATTTCTATCCACGCCCTCCGCGAGGAGGGCGACAACGCGGGCGGCGATATCTGCATTGTAGCAGATGATTTCTATCCACGCCCTCCGCGAGGAGGGCGACGCTACATATTGATGACATCAACCGGAAATACAACATTTCTATCCACGCCCTCCGCGAGGAGGGCGACTCCAATCTCTTTAACAACCCATCCACGTCATACATTTCTATCCACGCCCTCCGCGAGGAGGGCGACCCTTATAAAGCCCTGTGCGCGGTTTTGTGGCGTGGGCGATTTCTATCCACGCCCTCCGCGAGGAGGGCGACCGGCAAACTCGTCCGGGGTCACGTCCTCTTCTTTATTTCTATCCACGCCCTCCGCGAGGAGGGCGACCTTCTCCGGCTTCTGTTTCATGCTCACGGGTCAGATTTCTATCCACGCCCTCCGCGAGGAGGGCGACCGGGGTATGTGGGGACCGCCGGGGGTGGGGCAGGTATTTCTATCCACGCCCACCGCGAGGAGGGCGACCACCCGGTTTGTTCCCCGACCCGCAGGCTGCTTATATTTCTATCCACGCCCTCCGCGAGGAGGGCGACTTGGACACTCCCCCGCAGCTTGGTCTTGCGCTTGTATTTCTATCCACGCCCTCCGCGAGGAGGGCGACCTCCCTGCTGATTCGCGGTGTTATCGACACCAAATTTCTATCCACGCCCTCCGCGAGGAGGGCGACCGCCCGGACGCTGGAGCGTCTGCGTAGTGTGTCCATTTCTATCCACGCCCTCCGCGAGGAGGGCGACTGAGCAGTGGGCGCTTAACGGTGCAAGCTGTTGGATTTCTATCCACGCCCTCCGCGAGGAGGGCGACCTCTTTCTTTTATTTGCTATGTCTGACTACTTCAAATTTCTATCCACGCCCTCCGCGAGGAGGGCGACGGCTGGCAAACGCCGTGATGACAGCTTGCAGCAATTTCTATCCACGCCCTCCGCGAGGAGGGCGACGGCAAAGGTGCAAGACCTGTCAAGGTCCATAAGCATTTCTATCCACGCCCTCCGCGAGGAGGGCGACAAACAGCGCGCTTGCAATCGGTGAGAATTGGAGGATTTCTATCCACGCCCTCCGCGAGGAGGGCGACCCTGCGCGGGGCTTGCCTTGGCCTTGCCGGCCGGGATTTCTATCCACGCCCTCCGCGAGGAGGGCGACAGCAAAAACAGAGAAAAAATACTCTGCTTTTGTCTTAGTATATACCAATCTGCACAGAATTGGTAGAGCTGATCAGGAGAAAATAGAAAATTCTGTGCAGAAAGGTGACTTTTTTGGGTGCGAAGGAGGCAGGAAATGCGTGAGCGCTTCCGGTTCGCACCGAGGGGAGAGGTCAGAAGATCAGGACATCTCCCTGTTCAAAGCGGGGGTGAATGCCGACATGTTCCACTTTGGACCGGTAGTTATTGCCGAGCTGGTAAAATCGCAGGCTGTCCAGTTCGGGGTCGATGAGGGCGGTCAGTTCGGCCTTCAGAACGGCGAACTGAGCGGCATCCAGAAGGCATTCAAAAACGGAATTCTGGACGCGCTGGCCGTGGTTCACACATTTTTTGGCGACCTTGCGCAGCCGTTTGCGTCCGGCTGCAGTTTCGGTATTGACGTCATAGGTGATCAGAACAAGCATGGCGGCACCTCACTTCCAGAGGAATGGCGGGTAAAGTTCCAGATCCTCGCGAAGCGTCCGCGCAAGAAGCAATGCCTGCACATAGGGCACGAGTCCCCAGGCAAGCTTTTCCTTCAGGAACGGGTGGGTGATCTGCTCGGTCTTTTTTGTCTGCCAGGCGCGGAGGAAGGCTTTCCGCCCCTCGTCCGTCAGAAGAACAGCGCCGTTTTCCTGCTTCTGAAAGTGCTTGGCGGTCAGGAGCTTCTGGTTGATGCAGGAGAGGACGAAGCGGTCTGCATAAACGGCCCGCAGTTCTTCCATGAGATCCAGCGCAAGGCTCCGGCGGCCGGGCCGGGCGCGATGCAGAAAACCGACGTAGGGGTCCAGTCCGACACTGCTGAGGGCGGAGGCACAATCGCGGGCCAGCAGAGAGTAGGCGAAGGAGAGCAGGGCATTCACATTGTCAGTGGGAGGCCGGCGATTCCGGGAAGTGAAGCAGAAATCATCGTGCTGCTGGAGGATCATGGAGTCAAAACAGTCGAAATATCGCTGTGCGGCTTCGCCTTCCAGACCGCGGAGCTGATCCGGGTCTTCGCATTGCTCAAGAAGGGGCAATGCAGCGGCCAGCTGAGCGCTGGTCCGCTTGAACTTTTCCACCGGGATCCGCTGAGGATGATCGCGGGTCGCCCGTTCCAGCACCCAGCGGGCGTTGTATACCTTTCCCAGAATGAAGTACCGCGCATAGGAACAGCTCTGGGCCTCGCTTTCCGCAATGCGGTATTGTGTCTGCCGGAGAAGGACATTGCCGCGCTCTTCCCCGACGGTGCGTGCCAGAAACTGACCGTACGGGCTGAAAAAACTCAGGTCGATCCCGTTTCGGGCGCATTTTCCCATCAGGGCAGGGCTGGCTCCGGAACGGCTGAAACTGATGATCCCTTCCAGTGTGTGAAGCGGGACCCGGCCGATCTCGGTTTTCTGGCAGGAGACAACAACATTTTCGCCGTCCAGTGAGAGATAGGCATCCTCCGATGTGACGTAAAGCGTTCCGAGCAGTTGTCTCATGGCGCATCCTCCGAAGAAACTTCATTCAGGCGTTCCTGTAAATAGGCTTTTGGGTCGGCACGTTTGTAGAGGACCGGAAGGCAGAGTTCCTTGAGCGAACAGGCGTTGCAGAAGATGCCGGGTTTGACTTTCGGAGTATAGCCGCGGGCAAAATACTGATTCATTTCATCGGCCATTGCCTGCGTCTTCTGGCGCAGTTCCTCGGTGAGCGGCACCAGTTCCCGCCGCCGGGTCTCTTCATAGAAGAGTGCCGCCTGCGGGATATCACATACCAGCATCTCTTCCAGTGCCATGGCCTGGGCGCAGAGCTGCAGCCGGTCGGCGTCAGTCTCCTTGGAACGGCCGTGTTTGTATTCCACCGGCATGGGACGCCAGCGGCCTTCGGTGTGCTGAAGCGGCACACCCTCCGGGTCAGCCCGGAACTCCACGACATCGCAGTCCCCGCAGAGACGCAGCCGGTGGCTGATGACCTTCATCCCCCGCGTGATGAGCAGATCGCCCCGCCGCTCCGTCTGGGTGGCATCGTGGCACCGGTCGTGTTCCAGCCGCCCTTCCGCAGTGCGAAGGTTCTCCGACCATTGCTGTTCGAGGTGGATCAGCGCCCACTGACGCCGGCAGAAGCAAAAGTGCTGGATGCCGGACATCAGCAGGTAATCCTCCGGGGCGGACATCAGGACATCCTTTCGCAGGTGACGCCCTCCGGAAGAGTTTCTGCAACCGTGACCGTGTAGTCACGATAGCTGCGGGGTGCAATGACATCGGCATTCCGCTGGACCTGCACCGCATCGAACAGCTTGTAAGCCGGGGCGTTGCCCAGTTCCGAGTCGTGCTTGAACACGATGAGTTCTCGCACAGCCATTTTGCCACGGGCGGCACTGTGGTCGTTTTCAAACATATTCAGGATGGCCTGCCACAGCAGCTGCAGGTCCTCGTCCGAGAAGCCCGTGGTCTTGCGGGCGAGGTTGGCCGAGACATAGCCCTCGGCGCGGTACAGTGCATAAGGAATGATGTGTTTGCGGCCCATTTCGGTGCCCTTTTTCTCGGCATCGGCCTCCGTGGTGATCGCCACGCGGGTGATGGTGACCTCCTGCGGCACCACCGGGTCAATGGAGCGGGCAAAGCTCAACTGCACCGGTCCGCGGACCTGGCCGCAGTTCAGCGCGCCTTTGACAAAGGTGGTCATGACAGCACCGAACGTGCGGATATCAAAGTAGTTTTTGCACATATAGTCCCGCAGCTTGCGGTCAATGCCGGGGTCTGCCTTTTTGGCGGCCTTCAGATCTTCCTGGATACCCAGGGCGGCAATGGCGTCATTGTCGCTGCGGTTCAGGGGAGTACCGTCCTTGATGTAGATGCGGTAGCCGGGGGCATCCTCCTTCAGGGTCTCTACATAGTTGCGGATCTTCCGCTTCAGGCAGACATCGGTCACCAGACCGTAGCCGGTCTCCGGGTCCACACGGGGCATGTTGCCTGCGTCGGGGTCGCCGTTGGGGTTGCCGTTTTCTACGTCAAACAGAACGACAAAATCGTAGCGGTTCTTGATGGGCTCAGACATGATTTATTCCTCCTCATTCTTCTTGGTGAAGCGTTTTTGGATCTGGTGATAATAACCGATTTCAAATTTGCCCTGGTCCGGCAGGCTCAGCCGGGTCGGGAAACCGGTCTCCGGCAGCAGGGACATCAGCTCGGAGAGTTGTTTGCTGAAATACACCTCGTTCTGCCGGCTCATCTTCTGCAAATGCTTCTGCGCCAATTTGACCAGTGAGGGAAAAGCCACAGCAGGGGTGGAACAGGCCGAGTTGAAATAGCGCTCCCGGATCGTGGTATTGATGCCGGGATTGGCCGTACTCTGGATGTTTTCCAGAACAGCGAACAGTTCTCCCAGCACATAAGGAACGTTGGCAGATTCGTTGGGGTTCACAGTAAAGACCTCCTTGTTGATCTCAGTGGGATAATTGCGGAGATAATAGGCTTTCAGGATGGCGGCGCGCCCTCGGGTGATCTCCTGTTCGGCCCGGATGCGCATGGTCACGCTGTTGAGCAGGGTGGCGGGGTAGAGCCCGCCGGTCAGCACTGCCCGAAGCAAGTCACCCACCAGCTGGGGCGATGGCGTTGGGGTGCGCTCTTTCAGGTTGACGGTCTCCCGGGCCAGCGCCCAGACCGAAAGGTTCTCTCGCTTGTCAAAGGCAGGACGGACGATGCGGAGCCGTTCGGCGTGGTCCTGCAGATTTTTGGCAAAGGCACCAAAGGTGTCCCGCAGGAAGAACCGGACAGAAAGCCGGGCTGCATTGGGCGAGATGCCCAGTACATAGAATTTCTGATCCGGCCGGAGCAGTGCATCCAGAAAAGTGACAGGTCTGCCCCGGGCAAGGGATTCCAGTGCGGCGGCGAGGTCAGAGTCCTGAATGCCGCGCTCTTCCGGAACACCGCAGAGGAACATGCCCATGGCCTGCGGGTAGACGGAGGAGGCATTTTCAGCCCAGCAGACAATGGTGGTGTCGCCGATGCGGCGGCAGCAATTGGGGTCTGCCAAAAGGAGATTCAGTGCAGTGGTATAGGCAAAAGCAGCATATTCGCTGACCGGGGCGTTCTCACCCTGCTCATGGCCGTAGGAGCAGAAAGCAGGCGCGTTAAAAGAGACCAGTGCCGCACCAGCGGCCTGAGCGCCTACAACACCCTTAATGGCAGGGTGGATGAGAGCGGCGGGTGCTTCTTTTCCAGTGATAAGGCAGCGGGCGGTTGCGGCGTTCGGATCGGCGGAATCGAACTCTGCCTGCCATGCAGCCCGGATGGCGGCATCTTCGGTGGCAAAGCAGCGGGTACCGTCCGGGCCGTCGTAACCGAAAAGAAGGTTGGCGTTGTTGTTCAGGTCGGCCCAATAGGGGGCCAGCAAGGGATGTACCGATGTGGTATCGGGATCCCAGCTGTCAAAAAAGGCGAGAATTGCCTTTGCAATGGGGGAATCGACCCCGTCCAGCAGCTTGTGATGGAGCGCTGCGCAGGCTTCAAAACACTGCCGGGCGCGCTCCGGCTTGCCCTTTGTATCTGCACCCAGCAGGTAGGAAGTGTTGTCGCACAGAAAGTTTGCCGCGACGCCGACGGTCCGCTTGACACGGTGGGGAACAGGCATCTCCCGGGGGACAATGACCGTTTTTTTACCTTTGGGCATCTCCTGCCGCAGATCATTCAGGGCAAGAAGCTGGCCGTCCGGACCAAGGCACAGTTCATAGCTGACCTTGAACTTGCTGTCCCAGCCGGGGGCCTCTACCTTGCCCTGTGCCAGAAGCTGCTCATAATAAGCAGTAAGTGCTTGCAGGATCATGTGAACACCTCCACATCCCGGCAGTCCATCACACCGTTGACCAGCTTTGCCCGGAAGAACTGGGAGCGGATGTTCTCCGGGTCAGAGTAGTCAAGATCATAAAGCATCAGACCAAGGTCCTGCGTCACCGGCAGTGCCGGGATCGCGCCGCCCGGCCACTCCCGGAAATTGGCCGGGAACTCCCGGCAGCCGAAACAGGGCTGATGGAAGCACTGCCCCTTGCGGAGACGGCGGCGGAGGATATCCTGGAATTTGCCGGGGTTGTCGCTGGCAGCGGCCTTGTCCGTCATGGTGAAATGGCACTCGATGACGTAGTGGACGTCCTGCAGGACCAGTGCGGCGCGCTGCTGGATGTCCTGTGTGGTGTAGAGTACCGGCGGAGTGCCGCCTTTGGCTGCGCTGAGTGCTGCAGACGAGAGCAGAGTGGACTTGACTTCGTTGCGGCGGATGTTGGTGAATTTGATGGGATTTAATAAGTAGATGCGGTCGATGTGATACCGCAGGCCGGGGTGCCAGTAGATAGCTTCAACTAACCCTCTGGCTGCTGAGGGTGTTATGATGTCATAGCTCATGCGTTCCGTTTTCAGTTCCAACCGGGTGAAGCAGCCGTAGTCTCCCCAGACTTCAACGAACATAGACATGAGCATCACCTCCTTTTTTACTTTCATTTGTTTGATTCGGATATGTCTGAAAGACTCTTTCTGGATTCAGTGTAGCACGGCACAAAGAAGTTGTCAAGAAGATATTGAAAAAAGTTTCGCTTTTCCGTATACTGTGGGTGTCGTCCCTCTCACAGACAAAGAGGGCGTGGATAGAAATATTTGATTGATGTCGGAGATGTCATGGAAGAAGCGGTAAGGCAGAAAGTGCTTTGCCGCTTCTTCCTTTTGTCAGAAGAACAATCCGATGCCGGTCTCAACATCGAGGGCAAGACCGGTGCGATCATTATAATAACGGGTAGGATCAAGCAGGATGGCAGAGCCATCGGGAAGAGGCTCCAGCGCCCCGGCAGCATCGAGCTTCTGGAACTGGTCGTTGTAACAGGAGACACTGTAAATGCCAAGTCTGCGGAGCAGAGTCCGGGTGACGGGGCCATGACGCAGCTGGTCGCAGAGTTTTTCACCTTCGCCGATGGGCAGATAGACGGTCCGCGCTGCGTTCTCGATGAGATGGAACTGAGCCGCCACCTGTGCAAAAGGATAGCAGCAGCCGTGGATGCCGTTGATGAAGGCATCCAGAATATGGTGCTTATCCAGAGAAGCCTGCCCGCGCTGCCGGGAAAGTTCGTTGAAATAAGCGGCGATCGCATCCGGGTTGTTCAGCTCTTTGAAATGGCGGGCCGTCCGGTCCAGAGCATCTGCATTCTGTCGCAGCATCTGGGGCGTATCATACTCTTCCAGCCGGAAGCGGTAGACAAGGCTCTCTTCCGGGGGGCGTTTGCCTTCACGGTTGCAGCGCCCGGCGGTCTGCAGCAGAGAGTCCAGCCCGGCGGCTTCCCGATAAGCAAGGGGAAAATCCACGTCTACACCGGCCTCAATCAGGGAGGTGGACACCACCCGGCAGGGCAGGCCGGCTGCCAGCCGCTGGCGGATCTCCTCCAGCTTCCGGCGGCGGTCAGCGGCACACAGCAAGGTGGTCAGGCAGTAACTGCCTTCGTCGGGGAGCGCGGCAAAGAGTTCCTGCGCTGTCTTGCGGCGGTTGACTACGCAGAGGACCTGCGGCTGCGCAGCCAGCTGCTCGCACAGGACGTCTGTTGACAGCGTACCAAGATTCTGCAGAGTGGTGCGGCGCAGGACCTCATACAGATGGGCGGGGTCGGGGCTGATCTCCTGTGTAGTCAGTCCGGGGGCCAGTTCCTGGAACAGGGGAGCCAGTGCGGGCTGCGTTGCGGTGCAGAGTACGGCAGTGACGTTGTAATGCTGTACCAGCTGTGCAATGGCAGAAAGACAGGGCATCAGATAGTCATTTGGCAGGGTCTGCGCTTCATCAAAAATGATCACGCTGTTGGCAAGGTTGTGCAGTTTGCGGCAGCGGCTGCTCCGGTTGGCATACAGGGACTCGAAAAACTGTACCGCGGTGGTCACTACGATAGGAGCATCCCAGTTCTCACTTGCAAGGACCTGACGGTACTGGGCGGAAGTGAGGCTGTCACTGTCGGCGATCTTGTATTCGGCGTTGGAAAAATCGGCAAGAACATTCTCACTGCCGACCAGGTCAGAGAAAACGGCAGCCGTCTGGTCGATGATGGACATATACGGGATGACGTAGATCACCCGTTTCATGCCATGGGCGGCGGCGTGTTCCAGTGCAAAGGCCAGCGAGGCAAAGGTCTTGCCGCCGCCGGTGGGCACGGTGAGGGTATACAGTCCCTGCGGCCCGTGAGCGCCCTTATCCAGACAGGCCCGCAGGACAGCGTTTCGCTGGATGCTGACCGAAGAGGGAGCATCGGCGCTGAGGTATCGCTCTGCCTGCGCTGATACGATGCCGCGCAAAGTCGGAATGTCGGCCCCGCTGCCCCGGGGAGCGGGTTCCCCGTTCATGAAAGTTTCTGTGTCAATGAAATCGGCATCCACCAGGCAGGAGTAGAGCATCCGGGTGAAAAAAGCACAGCTCAAAGGGTCCGCATTTGCCCATGCAGGCGGTGTACTCTGGGGCAGCGGCAGGATCTCCTGCCAGCCGTCGTAGGGCTCTACCGGCTTTTGGCTGCGGCCGAACAGGGTGGAATCCCCCGGGTCATCTGCCGCACTGCCGCCGTCCGGAAGCCCGCTGTGGTGTCCGGCAATGGCGAAGGCCGCCTGCGGATGCCCCTGACGCAGGGCTTGCTGTGCCCCGGCGGTGGAGTGATCGACCGGCGCGCCGCCCTTCAGCCGCTGCTGGAATTTTGTGCTGTATTTTCCAATGTCGTGGAGGATGCCGGCAAATTGGGCTTCGCCCTCGGCGTCAAATGCCGCAGCGAAGGTTCCGGCAAGTGCGGCGGTGTTTCGCAGGTGTTCTGCAACGGTCTGGGTACGGGTCTGGTCTTCACTGATATGAGCAAGCAGTTCCATAAAAACCTCCGGAATGAACGAAATTTCATGGTTCCAATCATGATGTCACCATACGACAAAGATGGTCTGCTGTCAATTGGCAGGCTCTCTATAGTTTCAGTATAATTTTTGTGCGGTCCCATAAACCGTACTTTCTCTCCCCGCGCCGCAAAAAATCCATTTTTCCCGCAGAAAAAGCAGAAGCCCCTGCAGATTTCGCGTCTGCAGGGGCTTCCCGAACCGGAGGCTCTGTAATTTTAGGAAAAAGGAAAACTCTGTTTTATAAAGCTGGATCGAATGGGGTTTCTCCTTCATCCTTGCCAAAACCGCAAGGATGCCTTGAGATTTCAGCACTTTTCTCAAGAATAAACCTGTGCTATGCTGTTGTCAACGTTTTTGGGAAAAGAAGTCTCCGCTGGGTGGCATTGCTGCGCAACCGCGGTATTCTCGTTTCCGAAGAAAAAACAGAAAACAAAAAATCCGAACTTTCCTGAAAAAGAAAGTTCGGATTTTTGTTGAATGGTGCGGATAAGAGGACTTGAACCTCCACCGAGTTGCCCCGATTAGAACCTGAATCTAACGCGTCTGCCAATTCCGCCATATCCGCATATTCTGTTTTTGTTCGTGACCGTTTCGGCCGGGAACGTTTGTTATTATACCATGGATGCGGAAAATGTCAAGCATTATTTTCAAAAATTCGCAACAAAAATTCGGGGCAAAATTCGGGCACTCCGTACAGGAAGAACAGGGCGAAATTTCGGCCGGAATATGGTACAATAAAAACTGACCGTCCGGCCGGTGTGCGGCGGGGCGAGAAACAACGGAATGAGGGAAACCGAATGTTCAATGTTCTGATCTTTATCATCGGTGCAGGCATCATGTTCTATATGGGCCTGCGCAGCGTACTGGCGCGGCGGCGTCTGCGGCAAAAGGGCGAGAAGGTCGCGGCCCGTGTGGCCGGGACCGCCCAGGGCCGGGACGGCACGGCCTATGTGCTGGAATTTGAGACGGCGGGCGGAAGCCACCGGCTCCACTACCCCAAGGCAGCCAAGGGCAAGGGCTTTGCAGCGGGGGAGAGCGTCACCCTGTACTATGACCCGGAAGACCCGGAGAAGATGTATGTGGAGGGCGACCGCTCCGTGCTGGGGGCCGAGGCGCTCTATTTCGGTCTGGCCGTGGTGCTGCTGGTGCTGATGTTCAGCATCATCCGATAAGGGGAGGGAAGAACGATGAAACTGGAACATGTAGGAATGCCGCAGCCCGGGGACTGCCGGGTCGTGTTTTCGGCCAGCGCCGAGGAGCTGGAAGCAGCGGTGCTGGCCGTCCAGGCCGGGGCAAACCCGCCTGCAGACGAGGAAGACCGGATGACCGAGGCGGTGAACCAGGCAATCCTTTCCGGATTTTCCACTTTGTATGAGGAGATCGTGGAAAAGAACGGCCTTGTCCCCGTGACAGATCCGGATTTTGAACTGCTGGCCGTCAACCGGGCTGAAGGCTTCCGGGCGGGGGCAGAATTCTACTGCCTGCCGCCGCTGGAACTGGAGCGTTATACCGGCTTTGTGCAGCAGATCACGCCCAGGCCGATCCGTCAGTTGAGCATTGAGCTGGAGATCAACCGGTTCCACGGGGACGAGGACCGCGCCGCCGACCCGGAGGGCAAGGCAGCGCTGCGCCGGCAGGTGGCCCGGGAGATCTATGCCAAGCGCTGCGAGCAGGCAAAGCAGCTGGCCCGGCGGGAGCTGGTCTATCAGCTGGGCGGCTGCGTGAAAGGCACCCTGCCCAAACAGCTGGTGGCAGGCAACTACTTTGCCGAACAGCGGCAGTTCAATCTGCGGATGCAGGCCAACAATGTGAATTTTGATCAGTACCTCAAGGTGCGGAACCAGACCGTGGAGCAGTTCCGGGCCGAACTCCATGCACAGGCGGAGCAGAAACTGCGGGGCAATCTTGGCCTGCTGATGGTGGCAGACCGGGAACAGCTCTGGCCCACGGAGGAAGAAGTCACGCAGGCGCTGGAACACTGGAAAGGGGAGCGTACCTTCCCGGCCAATGACCGGCGCAAGGTGCGGCAGGCGATCGCCAGCAGCCGTGCGGCAGAATTCGTGGAGGCTCACTCCACTCTGCTTCCGCCGCCGGAGGAGCCGGTCGTCGAAGCAGCCGCAGAGGGATAAAAGCGGCGGCTGCGACCGGCCGTAAGGCGGGAAACCGGCGCAGATGAAACAGGGTCTCTGCGGCAAGCAGGGATCTCTCGTCTGGAGGGCTGGTACGCTTCAGACGGTAAACCAAAACCCCGGCAGGGATGCCATCTTGCGATGGTGTCTCTGCCGGGGTTGTTTGTTCTGATAAGCAGAAAGATTCGTCTGTCAGCGCTTCTGCTGGCCGAGCCACTGCCAGAGCTGCTCTCCTGTGGCGGGGTCAGCGCACTGGCCGTTGAAGAAATAGATCCAGCTCCAGTCGCCCTCATGGCAGTAAACGGTGCCGACGCGGTTGCGGTAGAACACATTCACGGCCTGCTCCGGAGCCTGCTCCCATGCGCTCAGGTGGACCGGTGCCCCGGCCAGTGCGGTGACCTTTTCGGCCAGCAGCGGGATGCGGACATCGGTGCCGCCTTCCTCTCCGAGCTGGAAACAAAACTGGAAGCCGTGGCCGATGATGTGAACGGGAACGGAAAGGTCAAAGTCAATGTCAATGTCAAGAGCATCTGGCTGTCGCTGAACTTTGAAGTGCAGGACGCCTCTGTGCGCCAGCTGATGCAGTCCAGCGAGGACAAACTGAACTCCGATTTCTACCTGTGCGAGAGTACGCTCTTCATCGTGGACGACCCGGCGGCGATGGAACAGCGCTACGGCTGCTTCCGCCTTCTGGACGGCACCGACCCGCAGGAAGGAGACCGGGTGAGCACGGCGGACTTTGCCGGACCGAAGAAGTGCAGGACACGCAGCGGTGCGTCTGCCGTCAATGTGAAATCGCCCGTCCCGGCAGGAACAAAGATCTGGTCTGTTTTTGTGATGTTCAGGGAACGTCCGTGTGCCGACAGAACGCCGCTTCCCTCCAGCACATACAGACCGCTGAACGGATCTCCCTGAGCAGGGACGGTCAATTGCCCGGAAACGGTGACTTCATCCAGACGGAATAAAGGCGTATTGGCGTAACCCACAAGCGTCATGATCTTTCCTTCCGGCGTTTCAAGAACAGTTTCGGGCCTGATAAAACCGCGCTCATGGATCTGCTGTCTGGTATGCGGCTCGTAATTGAAACATTCGAACATCTTTTCAAATCCGAGCCCCTGGTGGCACATGCTGTCCGCTACCGGAAAGCCGCTGGGTGTCGTGCGTTCCACACGGATCGTATAATCCGTCGGCTCCTGGATCTCCACCAGAAAACACCCGGCTCCGATCGCATGGGGCATACCGCCTTCGATCAGGATGGTGTCGCCGGGTTTGACCGGATACTTCTGCATCGCATCAAGCATGCCGGGGATATCCTGCTTCTGGAACAGCTCTTTCCACATCTCCCGGGTGACGTTTTCTTTGAAGCCGTAGTAAATGCACGGAGCTTCTCCGTCGATGGACCGGCTGCTGAGAATATGCCAGCATTCCGTTTTCCCATAGGGACTATGAAACAGCCGCATCGCGGTAGGACGATCCGGATGGACCTGAAGCGTCAGCCGCTCTGCACTGTCGATCAATTTGGTCAGAACCCCTAAGGAGGCATCTGTCTGGCCCTCACCAAGGTATCCGGCAGGATCTTTTTCCAGCACGGTTTTCAGGGTGATCTCCGTGCCGCGCAGATGATTCATGCCCTCGTCCTGGAACTGTTCCCGGCCGGCATTTCTGGCAGAAACAACGGACAGGATCCATTCTTCGGGAAAGTGGCCATCGGTTCCGGCTGCATCGCCATGGAGCAGATCCAGCTGGGAACCACCGAGATAGGTGCGCCAGGCACGGGGATTGTCCAGATGAAACGGAAAATTTGTTTCCGGAAAAGCCATGCCGCATCCTCCTTACTGATCCAGTGTCTGCTTTACGCCGGTTTCCTTGTGAACGTCATTCAGGTAAGCGACCGCTTCGTCCTTGAGATCCTGCGGTGTGCAATCGATCCAGAGATAATGCATCCGCTGATTCCCGCGGGCAATGACGCCGTGATTGCTTCCCAGAGGGATGTGCAGCAGGGTGTTTCCCTTCATGGGGCAGATCCGGCAGTCGATGAGCAGGTCCATGTCGTTTTCCGGGAAACTGAAGAAGAACTGGTCCAGCAGCGGATGGGCATGCTGTCCCACCAGGTCATCTGCTTTTGCCTCCACGCTTCCCATGGCAAAGCGGGGGATGACCGTCTGTTTGAGGATGGCGCGGCTGATCGTGGTCTCGCTTTTGAAGAAGTCGCGATACTGCGGGGCATCTGCGTATGCCCGACTCAGCGGAAAAGATTCAGGACTTCTGCGCAGATCTTCCAGATCCTGTTCGTTCATATCCCAGCGGATCTCCAGCAGATTGGAGCTGCCCTCTGCGGTGATTTTCACATCGCTTTCGGGTTTGGCCACGAACATTGCCTTTTCGGCATAAGCGAACTCTTTCCCCTCGGCAGAAAAAGTGACGGAACCGTCGCAGAGGAAGAAAATGCGGATGAATTCCTGCTGGCCTGCAAATTGCAGGACGGTGCCCGCAGGCAAAGTGTGGTCGACCACAGCTGCACCTGCAATTTCATGGGAAAGCATCTCGTGAGAAGCAAGGACAGAGGTGTCCTGGCTCAGGACTTCCATTTTGATATCGGATAATTTGACGGGTAATGCAGACATTATGAACGCCTCCTGTTCTGTTTTAGCAGCCGCTGCTGGGGCGGACATCCGGCAGAGAAGGATCGTCGCCGTTCACGGCAAGGATACGATCCACCACCAGCTGACGGAATTCCGGGCTCAGCATCGAGAAATAAGCCGTAAAGCCGGTAACGCGGACGACCAGGTCCGGGAACTTGCTCGGATCTTTATGCGCCTCCAGCACCTTGTGCTTGTCGATGATGTTGATGTTCAGAAGCGTATTTCCGGTCTCCAGGATCGTGCGGATCATGGAGACCATCTTGTCAACGCCTTCGGGCGTGTTGGCCAGCTGCGGGTCCAGCTCCAGCTGGATCGGGGCACAGTTCCCATAGAAAGGCTGGACTGCGGCGATACTGTTTGCCATGGCAGTCACAGCACCATCTTTGCGATAGCCGAATGTGGGGTTTGCACCATGGTTGATCGCCTCGCCGTTATGGCGTCCATTGGGCGTTGCGCGGACGTGGCTGCCGAACTCCAGCGTGTTGGACCAGCTGAACCAGCCCGGAATGAACTGGATGGCAGGATGATCGGGAGCTTCTGCCCGGATGATATCGACTTCACCCCGCACCAGACTGCTGAACAGCTGATTGATCCGCACAGCCCATGCATCGGCCAGCGTGTTGCCGCCGCAGTAACGGGCACTGTGCAGCATCATCTGACGGATGTACTCGCCGTCGATATCGTTCCAGTCCAGTTCCAGCTGGCGCGTCAATGCTTCCCAGGTGATCTTTCCTTCTTTTTCGATCCGCTGTTCACAGGCTGCAAAACTGTCGGCTACGGTAGCAATGCCGGCGCCATCGATACACATGTTGAAGTAACAGGCGCTGCGGGTCACATCGGCACCTTTTTCGACAGGACCATGGCTGAGCAGGTTGCAGATCAGCTCCGGCTCGTTCTTGTCCTGATGGCGCAGGTGGAACAGGATCCCGTGTGCAGTGGTGTCCACTGCTTTCCGCAGATGCTTTTCAAATTTGCTCCACAGGACCTCCGTGCTGGGAGCTGCCTGATCGGCTTCCTTCATCATCTCGAAATAGGCAACTTCAAAAACCTTGGCCGTATTGATCTTGACAAGGTCGTTCAGCGTGTACTCCATGCCGGGAATGCTCATCCAATGACAGCCGCCGGCCAGCCGCCGCCGGGCCAGCTTCTGGTCGTATCCCAGCCGCATAAAGCCGTCCACCAGGCTGTTATCCCCCGAGAAACGGGGCCATGCGTTTTTGTCCTTGAACAGGTAGTAAACGCTTTTGTGGAAAAAGTCCTCGTTCATGTTGTCGTGGACGCGGACGGTCAGATTGCAGGCGATGTTGATCCAATCCGCTGCTTCCAGGATCAGATAGCTGATGTGGGATGCCATATCCTTTCCGTTTTCGTCCGGGCCGGCCAGCTGGTAATAGCGCGTGTCATTCAGGAAGAGGCAGGCAATGTAGAATTTTGCGGTTTCGTCGTCGATCAGCCCGGCGGCAATGTCATGCTCATAGAAGGGACGCAGCATCTCATCCAGCTGGCCGCCGCTGGGGCCGCGGTTGTACAGCCGGTTGAAGAAGCTGAACCAGCACATCCACTGGATGCATTCCCGCAGGGTCTCCGGCTTGCCTTCCGCGATTTTCTGGTTGCAGGCTGCCATCTCCTGCAGATTCTTTTTCAGGCAGGGATTCTGCTCCTGCTCCGACAGCTGTCCGATCTCATCTGCCATCCGATGCAGGAACGAGATGATGTGTTCTACGACCATGATCTCGCTTTCGTAGAACTCGGCATGCTCCGGGCCGTTGTTGATCTTCTGGTATTTCTTCAGCTTTTCCAGAATGCCGCCCCAGCCAAGGTCAAAGCCCATCTGCAGATCCGGTGTGAAGTGGCCGTCCGATCCGATGCCGCAGACGATGTTATACTCGTCAAAGGCATCTTTCAGATCATCATAGGGCATATCGGGGTTCCAGATGGCGCCCTTCTGCCGGGTCATAAAGAAGAACCCGCGCCCGACAAAAGCGTCCAGAGGGTCGCAGTAGAGCGGATGCTCATCGAGCAGTTTGCAGTAGTTGGTGCGCCAGCCGTCGTAGCCGTAATAGCTGCCGTTGTCATTGTTGGAGATAAAATCAAAGTGGAAATCGTCCGGGGGTACGACACGGCCGTAATCGTCCTCGTCCAGGCCGCCCTCCATTTCGATCTTTTCCTGGGTCTGGGCAAGTTTGCGCTCCTTGAGCAGCTTGATGCGCTTATCCAGCGTAAAAACCTCATCGGCCGGATATTCGTTGATAAATTGGATGCGTCCCATCGTGCTGAAGCTCCTTTCTTTTGATCACTCGATATGTACCTGGATGCCGGACTGCTGCGCAATGGCCTGCAGTTCCGCGACCCGGGCCTTTGGCAGGGGCTTGACCCTTTCAAAGGGATTCTTCCGGCGCATGCTCTGATACTTGCTGTCGCCCAGCGGGTTGAAGTTCAGCAGCTCATAGTAGAGCAGCGTTCCCTTCGTGTTGACCTGTGCCAGGAAAGCAGCAATTGCGGCAATGTTCTCGTCCGAATCCGTAGCGCCCGGGATCAGCGGGGTGCGCACCAGAAAAGGCTTTCCGCTCTCGGCCAGATGCCGGATGTTTTCCTTGATCTGCTCGTTCCCGATGCCCGTCCATTTTTTGTGGGATTCGGTGTCATACAGTTTCAGGTCACACATCACGAGGTCCAGCTTCCGGATCAGCGGTTCGATCTTTTCCCACGGGAAGCTGAGGTTGGTCTCGATCGCAGCTTCAATGTTTTCTGCGTGGCAGGCATCGACCAGCGCTTCTGCAAAATCCTGCTGACAGAGGACCTCTCCGCCGGAAATGGTCAATCCGCCATGGCTGTCGGTGTAATATGCCTTGTCCTGGATGACTTCGGCCATTACATCCTCCACACTCATCTTCTTGCCGCTGACGACCATCGCCTCCGCATAGCAGATATCAGCACATTTGCCGCACTTGACGCAGAGATTCGGATAATACATATGAATGTTGTTGATCCGCTTCTGTGCCTTGCAGGGGCAGGCATAAACACATTTGTAGCAGCTGATGCACTTGCTGGGGTAGTAGAGCAGCTCCTTATGGGGGCTGATCGTCTCCGGATTGTGGCACCAGGCGCATTTCATGTTGCAGCCCTTGAGAAATACCGTTGTCCGGATGCCGGGACCATCGTTCAGCGCAAAGCGCTCAATTTCCGTTACCATTCCATTCATTTTATTTGATGAACTCCTTTCGTAGGTATGATACGATTTTGCTTTTTGCACTGCCCTGACCTTGGGCAGTGTGTCGAGGCCGCTTCATTGGCCTTATTATAGTAAAATCGCTGCGGGCTTTTTTTACTTTTCCGCAGGAGCTTTTTTGCATTTCTTGGGTTTTGCGATTTTGGGACGGAAAGGACCGCGTCCGGGATCAGACGGGCGCAGCAGACGATTTGCAAAGAGATGACTTTTTCGGAGATCGAGTGTATATTAAAGGAAGATGGATTTCTTCTTTCGTTCTCGCGGATTGTTTTTCTCTTCCGAAAGGACGTTTTGTGCTTTTTGCACAATGAAATCCGGCCGAATCTGGTGATATTGGGAAGCCTCCTTTTCTCTTTCAAAAAACCGGACTGCCAAATCCCAAGATACGCAAAATTTTGCAGAAGAAAAACAAAAAAGCGTATCTTTGAATCTGCTACAATGAAGCCATGAAAGAGTGCTGCAGCTGATCCGGGATCGAACAGCTGCAGGCAAGAAAGAGAATGGAAGATCATTTGGTCAATCAAAAAGGAGGACTACCTATGAAACGCTTTGTTTCCCGTCGAGATTTCCTGAAGATCGTCAGCGCCGCCGGTGTCGCTGGTGCCTTGACCGCCTGCGGCGGTTCTTCGAACTCTACTGCAGCGGCTTCCACGAGCGGAAGCACGGCAGCTTCCGCCGCCAACAATGGCAAGGCGACTGCCGTAACGATCACCGGCACCAATGGCAAGGGGGATACGCAGTCCAATGCGCACGAGAACTTTGCCGCGGCACTGAATGCCTGCGGCGGTTGGAATGCAACGGCTATGGTCTCCGGTGAGATGGGTGCCACCGATGACGTTCTCGAGCAGGCCATGACGGGTGCCCCTGTGATCGCTGCTACGGACCCCAGCCGCCTGGCTTCTTATGTGCCGGAGTTCGGCATTCTGATGATGCCGTATATGTTTGAAAGCTATGATCAGCTGGACGGCCTGATGGATACCGAGCTGTATCAGGGCTGGGTCGATGCCCTGCGGGAGAAAGGCCTGGTACTGCTGACCAACAACTGCATCACGGGCTTCCGCAATTATGTGACGAACAAAGAGATCAATACCCCGGCTGAGCTGAAGGGCCTGAAGATCCGCACGATGGGTTCGACCATTGCCGTGGACTCCGTAAATGCCATGGGTGCCATTGCCACCGCACTGAACCAGTCGGAGGCTTACAACGCGATCGAAACGGGTGTCGTGGATGGCGGCGAGTGGCAGATCCCCACAATCTACTCCCTGCGCATGTATGAGGTGTGCAAAAATATGTCCCTGACCCAGCACTTCCTGCTGACGGGTTCGATCGTCTGCGGCGCTGCATGGTATGATACCCTGAGCGAGGAGCAGCAGGAACAGCTGCGGGATTACGCCGTTCAGTGCTACGGCGAAACCAAGCAGATGGTCGTCGAGGCAGAAGAAAAATACACGGCTGAGATGGAAGCCGCCGGAATGAAAGTGACAACCCCGGACAAGGAGGCTTTCCGCCAGGCGACCGAGAGCCTGTACAGCAACAGCTCTACGACGGGCGGTGTTGATTTTGAGTCTCTGCGCACCGAGCTGTACAAACAGATGGGAATCGCCTGATCATAAAATCGGATTGGAGTAGCAAATCAAATGAAAAAGGTTTATCGCTGGTATTGCAGGATCGAAGTTGCACTGACAGCGACCGCTTTCTTTGCAATCATCGCACTTACTTTCGTCAATGCCGTTCTTCGCGCGCTGAAGCATCCCATCGTTGCAAGCGATGATATCTGCACCCTGCTGTTTGCCTGGGTCTCCTTTATGGGGGCAGATATCGCCATGCGGCGGAACCGTCTGGTCGGGATGGATCTTCTGACCATGAATCTTCCGGCGAAGGCGCAGAAAGTACTGCAGCTGATCGTTTACATCATCATGGCCGCCACCATTATTCTGCTGACGGTCAACGGCTATAAGCTTGCGATGATGAACTGGGGACGTGCATTCAATACCCTGCCCGTTTCCTACGGACTGGTCACACTGAGCCTTCCGGTCTGCGGTATCCAGATGCTGCTGACCCTTGGCATCAAGTTCTATACCGTTCTCCGGAACTTTAAGGATGACTCTTTCACGATCAAAATGCATGATCCGGATAACGAGGGAAAGGAGGCTGAGGCGCAGTGAATGAACTGATCGTAATGCTGCTGGTCTTTATTGTCCTGTTGCTCATCAATACGCCCATCGCTTATGTGATCGGCTGCTCCGGCATCGTCTGGTTCCTGGTCGATGGCACGATGCCGATCAACATTGCGGTGCAGCGTGTGGTTGCACAGACACAGTCGATCTCGTTCCTTGCCGTGCCGTTCTTCATTCTGGCAGGCAATCTGATGAACCGGACCGGCATTACCCCGCGGCTGATGAAATTCAGTCAGGTCGTCACCCGCAAAATGGTGGGCGGAACCTGCCAGGTCTCGGTCCTGCTCTCTACCCTGATGGGCGGTGTTTCCGGCTCTGCCGTGGCAGATGCTACCATGGAAGCCCGCATTCTTGGCCCGGAAATGACGCGGAGAGGCTATCCGAAAGGATACTCCAGTGCGGTCCTCTGCCTGACCAGTCTGATCACGGCGACCATTCCGCCGTCCCTCGGCCTGATCCTGTACGGCTTTATCGGTAATGTTTCCATCGGCCGCCTGTTCATTGCAGGCCTGATCCCGGGCGTCCTGATGTGCCTGGTCCTGATGCTGACGGTCTGGTGGACCAGCAAGCGGTATCACTACGATGTTCCGGATCCCGCAGTTTCTGCGCCGACGGGGAAGGAGATCGCAGCGTCCGCAAAAGAGTGCTTTTTCGCACTGGTTTTCCCGGTCCTTCTGATCGTTCTGATCCGTATGGGACTGTGTACTTCGACGGAAGCAGGTGCTGTGGCCGTTGCCTATGCGCTGCTGTGCGGCACCGTGATCTACCATGAGCTGAGCTGGGACGGCTTTATCACTGCTCTGGTCGACAGCGTGGTGGATACAGGCGGCATTATTCTGATCATTGCAATGTCAGGCATTTTCAGCCATGCTCTGACGGTGGAGCAGGTCCCTGCGGTCCTCGGCAAGATGCTGCTGGGTCTGACGAACAATCCGCAGCTGATGATCATCTATGTGATCCTCTTCCTGACGGTCACGGGCATGTTTGTGGACTCCAATGTGAACGTGCTGCTGTTCACCCCGCTGGTCCTCCCTGTGCTGACCAGCATGGGTGTCGACCCGGTCCACTTCGGCATTATCATGATGACCATTGTCACGATGGGCTGCATGACGCCGCCGGTCGGTACCGCCTGCTATTCGGTCTGTGACATCATGGGCTGCTCCATTGCAGACTACGTCAAACACAGTATCCCGTTCTTTGCGGCCGTGATCGGACTTGTTATGGTGATGGTGTTCATCCCGGACGTGATCCTGTTCCTGCCGAATCTGATTTACGGCTGATCTGTGGTTTTGCGATAAGAAATCTTCTGCCTTTCAATTGATACCCGCCCGAAAGCCCTTCCTTTTATGGCAAGGGCTTTTGGGCATTTCCGGAGTTTGCTCGGGAAAGGAGCCTTTTCATGTGCCAGCCCAAATTTGCATCCTATTATCAAAAGCTCGGGAATGACTTTTCGGTCGAAAAGAAGATCTCAACGGGCAGAGAAAACTCTCTGCCGCATATTCATGACCAGTATGAGCTTTTGTTCTGCCTGTCGGACCACATGTGCTTTGATGTAGACAGCGGCTCCGGCACAGAACACTATCCCGTCCGGAAGAATACGATCCTCCTCATCAATAATATGGACCGGCATCATTTCTACCCGGAGGACCCGGATGGCGAAAATGTCCGATATGTTGTCTATTTCGATCCGGCCTATATTGATTCCCTCTCGACGGATGAAATCAGCCTGCTGGACTGCTTCCTGTTCCGGCCCTTCCCGGCTGCTCAGATCCTCTGCATCAGGGAAGAACAGTCCGTTTTTTTACAGGACCTTTTGGACAAGATCATTGACATCGATCATCGTCCGGCGGATACTTTTTACGGAAAATCACTCTATCTGCGGCTTCTGCTGGCAGAACTGCTGCTGAATGTGAATTCTTTTTACCGGGATGTCCATCACATTGCTTCTCCCTCGGCAAGCAACAAATACCGGAGCGTATATGCGATCATCAATTATATCCATACCAATTACAGCGAGGAACTCACCCTGGATGCGCTGTCGTCACAGTTTTTTATGAATAAATTCTATCTGTGCGAGGTCTTCAAAAAGGTAACGGGAATGAGTCCGAACCAATATATTATCAATTGCCGTCTGATGAGAGCCAAGGAACTGCTGCTGGATGGGTATTCGGTAGAGGATGCCTGTGCGCGTTCCGGGTTCAATAATATGTCTCACTTCAGCCGTACATTCAAGAACCGGGTCGGAGTGAATCCAAAACAATTCCAAAAACAAAACGCCTGACGGGAAAGGATTTCATATGCTGAACATTGTTATTTTGGGTGCCGGTGCCATTGCGGCAACGCACGTGGATGCTTTGCTGCAAAGCCGTGATCTGTGCCGGATAACGGCTGTCTGCAACCGGCATCTTGAGAAAGCACAGAAACTGATCCGGGAAAAAGAACTCGATGCGGCTGCATACTCCTGCCTGGAAGAGGCTTTTGAGCAGGGAATCCCCGACGCGGTGATCATTTGCACTGCCCCTGCACTTCACTGTGTATCGGCTGTCTGGGCCATGGAGCATGGCAGTGCGGTTCTTGTGGAAAAGCCCATGGCGAATTCGCTGGAAGAGTGCGACCGGATGATCGAAGCCAGTCACCGCAGCGGAAAACTGCTGAGTGTGGTCTGCCAGATGCGTTTCACGACCGAAACCGATCGCCTGAAAACTTTGCTGCAGATGCAGAGCTTTGGGCCGCTGCAGTACGGCATGGTAAACAGTTTGTGGTGGCGCGGTCCGCAATATCATGACCCGGCATGGCGCGGTACATGGGCCAGTGAGGGCGGCGGTGTACTGACCAGCCAGGCGCTTCATCATATCGATCTGCTTCAGTATCTGATCGGGATGCCTCGCCGGGTAACGGCGTCTATGGGAAACGTGGGGCACCCCAACACACAATGCGAAGATGTGGTCGGCGCGGTTTTGGAGTACCCCGGCGCTTTTGTTCAGGCTTCGGCCTCTCTGGTCGCACAAGGGGAACAACAGTCCCTTCGTTTCTATTGCAGGGACGGCTGCCTGTCCATTCCGTGGGAACCGTCTGCCTGCCGTGCAATGCCGAATGGTTACCCGATGCCGGATGCCGGACAGGTTGAGCGGATCAACAGGGCTTATTCCACTCTCCCGGAACTTCCATTGCAGAAGCACCCGGCACAGATCCGGAATTTCCTGCTGGCACTCATGAAAGAGGAGCCGCTTGCCGTGAACGGTGAGGAAGGACGCAAGCCCATCGAGATCATTACGGCCATTTATGAGGCCGCAGCGACCCATCGGCCGGTCGACCTTCCATTGACGAAAGAGGACCGGTTCTATACGCTGGAAGGCAAAGTGTCCAATCTTCCAATCTACCATGAGAAAACGCATTCCGTTGAAACGACCGAAGCGCAAACGATAACATTTCCAAAAGGGTAGGGAGGAACAGCATCTCCTTTCCCGCCGCAGATCAGCTGTGGGAGAAGATCCGATAAAACCATAAAAAGACAGCCCGGAGCTTTTGAAAAAGCCCGGGCTGTTCTGCGTCTATCGGAGGGATGAAACCGGTAAGACAGACGGATGATTTATTTCTTCTTTCTTATCTCATAATGTATCTTGGGGTTATAGCTTCCATAACACTTACAGCAGTTTGCGTTTTTAATGCACAAGCAACATCCGCAAACCAACGTTGCTGCTGTTGCATTAAAAAGTTGGTTTGCTATATAATACAAGAAAAGCACCCGGAAACATGCGTCCCTAGGTGCTTTTTTCTTATGCCGGTGGTGGGGGTCGAACCCACACGATATCGCTATCAAGGGATTTTGAGTCCCCCTCGTCTGCCATTCCGACACACCGGCGTGATCAGAACAGAATCATTATACCGGATTCAGGGTGCAAAATCAAGATGCAGGGGGGCTTTGGGGCAAAAGATTTTTTCTGCTTCCCGAAAAACGCATTCTGTGGTATGCTGTTCTTATCAGAAATCAGGAGGTTTGAGATGTCTGAATTTCTTTCTGCCCCCGAAACGGCGGCCCAGCGCCAGCGGGATCTTCTGCTGGGGGTGCTGGTGGGGCTGGCCCGCGCCACCTTCAGCGAGCTGAAAACCGAAGATACGGACCGGGTGCTGGCGGAGGGTCTGCAGCTGGCGGCGGACCCGGACGCCGGGGAGGAGGCTCTGCTGCAGATGACCCGCGCCGCGGCCGGGGAGAAGCTGCGGGTGGCCCCCAACTGCGCGTCCTGCGCCATGCCCTGCGGCAATACCGCAAACTACGACCTGTCCCGGCTGTGGACGGCACCGGAGGAGATCCGCACCCTGAAACTGCGGCTGCTTTCGGCACTGTTCGTGCTGGCCGGACGAAAAACAACCGGAGAAATCCGGAAGGAGATCTGCGACGGCCTGTTTGTCCTGGCCGAGGACTGGGAGGCGGAAGGGTTGCTCCCCATCGTGCAGCGGGCCGAGGCGCTGTGCCGGAAGTGACTTTTCGGGAAACAGATCTTGGATTTTGTCCTGAAACCGAACCTTTTGCCAAAAAACTCTTTACAAATGGGCGGCGAAAAACTATTATATAAATATGCGCTGCTGTTTGAAGCAATGTTTTTCCGCCGGAGCGATCCGGCACTGTTTCCACACGCGAAAACTTGAGTGAAAGAAGGTAGAATCCATGTCAGTGAAAAAGACTGTCGCTCCTGCTGCTGCGGAGGTTCCCGCAGCCGACGCAAAGCCCGCACGCAAGACCGCTGCAAAGTCCGCTGTCAAAACGGAGAAGGCACCCAAAACGGACAAGCCCGCCCACAAAGGCCGTCCTCCGCTCTCTCCTGAGATCTACGTTGAATTTGCCGGCAAGCAGTATAACATTACCGATCTTGTGGACCGTGCCAAGGCCGATTACCGCCTGACCCATAAGGTGGGTGTGCAGTCCTGCAAGGTCTATGTCAAGCCCGAGGAAGAGGCTGCTTATTACGTGATCAATAAGGTGGGCGGCAAGCTGCCCCTGTAACTGCGTTTTTCCGTCCGCACCGGAAGAATCCAGCTGACCATCAAGCCCCCCGCGGCATTGCGCCGCGGGGGGCTTTGTTTGTCCGGGAGGTCTCTGCCGCCGGGGCGCTCAGGCGTCCGGCTCCCGGCACAGCAGGGCGAGGGCGCGGCGGGTCTCCTCCTGCCATTCGGCTTCGGTCTCGCAGAAGGCGAGCCGGCTGTCGGTGAGGGTCCCGTCCGCAGAAAGGGAGATCGTCTCGGGGTCGCAGTCGTTGGCCCGCCCGGGGCCCGGCAGGAGAGTGGCGCTCTCCACGGGCGAGTTTGTCCGGGCGGGCAGGGCCTGCGCGGCCTGCAGCAGGGTGTGCCAGACCGCTTCGTAAAGGGCCCGGATCTCGGCTTCCCCGGTGCCGCTGCAGCGCAGCCGCCAACACAGGCGGGCGGCATCACCGGCAGGGGAGGGCACGGCATAGAACTGATCCCCCTGCGGTGTCAGGGCGGCCAGAAAGGCGTCCCGGCCCTCCGGGCGGCAGAAGTCGAGATAACCGCCCGCAAGGATGACCGGGCCCCGGCGGATCCGCCGCCCGCTGGCGGAAACGGTGCGGCAGGGGTGCCCCTCGCAGCAGCCGGTGGTGCAGCAGCCCTTTTCGTTGAGCAGCTGCACCGTCTGCGCCAGGTGGCTGTCACAGTCAAACAGGGTGACGCGCTCGGGGAAGTGTCCCTCCCGGTAGCACAGACGCAGCGTCACAAACGTTCCGTCCCACAGATATTCGCGGATCATAGGTCCATCCTTTCTTCTGCTTCCGCCCTCCGGGCGGATCGTTCCGGTTTCCTCTTCATTGACCCTATTCTAGCGCATCTGCGGTCCCATAAAACGGACATTCAAAACAAGGAACGCAAAAAAGCTCCCCCTCCTCGCCCGGATGGACGAAAAGGGGGAGCTTTGCATTCTGGGTTACGGGTTCTTGACGCTGGCCTCGGCGTCGTGGAGCAGGGCGTATTCCCGGATCTTTTCCAGAGTCTGCTCGCTGAGGATATGTTCGGCCTTGCAGGCGTCCTCGGCGGCGACTTCCTCATCCACGCCCAGCTGCACAAAGAAATGGGTCAGCAGGCGGTGGCGGCCGTAAATGCGCTCGGCGATCTCGCGGCCCGGCTCCAGCAGGGTCAGGTTGCCCTCGCCGTCCACTGCAATATAGCCGTTTTCCCGCAGCTTCTTCATAGCGATGCTCACGCTGGCTTTGGTATACCCCAGCTCATTGACCACGTCGATGGAACGCACGCGGCCCATCCTCTGGTTGAGCATCAGGATGGTTTCAAGATAGTCTTCTGCGGACTGGTGGATCTGCATGTGTGTCGGCCTCCCTGCCTTCTTGATTTCCGGCCCGGGGCTGAAAACCCACGTCGGTTCGGTTTGTTATAGGATACCACATTCTGGGGGTGGATGCAAGCTATCCCAGAAAGTTTGCCAAAACAAACCGACAAAATGGAGCATTTACTCCACAGAACTCCGGTAGGCTTCCGGCCCTTCCAGATACAGGTCGCCGCCGTGGGCGTCCAGGATGACTGTCAGGGGCATGTCCTTCACGCACAGACGACGGACGGCCTCGCAGCCCAGGTCCGGCCAGGCAATGACTTCCAGCGTTTCCACGCTCTTGGCCATCAGGGCACCGGCTCCGCCCAGCGCGGCCAGATAGACCGCGCCGTTCCGGACAACGGCTTCCTTGACGGCGGCGTCCCGCTTGCCCTTGCCGATCATGATCTTGTTGCCCAGATCCAGCAGGCGGGGGCTCATGGCATCCATCCGGCCGCTGGTGGTGGGCCCGGCGGAACCGATCACCTCGCCCGGGCGCTCCGGGGTGGGGCCGACATAATAAATGGCGCTTCCGTTCAGATCAAAGGGGAGCGGATCGCCCCTGTCCAGCGCTTCCATCATCCGCTTGTGGGCCTGATCCCGGGCGGTGTAGACCACGCCGGAGAGCAGCACCGTGTCGCCGGCTCTCAGCGGGGCAAGATCCTCTGCCGTGCAGGGGGTCGTCAGTTTGTATTCCATGGGTTCTCCCTCCCTTACAACTCTGCCGAGGCCCGACGGGTCACATGGCAGGAAACGTTGACGGCCACGGGCAGACCGGCCACATGGGTGGGCATCTGCTCGATGGCAAGGCCCAGACAGGTGGTCTTTCCGCCAAAGCCCTGGGGGCCGATGCCCAGCCCGTTGATGGCGGCGAGCAGTTCCCGCTCCAGCTGTGCATAGTAGGGGTCCGGGTTGGGGATGTCCAGCGGGCGGAGCAGGGCTTTCTTGGCCAGATAGGCCACCTTATCAAAACTGCCGCCCACGCCGATGCCCAGCACGACGGGCGGGCAGGGGTTGGAGCCCGCCTGCTTCACGGTGTTCACCACGAACTGCCGGAAGCCCTCCACGCCGTCGGCGGGCTTCAGCATGGCGATGCGGCTCATGTTCTCGCTGCCGAAGCCCTTGGGGGCCACGGTGATGCGGCAGCCCTCGCCGTCCACCAGATGCACGGTGATGGCGGCGGGAGTGTTGTCGCCGGTGTTGCCTCGGCGCAGCGGGTCGGCCACGATGCTCTTGCGCAGGTAGCCGTCGGTATAGCCTCGGCGCACACCCTCGTGGATGGCGGCTTCAAAGCTGCCGTCGATGTGGACATCGGTGCCCAGCTCCACGAACACGCAGGCCATGCCGGTGTCCTGGCAGATGGGCAGATCTTTTTCCTTTGCGGCATTCAGGTTCGACCACAGCAGGTCGAGGGTGTTCTTTGCCAGCGGCCAGGGCTCTTCCTGCCGGGCTTTGTCCAGAGCCGCCTGCACATCTTTGGGCAGGCGGGTGTTGGCCTCGATGCAGAGCCGGGCCACCGTGTCGGTGATTGCCTGTGCGGGGATCGTTCTCATAGCGGCCGCCTCCGTTCACAGGCGGGCCACGCCGGTCTCCCGGGCAGCCTTTGCCACGGCGGCAGCCACGGCCTCGGCCACGCGGGGATCAAAGGCACCGGGGATGATGTTCTCCTCGCTGCGGTCTGCGTCGGTGATGAGGTCGGCGATGGCATAGGCGGCCGCCAGCTTCATGGCGTCGTTGATGTCCCGGGCACGGACGCTCAGGGCACCCTTGAACAGGCCGGGGAAGCAGAGGACATTGTTGACCTGGTTGGGGAAGTCGCTGCGGCCGGTGGCGATCACCCGCACACCGCCTGCCTTGGCCTCGTCGGGCATGATCTCAGGGGTGGGGTTGGCCATGGCAAAGACGATGGCGTCCTTGTTCATGGTCCGGCACAGCTCAGCAGTCAGGATGCCGGGTTTCGACACGCCGATGAACACATCGGCACCTTCCAATGCTTCCTTCAGGCCGCCTTTGATCTGGCGGGGGTTGGTCACCTCGCCCAGCCAGTTCTTGTGAGCCTCGGCGCTGTTGCAGCCCTTGTACAGGGTGCCGAACTGGTCCACGGCGATGATGTCCTTTGCACCGGCGGTCATCAGCATCTTGATGATGGCAGTACCGGCGGCACCGGGGCCGTTCAGCACGATGTGGACATCCTCCATCTTCTTGCCCACCACCCGCAGGGCGTTGATGAGGGCGGCGGTGACCACGATGGCGGTGCCGTGCTGGTCGTCGTGGAAGACCGGGATGTCCAGCTCCCGCTCCAGCGTCTCTTCGATCTCGAAGCACTCGGGACTCTTGATGTCCTCCAGATTGATGCCGCCGAAGGTGGGGGCGATGGCCTTGCAGGCTGCGATGACGCTTGCGGCGTCATGAGCATCGATGCAGATGGGGAAAGCGTCCACGCCGCCGAACTCCTTGAACAGCACGGCTTTGCCCTCCATGACGGGCAGACCGGCAGCGGGGCCGATGTCGCCCAGACCCAGCACGGCGGTGCCGTTGGAGACAACGGCCACCATGTTGCCCTTGAAGGTGTACTTGTAGACGTCGTCGGGGTTTTCCTTGATCTTGCGGCAGGGCTCGGCCACGCCGGGGGTGTAGGCGGTGGACAGGTCGTCGCGGGTCCTGACCTCTACCTTGCTGGTGATGCCCACCTTGCCGTGGTGGCTCTCATGCATTTCGAGGGCGGCTTTGTTGTAATCCATGGGGAAATCCTCCTGTATGATGTGATCATAAAAAATGGCATTCTTTATTATAATAGCAAATCTTCTCCGCTGTTTCTACCGCAAAACCGGATTTTCCATCCCGGACGGGCAAAAAGTCAGACAAACGCGAATTTGTGGAAATTTCGAGAAATTCTTTTCTTTTTCATTTTTACCCTTTATAATAGAGACTGCTTGAAGTATGAAAAACAATGCGAAACCCGGCGGCAGCCGGGCCACGGGAGGGTTCCAGTTGAAACGATTGATGAAAAAGGCGGCCTGTCTGCTCTGCGCCGGTGCGCTGATGCTGGGGGCAGCGGGCTGCTCCAAGTCCGCCGCATCCTCGTCCGCGTCCGGCGAGGCAGTCTCGTCCTACGGCAGTGCGGCAGATTACGATTATCAGAATTTTGCATACAGCGACGGGCTGGATGAGAACGGCTTCTGGCAGGGCGTCAAGGCACTGGATTATGTCACCCTGCCCGAGGACTATGCGGCCATCCCCATTGCCCGGACGGATGTGGAACCCACCGAAGAGGATGTGCAGGCGGAGATCGATGACCTGCTGAGCCAGCACACCTCCGAAAAGCAGATCACCGACCGGGCAGCCGCAGACGGGGACACCGTCAACATCGACTATGCGGGCTCGGTGGACGGCGTGGCTTTCAGCGGGGGCACCTACAGCGGCTACAGCCTGACGCTGGGCAGCGGAAGCTTCATCGACGGCTTTGAGGATCAGATCGTGGGGCACACCCCCGGCGAGACCTTCGAGGTCAATGTCACCTTCCCGGACGGCTACAAGGATTCCACTGATGCCGACGGCAACACGGTGGTCCTCAGCGGCAAGAAGGCCGTGTTCACCGTCACCCTGAACTACATCAGCGAGGACGTCCTGCCGGAACTCACCGACAGCTGGGTGGATGAAAACTACGGCTCCACGGACGATGTCCATACCGTGGAGGACCTGAAGGCCCTGTATCAGCAGATGCTCTACACCACCAACCTTCAGAACGCCGTCATGGATTACCTGCTGGCCAACTCCACCTTCAAGGAGCTGCCGAAGGAGGTCACGGATTATCAGGTGAACCAGTGCCTGAACTACTACTACACCATGGCCAGCTACTACGGCTATGATCTGGACGACTTCCTCAAGACGGCGGCCGGTTACGACAGCGCCGACGCCCTGCTGGAGGGGATGAGCGACAGCATCACGACCTACGCCAAGGAGGCCCTGCTGTATCAGGCCGTGGCCGAGGCTATGGATATCACCCCCACTCAGGAGCAGATCGACACCTACTCCGCCTACACCGAGACCTACGGTGCAAACTACTGCACCATGGTGGCCCTGATGGATGCGGTCAGCAGCGCTCTGACCGATAACGCGGTGGTGTCCTGAGAGAAAGACCACAGCAATACCGCCCCGGCTTCGCGCCGGAGCGGTATTTTTTATCTTTTTGCAAACAATCTGTGAATTGTTGGGGAGAAAGGGCCGACCCTATTGACAATGGAAAGCGTTTGGAGTATATTTTTAGCAGTCAAACAGATGGAGTGCTAACAAAGAGCTGGCAAAGCATCTGCGAGACTGCTGAAAGAACCTTTCCGGTACGAATGGAGGTCGATTCTATGAATACCAATCAATATACCCAGAAGACGCTGGAAGCCCTGCAGGCTGCCCAGCAGCTGGCTGTGGAATACCAGCACAACGCATTGGAGCCGGAGCATCTGCTGCATGCCCTGGTCTCGCAGGAGCAGGGGCTGATTCCCCAGCTGCTGCAGAAGCTGAACGTGGACCCCGGCAGCTTTGCCGCCGCAGTGGCCGAAAAGCTTTCCGCCCTGCCCCGGGTCTCCGGCTCCGGCCGTGACCCCGACAAGGTCTATATCTCCCAGGCCGCCGATAAAGTCCTGAGCGCCGCCGCCCGCGAGGCAAAGGCTATGAAGGACGATTATATCAGCGTGGAGCATCTGTTCCTGGGCCTGCTGGATGAGCAGACCCAGAACACCACCGAGTTGTTCCGGGCCTTCAGCATCCAGAAGGATGCTTTCCTGCAGCAGCTGACGGCTGTCCGCGGCAACCAGCGCGTGACCACCGATAACCCCGAGGATACCTACAACGCCCTGCAGAAATACGGCCAGGATCTGGTGGATCTGGCCCGCAAGCAGAAGCTGGACCCCGTCATCGGACGGGATCAGGAGATCCGGAACGTCATCCGCATCCTGTCCCGTAAGACCAAGAACAACCCCTGCCTGATCGGTGAGCCCGGCGTCGGCAAGACCGCCATCGCCGAGGGCCTTGCCCAGCGGATCGTCCGGGGCGATGTGCCCGAGAACCTGAAAGACCGCATCGTATTCAGCCTGGACATGGGTGCTCTGGTGGCCGGTGCCAAGTACCGCGGCGAGTTCGAGGAGCGTCTGAAGAGTGTGCTGAACGAGGTGAAGAAGAGCGAGGGCAAGATCATCCTCTTCATTGATGAGCTGCACACCATCGTGGGTGCCGGTAAGACCGACGGTGCCATGGACGCAGGCAACCTGCTCAAGCCCATGCTGGCCCGGGGCGAGTTGCACTGCATCGGTGCCACTACGCTGGATGAGTACCGCCAGTATATCGAAAAAGATCCCGCTCTGGAGCGCCGGTTCCAGCCGGTGCAGGTGGATGAACCCACCGTGGAGGATACCATCTCCATCCTGCGCGGCCTGAAAGAGCGGTATGAGGTGTTCCACGGCGTCAAGATCAGCGACAATGCCCTGATCGCCGCCGCGACCCTTTCCGACCGGTATATCACCGACCGGTTCCTGCCCGATAAAGCCATCGACCTGGTGGATGAGGCCTGCGCCATGATCAAGACCGAGATGGACAGTATGCCCAGCGAGATGGATGATCTGGCCCACCGCATCACCCAGCTGCAGATCGAGCAGGTCAGCCTGAAGAAGGAGACCGATGCTCTGAGCCAGAGCCGTCTGAAGGAGCTGGAAAAGGAGCTGGCCGAGCTGCAGGACAAGTTCCGCAGCATGAAGGCAAAGTGGGAGAATGAGAAGAACGCCATCGGCAAGGTGCAGTCCCTGCGTGAGCAGATCGAGCAGACCAATGCGGCCATCGAGAAAGCCCAGCGGGAGTACGACCTGAACAAGGCAGCTGAGCTGAAGTACGGCAGACTGCCCGAGCTGCAGAAACAGCTGGAAGCCGAGGAGAAGCTGGCCAACGAGAAGAAGGAGGACAGCCTCCTGCGGGACCGTGTCACCGATGAGGAGATCGCCCGCATCGTGGCCCGCTGGACCGGCATCCCGGTGGAGAAGCTGGTGGAAGGCGAGCGGGAGAAGCTGCTGCATCTGGACGATGTACTCCATAAGAGAGTCATCGGCCAGGACGAGGCTGTGACCAAGGTCAGCGAGGCCATCCTGCGCAGCCGTGCCGGCATCGCCAACCCCAACCGGCCCATCGGCAGTTTCCTGTTCCTGGGCCCCACCGGTGTCGGCAAGACCGAGCTGGCTAAGGCGCTGGCACAGGCTTTGTTTGACGATGAGCGCAGCATGGTCCGTATCGATATGACGGAGTATATGGAGAAATTCAGCGTCAGCCGCCTGATCGGTGCGCCTCCGGGATATGTGGGCTACGAGGAAGGCGGCCAGCTGACCGAGGCTGTGCGCCGCAAACCCTACAGCGTGGTGCTGTTCGATGAGGTGGAAAAGGCCCACCCCGATGTCTTCAACATCCTGCTGCAGGTGCTGGACGACGGCCGCATCACCGACAGCCAGGGCCGCACCGTGGACTTCAAGAACACGGTCATCATCCTGACGTCCAACCTGGGCAGCGACATCATCCTGAACGATCTGGAGCAGCGCCGGGCCAACGGCTCCAACGAGCTGAGCGAGGACGCCCGCAAGCAGATCGATCTGTTGCTGAAATCCAAGTTCCGTCCCGAGTTCCTGAACCGTCTGGATGAGATCGTCTACTACAAGAGCCTGACCAAGGACGAGATGCGGAAGATCGTGGACCTCCAGCTGGAAGATCTGCGTCACCGCATGGACGAGGGCAAGCACCTCAAGCTGGACGTCACCACCGCCGCCAAGGACTTCATCATCGATTCTGCCTACGACAGTGTCTATGGTGCCCGTCCCATCAAGCGGTTCATCCAGAGCCGGGTCGAGACCCTGATCGCCAAGGCCATCATCCGGGGCAGTTACGCCGAGGGCAATACCCTGACGGTGGACTACGACGGCAATGCCCTTGTATTGCGATAATTTACCGCAGTTTTACCTGTTTTGCTTCCCCGTGCGGCCGGTAACGCTTGCACGGGGGTGCAGAATATGATATCATAGGCTTTGAACAAAGTGCTTTTCATCGTCGAAGGCAACGGTGGAAAGCACTTTTTGATATCCGGAAACGTAATCTGATACAGAAAGTTGAGTGTGATTTTCCTTTATTATGGACGATGGCAGTATGACGCTCCTGGTGGCGCTGATCGTGCTGGTGGCTTTTTCCGCCTTCTTCTCCGCCTCCGAGACCGCATTTTCCTCCCTGAACCAGATCCGGCTGAAAAGCCGTGCCGATGACGGCGATGCTTCCGCTGCGCGGGTGCTGGCCATGTCGGAGCAGTACGACAAACTGCTTTCCACCATCCTGATCGGCAACAATATCGTGAACATCGGTGCCGCCTCCATCGCCACCGTTCTCTTCACCCACCTGCTGGGGGAGGAACGGGGCGCGACCGTCTCTACGGTGGTATTGACCATCGTGGTGCTGATCTTCGGCGAGGTGAGCCCCAAGAGCATCGCCAAGGAGATGCCGGAGACCATCGCGACGGCGGTGTCGCCGGTCCTGAACCTGCTGATGCTCCTGTTTACCCCCCTGACCTGGCTGTTCAGCCAGTGGAAGCGGCTGCTGGGACATTTTATCCACAGCAGTGAGACCGATACCATCACCGAGGGCGAGCTGATGACAATGGTCAGCGAGGCCGAGAACGACGGCGAGCTCACCGACCGGGAGAGCGAGCTGATCCGCAGCGCCATCGAGTTCGATGACGTGGAGGTGGAGGAGATCCTGACGCCCCGTGTGGATGTCGTGGCCGTGGAGGATGATACGGAGCTGGACGATGTGGCCCGGATCTTTGCCGAGTCGGGCTATTCCCGTCTGCCGGTCTACCATGACACCATTGATAATATCATCGGTGTGGTACATGAAAAGGACTTCTACCTTGCCCGCCTGAAAAAGGAGAGCCGCCTGGAGGACATGATCGCCCCGACGTTGTACACCACCGGCTCCACACAGATCTCCCAGCTGCTGCGCACCCTGCGGGAGCAGCACCATCACATGGCTGTGGTAGTGGACGAGTACGGCGGCACCGAGGGTATCATCACCCTGGAGGATATTCTGGAAGAGCTGGTGGGCGAGATCTGGGACGAACACGACGAGGCCACCGAGGACTTCCGCAAGCAGTCGGACGGCAGCTGGCTGGTGTCCGGCTCTGCCAGCGTGGACGATCTGTTCGAGGAGCTGGACCTGCCGGAGGATGAGGACATCGACTCCAACACCGTCAATGGCCTGGTGCAGGAAAAGACCCATCACCTGCCCAAGGTGGGGGACCGCTTCACGCTGGATCAGTATGAGGGCGTGGTCACCCGCACAGCCCGCCGCCGGGTCACCGAGATCCGCCTGACCCCGGTCGCCCCGGCCCCCGATGCCGAAAAGGACGACGAAAAGGAAAAACGGTTCAACCGCCTGTCACAGCGCAGCGAGAACCGATAAAAATCACTGCAGAACGAACGACGCCGCCAGGGAAAACCCCGGCGGCGCTTTTGTGTTTTATCGCTGCACCAGTTCGATGAAGACCTTCATCTGCGGGGTGAGCCATTTGTCTTTGTGGTAGAACAGCTGCCGCCGCATCTCGATCTGGCAGGCAGGAACGTTCAGGCGGGCCAGCGTCCCGGCGGCGAGGGCATCCCGGACAACATACTCCGGCAGGAAGGAAAGCCCCATGCCGTGTTCCACCATCTGGCAGAGCAGGGAAGCACTGCCCAGTTCCAGATAGGGCTTGACTGTCAGGTGGTGGGCGGCCATGCACTGATCCAGCGCATCCCGGTAGCTCATGCCCCGCTCGGTCAGCAGGAACTCCTGCTTGGCCAGCTCTTCCAGCGAGACGGAGAGCTGGCCGGCCAGCGGGTGCCCGGCGGGGGCCACCACGCAGATGGGCTCCGGCTCGTCCACGGCCAGCACATAGCTGGGCTGCACCAGCGGCTGGTCCAGCGTATAGGCCAGATCGATCTGGTTGGTGCCCAGCAGCTGCAGCATCTCGTCCGCCGTGGCGGTGCGGAGTACCAGCTCTACCTGCGGGCAGAGGGCGTGGTAGCGCTGCAGCAGGTCGGGCAGGAAGGTGCTGCAGACCGAGTCTGCCAGCGCGATCCGCAGGGTGCCGCGGACCTGCCGGGCGGGCTGAAGGGCTGCCCGGGCCTGCTGTGCCGTGGCCAGAAGGGAACGGGCATAGGCCAGAAAGGTCTGCCCCGCATCGGTCAGGCGGACGGTCTTGCCCACCCGGTCGAACAGGGGCGTTTCCAGCTCGGCTTCCAGCTGAGCGATCTGGGCGGAGACGGCGGACTGGGAATACCCCAGCTCCCGGGCCGCCTGCGAAAAGCTGTGCAGCTCGGCGATGTGCAGAAAAGTGTTGATGGTACGCAGTTCCATGGCTCTCTCCTCAGCTGAGGGCGATGCCGGTAATGGTCAGGACGCCCTGATCCACGATAAAGTGGACTTCCAGCCCGGCAAATTCCATGCCGTAGACCCGCTCCGGGTCATGCTGGTAGGAGGGGCGGGGGTCGTTTTCCAGTACGCCCCGCAGCCCGTCCCGCAGGTCGGCGGGCACCGTTTCCCACAGGGCAGGAGGACACTCCACCTGAAGCCTGTGCATCTGGGTCTGTGCCGTGAATCCGGCGGCGGCATTCGGGTGGCAGTCGGCGTAAGGGATGTAGGGCTTGATGTCGTAGATGGGGGTGCCGTCCATCAGATCAGCCCCCCGCACGATGAGCACGGGACCGACTTCGGGCCGGTGTTCAATGGCCTCCAGCCGGACGCTGGAAAGCCCCAGCGGGTTGGGCCGGAAGGGCGAGCGGGTGGCAAACACGCCCATCCGGGTGTTGCCCCCCAGACGGGGCGGGCGGACCGTGGGGGACCAGGTGTCCCGCACGGCACCGGAGAACTGCCACACCAGCCAGATGTGGCTGAAATCATCCAGCCCACGGACGGCGTCCGCATTGCGGTATTCCGGGGTAAAGATGATCTCGCCCCGCAGGCTGTCCACCAGACCGCTCTGGCGGGGGATGCCGAACTTGGTGGGGAAAGCCGTGCGGATATGGGCGATCACATTCAGGGTCATAGCTTCGTTGGACATATTATAAACCTCTACAGAACCCTACGGCTCTGCCCTCGATCTGGATCTTATTCAGGGCGGGCCCCATGCAGACCATGGGGGGACAGACTGCGGTGTTGTCGGCGGTTAGGGTCACGACGTCACCCTGGCGGTAGATGCGCCGGAGAACGATCTCCTGCCCGATGCGCACGGCGGCGATCCCGCCGTTTTCGACGTCGGACTGGATGCGGACACAGACGATGTCGCCATCGTGGAGGAAAGGAGCCATGCTGTCTCCGCAGCAGGTCAGGGCGAAATCTGCATCCCATGCGGCGGGGACCTGGATCTCGCACACCACATTCTGCGCATCGGTGATGGGCAGACCGGCCGCGGCGGTGGAGCCGATCAGCGGTACGGTCTTCATCGCGGGCAGGGGCTCAAACCCCGGCGGCGGGGCAGGGGGCTCCAGCCCCAGAAGCCATGCGGGGGTGGTGTCCAGCGCAGCGGCCAGCTCCTCGACCTTGGCCTGCGGGATGTCGTTGACCCCTTTTTCCAGCTTGGTGATGGAGGATTTGGAGCGGTAGCCCATCCGCCGGGCCAGCTCTTCCTGCGAAAGCCCCAGCTCACGCCGACGCTGCAGGACGCGGAGAGAAAGCTCTGACATGACCCAGACCTCCTTTTGGGAAAAAAGAATGCTCTGACGTCAGTATATCAAAAAAACGATTCAAAATCAACGAATTTCGCGGGAATTGCCGAAAACAGTTGACATCAAATCAACGATGCACTATAATACAACTAAAGATTGTGATAAGACTAGAAATGCCAAAACGAAAGGAGAGTAAACCATGACCGATACCGTACAGATCCGCACTTACATCCAGGACAGCGGTCTGAAACTGGGCCATGTGGCCCGGGTGCTGGGCATCAGCGACAGTACCCTGCGCCAGAAGCTGAACAACATAAGCGAGTTCAAGGTCAGCGAGGCCGACCAGCTGTCCGCCATGCTGGGCCTGACCATGGAGCAGCGGGACGCCTGCTTCTTCGGCTCCGGCCTGCAGCTGTATTACTGAAGGGGTGGGTGCCATGACACTGGAACAGCGGAACAAGACCCAGCAGGCCCTCCGGAAATACGGGATCCGCCAGTGGGAGAACAGCCCCCGCAACTGGGGATGGGTGCAGGCCATCCGGCAGACGCAGGAGTATTACCGCGCCGCAGACTCCATCCGCGCAGGGGTGCTGCAGCTGCGGTATCTGGAACACCGCCCGGAGGAGGAGGTGCTGGAACGGCTGCACATCGGCCGCACGACCTACCAGAAGGCCCAGCTGGACCTTCTGAGCACGGTGGCAGTCTATGCCGCCCGCTACGGCGCATTGTGACCCGCCCGGAGCCGGTAAGCGCAAAAAGAGGCCGCTGCACGATCCGTGTGCAGCGGCCTCTTGCGGTCAGTGGGATTTCTTTTCCGGGTTCTCACAGTGCTGGTGGCAGGAGGCGCAGTTACCGCCGCAGCCTTCCCCTTTCCAGCCGCCCTGCTTGGAGATCCACACCACAGCCAGGGCAAACAGCCCGGCCAGAACCAGGATCGTAATGATCCCGCGAATTGTCAGCATTGATCATGACCTCTCTTTTTGCGCTGGAATGCGCATTTTCAGTATACACTATTTCGCGCAAAAGAGCAACTGCCCCGGCGGGAGAAAAAATTTCGGAAAATTTGAAATTGGGGCTTGCCAAGCCCCCCGGAATGTGATATAATTCTCTCGTTCCGATTCGGAGGATTAGCTCAGCTGGTTAGAGCACCTGCATCACACGCAGGGGGTCTGGGGTTCGAGTCCCTAATTCTCCACCAAACGTAAGGCCGTTTACCTGAAAAGGTAAGCGGCTTTTTCTTGTATCTACGTGCTTTTTGATATGCAAAAGTGAAACGGATTCACTTTTGCATATTGATAATGAAACGTGTAGGAGGCCCCCTTTTCAGTCGTTTGTAGCAAG
>CAKSZU010000011.1 GCA_934526125.1 uncultured Faecalibacterium sp. | reverse complement strand
GCCAACAAGGCTCAGGGCAAGAACCCCTTCACCCTGACCTCCAAGGCTGTGGATGCCGAGAAGTATCAGGCACTGCTGGCAAACGAGACCCGTTACAGCCGCCTGACCCGTGCATTCCCCGAGCGCGCAAAGACTCTGTTCGCACGCAACGAGCAGGTTGCAAACGATCGTTACGAGCACCTGACCCGTCTGGTCGAGCTGTACAAGTAATCTTTCTCCCGGCGTTCCGGCTGGCATTGGCCGCAGCGGCACCCTAGTCCGCAAGGCGGCTGCTCCGCACTGGCGAATACTGCGCAACGCAGCAGTGCGAAACTGCGGCCCCGCCCGCTGATCCCGGAAAAACGATGAACCTTCAGCACAGAGACTTGTGTGATCCCTGATTTCATTCCCCTGCCTGCTGCGGCCCGCGAACCGCAGCCCGGCAGAGGCCTGAGATACCAAAGCGCCCGCGAGGGTCCTTGAAAGCACACCCCGCGTGTGTCAGGAGCATAAGGTCTGCCTGCAGATACCTTGCTCCGCCTGCTGCATAAGACCTGCCTTGCAGGGATCTTGCCGCAGTCAAAAACGGTCTGCGTTTTTAGCGCCCCGCCCACCGTAAGGTGAGCGGGGCGTATTTTTGCCTTCCCCTATTTTACAGTTTCTTCATAAGATTTTCATGAAAAGCCGTGCAATTCGTGCTATACTACGGACATAAGGAACCGGGGCCGCAACCGATTCCTTGTACATGATTCCTCCTCACACCAAGGCAATATCCAAACAGAGATCCCCTTCCAGTGGTCCGCAAGCACTGGAAGGGGATCTCTGCGTTTTGCCGGAAATTTCCCCTTTCTTTCGGCGGATTGAGGGTTGACCGGTCTTTTGGGGAACGCTATAATAAAAGATGGATAAGATTTTTAGGAGCTTCAGGAGGTGAACGCAGGACAATGGACCCGGATCATAGTCGAAGATGCGGATTTGGTGCGACAGGACGGAAGAAAAAGCAGGCTGCGTTCGCCTTTTTTGCCCGGTAAGAGGTAGACTTTTACTTCTCAGCGGGGAGAAAGGGCGCGGCTTTGTGCGCGCGGGGGCGGAGCCTCTGCGGGCCGATGGCGGCGCTTTTTGTTTTGCGCCTGGTGCTGTCCGCCGGAACACGGTAGGAGGTACGCAAAATGGAAATGGAAGAAAAGAAAACGACTGTGGCTGAGGCATCTCTTCCGGTGCAGGAACTGCCCGCCGACATCCCGGCCGAGGTGCGGCAGAAGCTGGCCGAGGACCTGAACGAGGAAGCCACCGAGGACCTCAAGCAGGACATCCGGGAGGCCGAAAAAGAGGAGGCCCGGGACGAGGAAGTCAAGGCCGACCCCGAGATGCTGACCAAGAGCCGCCTGCTGAAGATGCTGGTGAAAAAGCAGTATGTCAAGCTGCGCGAGGTCACCGAGGAAGAGCAGCCCGCCGACCTGGCCGAACTGCTGGAAGAGCTGGACGAAAACAACCGCCTTGTGGTGTTCCGTCTGCTGAAAAAGGACGTGGCCACCGAGGCCTTTGCCTATATGTCCGACGAAGCCAGGGACGATCTGGTCAACGCCTTCTCGGACGTGGAGCTGGTGAGCGCCATCGAAGAGATGAGTCTGGACGATGCCGCCGACCTGCTGGAAGATATGCCTGCGGGCGTGGTGAAACGGGTGCTGGAGAAATCCTCCAAGCAGACCCGCGAGAGCCTGAACAAGCTGCTGAACTACCCGGAAAGCTCCGCCGGCAGCCTGATGACCCCCGAATACGTCCGCCTGAAAAAAGAGATGAACGTGAGCCAGGCACTGGCCGCCATCCGGCATCAGGGCGAGAACGCCGAGACCGTCTACACCAGCTATGTGGTGGAGAGGAACCGCCTGCTGGGCGTCGTGTCGGCCCGCAGCCTGCTGCTGTCCGACCCGGATACCCCCATCTCCGAGATCATGGACGACAACGTGGTCACCGTGAAGGTCACCGATGACCAGGAGTATGTGGCCCGTGAGATGCAGCGCTACGACTTCACCGCCATGCCGGTCCTGGACAACGAGGGCATGTTCGTGGGTATCATCACCATCGACGATGCAATCGACGTCCTGACCGACGAGTCCACCGAGGATATGCAGAAGATGGCCGCCATTCTGCCGGACGACGATGCCACCACCTACTTCGGCACCAGCGTCTGGACCCACGCCAAGCAGCGCATCCCCTGGCTGCTGATCCTGATGCTGTCTGCGACCTTCACCGGCATGGTCACCACCCACTACGAGGAAGCCTTCGTCAGCCTGCCGCTGCTGGTCTCCTTCATGCCCATGCTGATGGACACCGCCGGCAACTGCGGCAACCAGATCAGCACCCTGATGGTCCGCGGTCTGGCTCTGGGCGAGGTGGAGCCTTCGGACTTCCTGCGTGTGCTGGGCAAGGAGCTGCGGGTCTCCGCCATTGTGGGCGCGGTCCTGGGCCTTGTGAACGGCCTGCGCATCTACCTGATGTACACCTTCATCTTTGCTGGACAGTACGACAACGTCATGGGCTATGCCGTTGTGGTCAGCGTGTCCCTGTTCTTCAGCGTCATCCTGGCCAAGCTGGTGGGCGGCATGCTGCCGCTGGCGGCCAAGAAGCTGGGCGCGGACCCCGCTATCATGGCAACGCCCTTCATCACCACCATCGTGGACGCCTGCAGTCTGATCCTCTATTTCCAGATCGCACAGCTGGTGTTCCGCAATATGATGTAAATCAGATCACGGTCCTCTCTGCCCCTGTCTGCAGGCGGAGAGGGCCGTTTTGTTTTGTGGAAAACCGGAGTTTTCCCACGGTTTTCCACAGGGGGATTTTTGAGGGAACGGGGTGTGGAAAACTTCACCGCCCCGGATTCCAAACGGGAGAATCGGGGAAGGCTGTCGAAGGGCGCAGTGTAAAAAAGTAAATCCGGAGCCTCGACTTTCTTTCAGAAAAAAGGTGGAAAAGCCCTCTCCTGCCGGAAAAATCGACTTCCGCCCCGCCGGAAAATACATCGCGTATAAATGCGCCCCTCAGAAAATGTGGAAAACTCAGTGGAAAAAGTGGAAAACATCGTGGGAAAACCGGGCTTTTTTTCACATTTTCCGTGGAAAACCCGGTGGAAAAAGTGGATAAGTCCATCCGGAGGCGACAAAAATGGATACAACCTGCCGTTTTGGCACTCGGCGGTGCAGACAGCCAACTGCATTTGTTCACAGTGTTTTCCTTGAATGGCCTGCCCAATCATGATACAATGAGCGGTAGAGAAAAGCCCCGCGTACAGGGGCAGAAATTTTTAGAAAGACGGAGGCCTCTGCCTATGAACTGGATCACCAAGCTGGAACGCAAGTACGGCCGGTTCTGCATCCCCAATCTCATCAATGTCCTGATCGGCGGGCAGATCCTGGTGTACGCCATTGAGCTGTTCGTCAACCAGTATATCTCCTTTGCCCTCTCCCTGAGCCGTGACGGGCTGCTGGCGGGCCAGATCTGGCGGGTGCTGACCTTTGTGTTCGTCCCCTTCTCCGGCGGCGGGCCCCTCAGCGTGGTGCTGGGCATCTATTTCACCTGGTTCATCGGCAGCGCACTGGAAAAGGAGTGGGGCGACTTCCGCTTCAACCTCTATCTTCTGCTGGGGATGCTGGGGGCCGTGCTGGCCTGCCTGCTGACGGGCTATGCCGACACCTACTGCCTGTCCCTCTCCCTGCTGCTGGCCTTTGCCATGCTCTATCCGGAGATACAGGTGCTGCTCTTCTTCGTCATCCCGGTCAAGGTGAAGTATTTCGGCTGGTTCGCCGCCGCTCTGTGGGTGTTCAGCTTCCTGAGCATGGGGCTCTTCGGCAAGCTGAACTATCTGCTCTGCATGGCAGGCTTCCTGCTCTTCTTCGGCCCGCAGGCCTGGCGCAGCATCCGTGCCTGGGTGCGCCGGGAGCAGTGGAAACGGAAGAATAAGCGATGATGATCGAACGACTGGAGGGCAACGCGGAACTCAAGACCGGCATCCGCCTGATGCTGGCCGGCCGCCGCCTGACCCACAGCATCCTGCTGGTGGGCGAAGAGGGGCTGGGTGCAGGCTTTGCCGCCCGCTGCGTGGCGGCGGATTATCTCTACCCCCAGGGCGGCGCCCCCGCCGAGGCCCTGCTCCGGGGCGAGTGCTGCCGCGCCGTGGGCAAACCCGGCAAGCGCGACAGCGGCCAGATCGAGACCGGTATCGTCCGGGAGGCCATCTCCGTCACCGGCATGGGCGCGGGCGGAAAATATCTGGTCAGTCAGGTCACTGCCATGCGCAGCGAGATCTTCAACACCAGCCTTTCGGCGGAGGGCCGCGCCGTCCTGCTCTACCATGTGGAGCGGATGAACGAGGAGTCCGCCAACGCCCTGCTGAAGGTCATGGAGGAGCCCCCGGAGGGGGTACTGTTCCTCCTGACGGCCGATTCGCTGGCGGGCGTCCTGCCCACCATCCGGAGCCGCTGCATCAGCTTTGCCATGGCCCCGGTCTCCCCCGCCGACTGCGCCCGCTACTGTACGGCGCAGGGCGTGGACAAAAAGGATGCAGAGCTTTACAGCGAGCTTTTTGACGGCCACATCGGCATGGTGCTGGCGGCCGCCCGGGACGAGGCCCGCCGGGCCCAGGTGGACAAGGCCATGACCCTTGCAAAGGCGGCCGCCGCCAGGGACAGCTATTCGGCCGCCGTCCTGCTCGCGGCCTACGAAAAGGATAAGGCCGGTGCCGCAGCCCTCCTGACGGATCTGCGGGCCGTTGCAGCGGCCGGACTGCGGGGGGTATCCCGGGCTCCGGTGCAGGGCGAAACCGCCCGCAGGACCCTCGCAGCGGCCGATGCGGCCATCCAGCGCCTCAACGCCCAGGTCAACCCCAAGATCACACTGACGGTTCTGGCATCGAAATTCCGGACCTTCTGAGCGAAGCGGTCGGCGGGCTTGCCCTCTCCGTCATTGCTTACGCAATGCCGCCTCTCCCAAAGGGAGAGGCAAACCATCACAGAGGACAGCTGCTGCAATATCTTGGATTGCCCCTGGCTCCCCCTTTGGGGGAGCTGGCGAGCGTCAGCGAGACTGAGAGGGCAAAAACACGGGCAAAAAAGAGCTGCCGCACAGCATTCCGTGCGGCAGCTCCTGAATTCAGATCATCTTCTCCGTACCCGTTTCCGCCGTCCCAGATTCAGGGACCCGCCTCCGGCTACTATGGTGAAGAAGCCCAGCACCGCCAGAATGACGATGAGGGCTGCCATGAGCAGCAGGGTGGTTTTCAGGTCGGTGCGGAAATCCGATACATATTCCCGATGGGTCACCAGATCCACGGTGCCCACCTCGTAGCCGTCCAGATAGACGGTGGCCCTGCCGATGACGGCCCCGGACTTGACGGTGGCCGACAGGTCCTCCGGCAGGTCGAAGGTGCAGGTCACGGCATCGTCGGCGTGGCCATAGCCGCTGACTTCCTCCGCGGCGTAAAGCTCCACTTCCGAAGAGGAGCGGCACTTGCTCAGGGGCGCGGTGGTCAGCACGGTGTCGGTGTCGATGAGCTTCCGCTCGGAGAAGCTGGCAAAGGCCCAGTCGAGGATCTCAGAAGCTTCCTTGTAGATGTTGTCCAGATCCGACCCCAGGATCACCAGCCCATAGGTGTGGCCGTCCTTCTGGGCAGAGGTCACATAGCACCGGCCCGCAAGGGTGGTGAAGCCGGTCTTCATGCCCCGGATGTAATCCCGGTAGTAGGGATACTCCGGGTTCAGCATCAGATTGGTGGAGGTGATGGTCCGCTCGGTCTGGTGCAGGTTGGTGGCAGGCAGGGTGTAGCTGAGGGTATTGGCCACCTGCATGTAGGTCTCGTTGGCGGCGCAGGCCTGCGCGATCAGGGCCAGATCCTTCGCCGAGGAGACGTTGCCGTAGTCATACAGGCCGTGGACGCAGGTAAAGCTGGTGCTGGTGCAGCCCAGCTCTTTGGCCCGCTGGTTCATCAGGGCCACAAAGGCAGTCAGGTCGCCGCCGGATACATCGCTGGCAATGACGCTGGCGGCATCGTTGGCGCTGGCCACCAGCAGGCCGTACAGCAGGTCGATCCGGCGCACGGTCTCGCCGATGCGCAGGTTCATGGTGCTGCCGTTGGCGTTCTGGATGTCCCGGAACTCTTGGGTCAGGCTGGCGGGGATGGTGATCTCTTCGTTCAGGTCCTTGCCGCTTTCCAGAAACAGCAGGGCGGTCATCATCTTGGTCAGGCTGGCAATGTACCGCTGCTGCTCGGCGTTCTGTTCCAGAATGGGCTTGCCGGTGTCTGCGTTGAACAGATAGACCGACTCGCCCTCGTTGGCGGTCTGGATGGGCATCTCATAAACGGCCAGAGCGGGCAGAAGGCAGGTCAGGGCCAGTGCCGCTGTCAGCAGCAGGGCCGCTGCCCGGCGGAAAAAAGAAGATTTCTGCATAGCGTATCCTCCGGAAGCTTGAACTTTGCACAATCGCTGTTACAAGAATACCATAAATGACGAAAAAGAGAAAGGTGGTTTTTCACAATGATGCTTCCTTTTGGTGGAAAAAAGCCCCGGGACGAGGGCGCGGCCTTTGTGGCCCCCAATGCGACCGTGCTGGGGGACGTGGTGCTGGGGCCCGGCTCCACGGTCTGGTACGGGGCCGTCCTGCGGGGCGATGACGGCACCCTGACCCTGGGCGAGAACACCAACGTGCAGGACAACGCTGTCCTCCACTGTGACCCGGGCGGCGCGGTGACGCTGGGCCGCAATGTCACCGTGGGGCACAGTGCCCTTGTCCACGGCTGCACCGTGGGGGACGGCAGTCTCATCGGGATGCACGCCACCCTGCTGAACCACTGCGTCATCGGGAAAAACTGCATCATCGGGGCCGGTGCGCTGGTGCCGGAGCGGATGGTCATCCCGGACAACTCGGTGGCCGTGGGCGTCCCCGCCCGCGTCATCAAGACCCTCACCCCGGAGCAGGCCGCCCACAACCTCGAGAACGCCGCCCATTACGTCACCGACGGCAGACGCCATGCAGAGATGTTCCCCGAAACGAATGCCTGACCCTTTTCCCCGGCCCCCGGAAGAGCCATCCGATGACAGGATGCTGTGCCTGTGAAAAACACTTTTCATGCGAAGATTAACATATTTTTCACAAGATTTCACAAGAAAGTAATGACTTTTTCCGTGAAATCGGGTATACTATGAATCACAAGGGAGCGGGGCCGCAACCGTCTTCCTTGCACATGATTCCTCCTCACACCAAAGCAATACCCCAAAACAGAGACCCCCTCCGGTGTACCGCAAGCGCCGGAGGGGGTCTTTGTTTGTGCAGTTTGTGCAAAAACACAACATTCGTGCAGTTTCTACAAAAATCTTGATTCACTCAAAAAAAAATGTTAATATTGACGTAACGGGGGGCGCTCTGCCCTGACACATTCCGAGTGAGGAGAGGATTCTATGTCTGAAATGATGAAACGCCGCACTTTTTTGAAAACGGCCGGTGCTGTTGCGGCAGCCCTTGCGGCATCCGGCGTCCTGACCGCCTGCGGCGGCGATGCCCCGGCTCCGGCTCCGGCACCGGCACCTTCTACCGGCGGCACAAGCACGGATATCGTCATGGGGGATTTCACCAAAACGGGGTACGGTGGATTTACGTTCAAGAGAGCATATCAGACCAGCGCAAAGAATGTGCCGGTCCCGGCATGGGGCGCTTCCTTCCTGATCAATACGGAAAAGGGCTTTACCTTTACAAGAGAGAACTTCAGCATAAAGGCTGATGGCAAGGAGCTGACTTCTTACCTCGGCATCTGGAATCGGGTAGAGAGTTCGGAAAATCAGAACAGAATCACTGTAACCGATACGCTGACGGTGGAGCCAGGGAAGACAAATGTACAGATCAGTGTTTACTTTCGGGTGACAGAAGAACAGTTCCAGAATGGTGGAAACATTGAAGCAACCATTCAGAATGACGGAAAGAAATATACGATAAAGGGAAAAGCATATCACGGCGTTGATTAACGCAAAACAGGGCAGCTGCACGGTATTTGTGCGGCTGCCCTGTTGGGTTTTAATTGGAATGCTTTGGCCTGCCCTCGCAGATGTCCTGGCTCCCCCTTTGGGGGAGCTGGCAAAGCCGTCAGGCTTTGACTGAGAGGGCTTGCCCCTGCTCCCCCTCACACCGCCCCATAGATGCCGTGGACCGAGACCTCGCCGGTAAAGACGTGTTCCTCGCCGGAGTCGGTGCGGACCACAAGGCGGCCCTCGTCGTCCACATCCACGGCCTGTCCGGCACCCTGCCGGCCGTCGGGCAGATCAAAGGTGACCCGGCGGCCCAGGTTGATGCAGGCGGCCTTGTATTCCTCCCGGAAGGGGGCAAAGCCGTCCCGGGCAAAGACATACATGGGCTTGTCAAAGCCGAAATCGGTCAGGGCCTCGGCCAGCCACTGGGGGTCCTGCTCCAGATCCACGGCGGCACCCTGCAGTGCCAGCGAAGTGCCGTGGGGCAGGTCGGCGGCGTCGAAATAGCTCTGGGGCTGGGCCAGATTGATGCCGATGCCGCACACGATGCCCCGGCCCTGCTGCTGGTAGCCGTAGCAGACGCTCTCGCAGAGGATGCCCACCAGCTTTTTGCCGTTGAGCAGCAGGTCGTTGGGCCATTTGATCCGGCAGTCCACGCCGTAGCGCAGGGCCAGCTGCTTGCGCACGGCAAGGCTGGCCAGCAGCGGCAGGGTGGCAGGCTGGGCCAGCGGCTCCCGGATGACGGCGGTGTAGTACAGGGCCTTGCCCTCGGCGTTGACCCAGCTGCGGCCCAGTCTCCCCCGTCCGGCGGTCTGGTTGGTGGTGTAGACCGCGCCCACCGGGCCGAACTCCTCAAAATGCTCCTTGGCGTAGGCGTTGGTGCTGCCGCATTCAGGCAGATACCGCACTTCGTTGATGCTCATTGTCTCGGCACCTCTTTGTGTTCATAGTTGATGATGCTGCCGCTGTCCAGCATCAGGATGCCGTAGGTGTTGGGGCCGGTGTAACAGCGCCCGCAGGAGCCGGGGTTGAACAGGAACACCTTGCCCCGCTGCTCGGCAAGGGGCTTGTGGGTGTGGCCGAACAGGGCCACCTCCGCGCCCCGGGCGCTGGCGGCGTCCACAAGCGTATCCAGATCGTATTTTACACCGTACATGTGACCATGCGTATAGAAAACAACGACCTGATCGAAGGCTGCAAAGCCGTCCAGCGGCTCCAGTGCCCCGAAATCGCAGTTTCCGGCCACGGCGTAGACCCGCATTTTGGGGTGCAGGGTCAGCGCCTCTTCCAGATCGCGCAGGCCGTCGCCCAGATAGATCACGGCGGTGGCATCGCTTTCCGCGTGGAGGATGCGCTCCACGGCTCCCACATTGTTATGGCTGTCGCTCAGGATCAAAAGTTTCGTCACGGGACAAAGTCCTCCTCAATCAACATTCTCTTGCAGCACCAGAAGCTGCTTATAAACCTCACTCTTGGAGTAGGGGGTGCCCTGCGCTGCGGCTTTGGCGGCGGCCGAAGCCGCGTAGCCGTTCCGGGTCAGTTCCAGCGCCCGCTGGGCGGCCTGCTCCAGGGTCAGCTCCTCCTCCGCTTCAGCGGCGGGGGCACCGGCCATCACCAGCACATACTCGCCCCGGGGCTCGTTGGCGGCATAATGGGTCTGTGCCTCGCCCAGGGTGGTTTTCCAGATCTCTTCATGGAGCTTGGTCAGCTCCCGGCAGAGGGTGATGCTCCGCTCGGGGCCGAAAGCGGTGGTCAGGTCGTCCAGGGTGGTGCGCAGCTTGTGGGGGGCCTCATAGAAGATGACCGTCCGCTTTTCGCCCTGCAGCTCGGCCAGACGCTCCCGCTTCTGTTTTTTGTTCACGGGCAGGAAGCCCTCGAACACCCAGCGGGAGGTATCCTGCCCCGAAACAGCCAGTGCCGTCACGCAGGCAGACGCCGCCGGGACGGGCACCACTTTGATGCCCCGGGCCAGCGCATCCCGCACAATGACCTCGCCCGGGTCCGAGACGCAGGGCATTCCGGCGTCGGAGCAGAGAGCGCAGTTCTCCCCTGCCTCGATCCGGCGCAGGATGCCCTCGCCCTTCTGCAGGGCGTGTTCGTAGTAGCTCACCATGGGCTTTTTCAGGCCCAGGAAGTTGAGCAGCTTCATGGTCACCCGGGTGTCCTCTGCGGCGATGAAGTCTGCCGCCCCGAAGGTAGCAGCCACCCGCGGCGGCATATCGTCCAGATTTCCGATGGGGGTGGCGACGATGTAAAGAGTTCCTGCCATAGGTTACCTCCTGAATTACTTCTCCGGATCTACAGAGTTCCCGTAAAGCGCAGCTCCGGCGCTGATGAGGACATCCGGCTCGATGCGCAGGCCGGTCTTCCGGTTCTTCTGGGCCTCCACGAGAAAGAGCCACGGCGCGGCGTCCGGCCGGTTCTTCACAAAGGCCAGACGCTTGGGCTCCAGCCGGTTTTCCCGCAGCACAGCCAGCACCTCGGCCAGACGCTCCGGCCGGTGGCAGAGGGTGAGCCGGCCGCCGTCCTTCAGCAGACGGAACCCGCACCGGCAGACCTCTTCCAGGGTGCAGTCGGTCTCGTGGCGGGCAGCGGCCCGGGCGGGGTCGGTGCTGTGAGCCCCCGCCGTGAAATAGGGTGGGTTGCAGGCGCAGAGATCAAAGCTGCCCTCCCCTTCCCGGAAATGCCGCAGGTCGGCACAGACCGGGGTAATGTGGCCGATCTCCTGTTCGGTCAAGGCCTGCGCCAGCAGGGCGCTGGCCTCAGGCTGCAGCTCCACGGCGGCGCAGGGGCCCCGGTGGCCCCGGTCGTGCCACTCCAGCGCGACGATACCGCAGCCGGAACACAGGTCGGCGGCCTTCTGGGCCCGCTTCGGCTCCGCGAACCGGGCCAGCAGCAGCGCGTCCGAGCCGAACCGATGGACGGCCGAACAATAGACCTTTGTCTTATTATACAAAATCTCGGTGGAATGTTCCATATCCGTGCCGCACATCCTTTGCCAAAATATCGGGTCCGAAATCCCGGGAAAATTGTGCATGAAAGAAAAGCAGCAGACCCGCTTTTGACAGGTCTGCTGCTTTTGATGCGTTTTTACAGTGTTCGCCGCAAAAATTATTCAGCGGTGATAGCACCGGTGGGGCAAGCACCCTCGCAAGCGCCGCAATCGATGCAGGCGTCTGCGTTCACAACTGCGACACCGCCATCAACGGTGACAGCACCAACGGGGCAAGCGCCCTCGCAAGCGCCGCAGCCAACACATGCGTCAGAAACCTTGTGTGCCATAATAAAACTCTCCTTTTATCGCCCGTGCCCTTAGTTTAGGAAGAAGTCTGCCCTCGCACGGTGCCAGCAGACTTCCCCGGAATTCATCCTTGTCTGCATTCTAACAAAGTGGGCTGGAAAAGGCAAGACTAACCGTAAGGCGGAAAAGCCTGTTTTTTTATTTTTGTTGGGTTGCACAAAAGCAAAGGCTAACTTTCTGGGAAAATTGAGGGAGTTTTTTGGCGAAAATCACGAAGAATGGTTAGTTTTGTGATACTAACCACTGTGATTTCCCACCATTTTTCTGGGAATTATTTCTCTTTTTTGGGGCATTTGCCGCAGACCGGATTGCCGTTTTCATCGGCCGCAGCCACCACCGGGGCGGGGTTGCACACGCCGGAATAATCGTCGTCCGGGTCGGGGCGGCGGGGTGCCCGCTTGCCGCCGCTGATATACTCGCATACGCCCACCTTGTAGTACCGGGGGGTCAGGGCCTCGGTGCCGCAGCGCACCCGCAGATAGCCGGAGATGGGGTTGACCTCCAGCACGGTGCCCAGACCGTCGGGGGTGCGCACCGTGCTGCCCACCATGGGCATGATGCTGTTCAGGTACTCGTAGGCGCTTTCCTCATAGGACAGGCAGCACATCAGGCGGCCGCAGGCACCGCTGATCTTGGTGGGGTTCAGCGACAGGCCCTGCTCTTTGGCCATCTTGATGGACACCGGCTGAAAATCCTTCAGGAAGCGGCTGCAGCAGAAGGGCTGGCCGCAGATGCCCAGGCCGCCGATCATCTTGCTCTCGTCCCGCACACCGATCTGCCGCAGCTCGATGCGGGTGTGGAAGATCCCGGCCAGATCCTTGACCAGCTCCCGGAAATCCACCCGCCCGTCGGCGGTGAAGTAGAACATGATCTTGGAGCGGTCCAGCGTGTACTCCGCTTCCACCAGCTTCATCTCCAGCCCGTGGCGGGCGATGCACTCCTGGCAGGTGCGGTAGGCGCGCTTTTCGTCCTCGCGGTTCTGGCGCATCCGGCGCACATCCACGCTGTCGGCCATCCGGGTGATGGGCTTGAGCGCCTTGGGCACGGAGGCGTCGGGGATCTCTTTTACCCCCTGCACCACCTCGCCGCACTCGATGCCGCGGGCCGTCTCCACGATGACATATTCGCCGGTCTTGATATCAGACCCGGCGGGGTCGAAATAATAGGTTTTTCCGTTTTCCTTGAAACGGACAGAGATCACTTTTTTCATAGCTTTCCTCGCGGGGGAATGCCCCCGATCCTGTAAAAAGGCCTGCAAAAGGGCCTGAAGATCCATTCTGGATTTTAGTATAACATAAATACGGAAATATTTCTATCATAACCGCAACAATCCCCGGCCCTGAACCGTATCCAGAGGGAAATCAGTCCAAATTTCGGCAAAGAATCATAGTTCCGCTCTTGCAAGCCCTGTTCCCTCGTGTATAATAAAGAGTGTATCAGCAATTTTTGCTTCTTCTCGGAGGAGGCGCCGCGCATCCCGCGGAACAACACAGAAACGGTAGGATAAAATGGAAAAATTCAGTGTCAAAAAGCCGTTCACTGTGCTGGTAGCAGTCATCATGGTCATCATGCTGGGCTTTGTGTCCATCAAGAACATGCAGACCAACCTGCTGCCGGACGTGAACACGCCGTACCTGATGGTGGTTACGGTCTATCCCGGCGCCAGCCCGGAACGTGTGGAGAGCGAAGTCTCCGACGTGATGGAAAATGCCCTCGGCACCGTGTCGGGCGTCAAGAACATCACCGCGACATCGGCAGAGAACTACAGTCTGCTGCTGATGGAGTTTGACGACGACACCGATATGAACAGTGCCGTGGTCAAGGTGTCCAACAAGGTAGACCAGACCGTGTCCAGCCTGCCGAGTTCCTGCATGACGCCCTCCATCATTGAGTACTCCCTGAACATGAACGCCTTCATGACCGTGGCCGTCAGCCGCGAGGGCAGCGACATGTACGAGCTGTCGGATTTCGTCAGCGAGACGGTGGTCCCCTATGTGGAGCGTCAGGGCGGTGTGTCCAGCATCTCCGCCAACGGCCTTGTGGACAAAATGGTGCAGGTGCAGCTGAACCAGAGCAAGATCGACGCCATCAACGACAAGCTGCTGGGCGTCATCGATACCCAGCTGGCTGAGGCCAAGAGCAAACTGGACAGCGCCGAGGCCCAGATCAAAGCGGGCCAGAAGGAATACGACCGCCAGTTCAAGAACTATAACCAGCTGGTGCGGGACAGCATCAACAGCCAGTACACCGGCGAGGTGACCAAATCCTTCGAGGTCGTCAAAAATCAGGCCCAGAGCCTTCTGGACAGCGTCAACCAGCTGATCGCCGTGGTCAACGAGCCGGAGATCCAGCAGGCGCTGATCGAAGTGCGGGACGGCCTGCAGACCGTCATGGACAAGTTCAACGCAACGGGCATGTCCGACATCGACTCCCTGATCGACATCGTAGCCGAACTGCGGAACATCACCGACAAGCTCACCGGCGCCCTGCAGCAGCTGCAGCAGCGCCTGAACACCGAGGGCGAGAGCGCCGGCAGCACCGCCGAGGATCTGGCCAACAACCTGCAGGTGCAGGAGAGCCTGTCCAACATCTACAATACTCTGGAAGACACCATCAAGGCCATGGACGATGTGCCCGGCCTGATGGACCAGTTCTCCCAGATCGTGGCCAACTACTCCCAGACTCAGCTGGAAGCCTACATGAAGTTCACGGAAGCCCGTGAAATGCTGAACAACTACGAGAAGGAGCTGGAGACCGCCAAGCAGACCTACGAGGACGCCAAGGAGAAGGCCATGGCCAGCTCCGACGTGGCCAAGATGCTGGACATCGATACGCTGGCCAAGCTGATCTATGCCCAGAACTTCTCGATGCCGGCCGGTTATGTCAAGGACTCCAGCGGCAAATCCTGGCTGCTGAAAGTCGGCGAGGAGTACGACAGCGTGGAGGATATCTCCGGTGCCCTGCTGCTCCATGTGGACGGTTTCGGCGACGTGCGGATGTCCGATGTGGCCGACGTGGCCGTCATCGACAACGCGGACGCCACCTTCACCCGCCTGAACGGCGAGCGCTCGGCCGTGCTGAAGATCTACAAGAGCAGCTCTTCCAGCGCCAGCGAGGTCTCCGGCAACTGTACGGCAGCCTTCAAGGCTCTGGAACAGCAGTACGACGGCCTGCATGTGGTGGTCCTGTCCAACCAGGGCAACTACATCAGCATCATCGTCAAGAGCATCCTCACCAGCATGATCGTGGGTGCCGCACTGGCCGTCATCGTGCTGGCCCTCTTCCTGCGGGATATCAAGCCCACGCTGGTGGTCGGCATCAGCATCCCCCTGTCGGTCCTGTTCGCCGTGGTGCTGATGTATTTCACCGGTCTGGATATGAACGTCATGACGCTGGCAGGCCTGTCCCTCGGCATCGGTATGCTGGTGGATAACTCCATCGTCGTCATCGAGAACATCTACCGTCTGCGCAGCCGCGGCGTCCCCGCCGCCCGCGCCGCCGTGCAGGGCACAAAGCAGGTGGGCATGTCCATCGTGGCCTCTACCCTGACCTCCGTCTGCGTGTTCCTGCCCGTCATCTTCTCCTCCGGCATCATCCGCAGCCTGCTGCAGCCCATGTCCATGTGCATCGGCTACTGTCTGGCAGCTTCCCTCATCGTGGCCCTGACGGTGGCCCCCGCCGCCGCCTCCACCGTCCTGAAGAAGTCGCAGCCCAAGGAGCTGAAGTGGTTCGAGAAGATCCAGGACAAGTACGCCAGGAGCCTGGAGTGGTGCTTCAAGCACCGCGCCCTGCCCCTGCTGGCAGCCCTTGCCCTGCTGATCTTCAGCGGCTGGAAGATCATGTCCATGGGCCTTGAGCTTCTGCCCACCATCACCAGCAACGAGGCCATCGTGACCCTCTCCACCGAGAAGGACATCAGCAAGGAGGAATCCTACGCCATCGCCGAGAAGGCCGTGGATGCCCTGCTGGCGGTGGACAACGTGACGGAAGTGGGCATCACCACCGATACCCGCGTGGCCGGGCTGGACATCAGCCAGCTGGGCCTGCCCCAGACCATCACCGACCTGCTGAATTCGGCCAACAGCTACGGCACCTACCAGATCAACGTCATGCTGGACGAGAGCCTCTCCTCCAAGGAGATCGAGAAGGCCCGCGTGGCGCTGGAAGACGCCGTGAACAGCGTGGACCGCTGCAGCGCTACCGTGGAGATCAGCGGTATGCAGGAACTGACCAGCCAGCTGAGTACCGGCCTGTCCATCAAGATCTACGGCCCCGATACCGAGACCCTGACCACCGTTTCCGAGAAGGTGGTGGAGCTGGTCAACGACACCGAGGGCTTCGTCAATGCAACCAACGGTCTGGGCAGCGGCGATGCCACCATCAACCTCCAGATCGACCGGGATAAGGTCCGCTCCTACGGCCTGACCGTGGCAGAGGTCTACCAGAAGATCGCCGCCAAGCTCACCACCACCACCACCGCCCAGACCCCCGTGGCCGTGGACGGCACCACCATGACGGTGGAGATCAGCGATGATCTGGACCCCCTGACCAAGGAAAACATGATGGATATGACCTTCGAGACCAGCGTCATGTCCGCCGACGGCACCACCGCCACCGGCACCTGCACCCTGGCTGATATGGCGACCTGGGTCACCGGCTCGGCACCCGACTCCATCACCAGCCAGAACCAGACCCGCTTCGTCACCGTCACCGCCGACACGGCCGAGGGCTACAACTACACCCTCCAGTCCCGCATTCTGGAAAAGAAGCTGGAAGAGTTCGCCGCATCCGATGAGATGCCCGAGAACTGCAGCTACAGCATGGGCGGCAGCACCACCCTGAACAACACCATGGTCAGCGAGATGGTCCAGTGGATGGGCCTGGCCCTGCCCTTCGTCTATCTGGTCATGGTGACACAGTTCCAGAGCCTGCTGTCCCCCTTCATCGTCCTGCTCACCGTGCCTCTGGCCTTCACCGGCGGCCTGCTGGGCCTGCTGATCACCGGCCAGCAGCTGACCATGATCTCCCTGATGGGCTTCATTGTTCTGATGGGCACGGTCGTCAACAACGGCATCGTCTTTGTGGACTATGCCAACCAGCTGCGCATCGGCGGCATGGAGCGCCGCGCGGCCCTGATCGCCACCGGCAAGACCCGTATGCGGCCCATCCTGATGACCACCCTGACCACCGTGCTGGCCATGCTCCAGCTGGTGTTCAGCGACGATATGGCCAGCCAGCTGATGAGCGGCATGGCTATCGTCATCATCTGCGGCCTGAGCTACGCCACCCTGATGACCCTGTACGTCGTGCCCCTGATGTACGATATCCTCTTCCGGAAGCCGCCGCTGAACGTCGATATCGGCGACGATGATCTGGACGACATCCCCGACGATGCCGCAGAGTATATCGCCAACAGTCAGGCCGCCGCACAGCCCGAATAACCCCAAAACCCTGAGAAGAGCCGCTGCAGCCCTCCGACGGAGACGGAGAGGGCCCTGCAGCGGCTCTTTTTGACCGTTTTCCCGCCAAAACCACCAAAAAATATCTCGAAATATTGGAGAGAAAATCTAAAAAGTTGCCAACACAGAAGATGCAAACTGTGATATAATCATAATAATAAAGGATATAAGAGAGAGTGTGCTTATCCCGAAACTACACAAAAGGAGGCGAGCCCTATGGCACGGTTTCTCTCCAAGCCTTTCGGCATGACGAAAGACGGCCGGAAAGTCAACGAGTACATCATCTCGAACCCCGGCGGGCTGGCGGTCAGTGTGCTGAATTACGGCTGCGTGATCAAGAACATCTGGGTCCCTACGAAGCATGGGCCGGTGGATGTCGTGGTGGGGCATGACACCTTTGCCGACTATCTCAAGGATTTCGAGTCCCCCTCAAGTACCTGCTGCGGGGCTTTCGTGGGCCGGTACGCCAACCGGATCGAGAACGCGGAGTTCACCATCGGCGGAAAGACCTATCCGCTGGAAGCCAACAATGGCAAAAACCACCTGCACGGCACCTTCCCGAAAAAGCTGTATGACGTAAAGGCCTTCGGGGATACCTTGCTGATGGAGGCCGAGAGCCCGGACGGCGAGGACGGCTTCCCGGGCAACCTGAAGATCTCGGTGAGGTATATCCTGGGCGAGGACAACGCCCTGCGGATGGATTACCGGGTCTCTTCCGACGCGGACACCATCGTCAACCTGACCAACCACACCTACTTCAATCTGGACGGCGGCGGGGATGTCCTGAACCAGAAACTGCGCATCTATGCGTCCCGCTATCTGGAGGGCAACAACGAGACCTGCCCCACCGGCATCATCCTCCCGGTGGAGAACACCCCCATGGATTTCCGGGCCGGCAAACCCATCGGCCGGGAGATCGACACCGGCTACTCCCAGACCACGATGGTGGGCGGCGGCTACGACCACTGCTTTGTCATCGACCGGGGCCGCGGTGCCAGCCAGAGCCTGTGCGCCTGGGCGTCCAGCGACAAGACCGGCATCAGCATGAAAGTCTATACCACCCAGCCCGGCGTCCAGCTCTACACGGCCAATTTCCTGCAGGACTGTCCCAGCCCCGGCAAGGGCGGCGAGCCGTTCCGGAAATACGGCGGCTTTGCGCTGGAGACCCAGCACTTCCCCTGCAGCCCCTCGCACCCGGAGTTCCCCTCCACCGTCCTGCGGGCCGGGAAGGTGTTCCGGGCCAATACCACCCTGCGCTTCTTCACCGGCAAACAGTGCGGAAAACTCTGAGACCGAAAGGTTCCTCCCTGTTGGGGAGCCTTTTTCTCTCATTTGCACAAAGCGGGCCATCCATCCATGTGAAAAGTGCAAAAAACACCTGCAAATCAAGGCTTGAAAAAATAACTGGAAACAAAAATCCATCTGCATAAAATTCCCGTCACTTGATTCTGCACGGGAAACGCGGTATTCTTTAGGCAGAAGGCGGGCAGGCCCCGCAGACACAGATACAAGCGACATTGGTGACGAGAAGAGAGGTACTTTGCTATGGCAATCCTGGTTTCCGGCGGTGCCGGTTATATCGGCAGCCACACCTGCATTGAACTGCTGAACGCAGGCTATGATATCGTGGTGGCAGACAACTACTATAATGCATCCCCCGTGGTGCTGGACCGTGTGAAGCAGATCACGGGCAAGGATTTCCGCTTCTATCAGGCGGATATGACGAAGCATGAGGACGTGGAGAAGATTTTTGCCGAGTGCCCGGACATTGATGCTGTCATCCAGTTCGCCGCCTACAAGGCTGTGGGCGAAAGCGTCTCCAAGCCCATCGAGTACTATTATAACAACCTCAACTGTACGCTGGTCATCCTGGACGTCATGCGCCGCCACGGCTGCCACAACTTCGTGTTCAGCTCCTCCGCAACGGTCTACGGCGACCCGGCCTCCGTGCCCATCACCGAGGATTTCCCCGTGGGCAACACCACCAACCCCTACGGCACCACCAAGGTCTTTACCGAGCGCATCCTGACCGACGTCTGCAAGGCGGATCCCAGCCTGAACGTGGCCCTGCTGCGCTACTTCAACCCCATCGGTGCCCACAAGTCCGGCCTCATCGGCGAGGACCCCAACGGCATCCCCAACAACCTGATGCCCTACATCGCCAAGGTGGCTGTGGGCAAGCTGGAAAAGGTGCACGTCTTTGGCAACGACTACCCCACCCCGGACGGCACCGGTGTGCGTGACTACATCCACGTTGTGGACTTGGCCCGGGGCCATGTGTGCGCCATCCGCAAGCTGGAGACCGGCTGCGGCCTCTTCATCTGCAATCTGGGCACCGGCAAGGGTTACAGCGTGCTGGATGTCATCCACGCCTTCTCCAAAGCCTGCGGCAAGGAGATCCCCTACGTCATCGACCCGCGCCGCCCCGGCGATATCGCCGAGTGCTACGCCGACCCCACCAAGGCCAAGAACGAGCTGGGCTGGGTGGCTGAGTACGGCATCGAGGAGATGTGCGCCGACAGCTGGAACTGGCAGAAGAACAACCCCGATGGCTACCATACCGTGAAGTAACTTGTAAAAAACGGAGCACCGCATTTTCTCGCCTGAGAGGATGCGGTGCTTTTTTTGTGTCTATATTCTCTATTGACATCCGCTGTCAGTTAGCCTATACTACATTTGTTAACACAGACTAACACACAAGAACAGTACATATAAAAGAAGGCAAAGGATATGACGTTAAAAGAGTTACAGATCGGCAAAAGCGCCATAGTGGAGACTGTGGGCGGCGCAGGCGCACTGCGGCAGCATTTTCTGGATATGGGTCTGATCCCCGGGGCAGAGGTCACGCTGGTAAAGCTGGCGCCCATGGGCGACCCCATGGAGCTGCGCATCCACGGCTATGAGCTGACCCTGCGTCTGGACGACGCGGCACAGATCACCGTGACCCCCACCGAAAAGACCCCGGCGGTGCACGCCCCGGTGGACGGGAAGATGGTGGAGCACCCGGGTCTTGGCGAGGGCGGCAAGTACCACACCAAGGAGGGGGAGCATCCCCTGCCGGAGGATAAGACCCTGACCTTTGCGCTGGCGGGCAACCAGAACTGCGGCAAGACCACCCTGTTCAACCAGCTCACCGGCTCCAACCAGCATGTGGGCAACTTCCCCGGCGTGACGGTGGACCGCAAGAGCGGTGCCATCAAGGATCACCCGGATACCGAGGTCACCGACCTGCCCGGCATCTACTCCATGTCCCCCTATTCCAACGAGGAGATCGTGACCCGGCAGTTCATCATCGGCGAAAAGCCCACCGGCATCATCAACATCGTGGACGCCACCAACATCGAGCGGAACCTCTACCTGACCATGCAGCTGATGGAGCTGGACACCCCCATGGTGCTGGCCCTGAACATGATGGATGAAGTCCGCGGCAACGGCGGCACCATCAAGATCAACGAGATGGAAGCCATGCTGGGCATCCCGGTGGTGCCCATCTCCGCCGCTAAGAACGAGGGCGTGGACGAGCTGGTGGACCACGCCATCCATGTGGCAAAGTATCAGGAACGGCCGGGCCGGATGGACTTCTGCGGCGAGGATGACCACGGCGGTGCAGTGCATCGCTGCATCCACGGCATCATCCACCTGATCGAGGACCATGCCAAAGCCGCCGGCATCCCCGTCCGCTTCGCGGCCACCAAGCTGGTGGAGGGCGACCCCCGCATCGAGGAAGCCCTGAAGCTGGATCAGAACGAGAAAGAGATGATCGAGCACATCATCCTGCAGATGGAGCAGGAGCGCGGTCTGGACCGTGCCGCCGCCGTGGCGGATATGCGGTTCCACTTCATCCATCAGCTGGTCAACCAGACCGTCGTAAAGCCCCACCAGAGCAGGGAGCAGGTCCGCAGCGCGAAGATCGACCAGTTCCTGACAGGCCGCTACACCGCCATCCCGGCCTTTGTGGGCATCATGGCGCTGGTGTTCTACCTGACCTTCGGCGTCATTGGTGCCGGGCTGCAGAACCTTCTGGAAGCCGGCATCGAGAACCTGACCGTTCTGGTGGACAACGCCCTGACGGCCTGGAACGTCAACGAGACGATCCACTCGCTGGTGATCGATGGTATCTTCACCGGTGTGGGCAGTGTGCTGAGCTTCCTGCCCATCATCGTGACACTGTTCTTCTTCCTCTCGCTGCTGGAGGATACCGGTTACATGGCCCGCGTGGCCTTCGTCATGGATAAGCTGCTCCGCCGGATCGGTCTGTCGGGCCGCAGCATCGTGCCCATGCTCATCGGCTTCGGCTGTACCGTCCCCGGTGTCATGGCAAGCCGCACCCTGCCCTCGGAGCGGGACCGCAAGATGACCATCCTGCTCACCCCCTTCATGAGTTGTTCGGCCAAGCTGCCCATTTACAGCCTGTTTGCCGTCACCTTCTTCCCCGACCACGCCGCGCTGGTGATGGTGGGCCTGTATTTCCTGGGCATTCTGGTGGGCATCGGGGCAGCGTTCCTGCTCAAGGGCACCCTGTTCAAGGGCGAAGCCGTTCCCTTTGTCATGGAGCTGCCCAATTACCGCCTGCCGGGCCTGAAGAATGTGGCCCAGCTCCTCTGGGAGAAGGCCCGGGATTTCCTGGAGCGCGCCTTCACCGTCATCTTTGTGGCGACCATCATCATCTGGTTCCTGCAGAACTTCGACTTCCAGCTCAGTCTCACCGCTGACCCCCAGAGCAGCATCCTGGCCTGGATCGCCAGCGGTATCGCACCCCTGTTCGCGCCGCTGGGCTTCGGCACCTGGGAGGTGTCCACGGCCCTGATCACCGGCTTTATGGCCAAGGAAAGCGTGGTCTCCACCCTGACCATCCTCTACGGCTCGTCCGCCGCTCTGGGGGCTGCCCTGACCCCGGCCGCCGCCGCTCCCCTGCTGGTGTTCTGCCTGCTCTACACCCCCTGCATCGCCGCTGTGGCTTCCGTCAAACGGGAGCTGGGCGGCCGCTGGGCGGCCATCATGGTGGTCAACCAGTGCGTCGTGGCATGGCTTGCAGCCTTTGCTGTCCGCCTGATCGCCGTGGCCATGCTGTGATTTACGAAAAGGAATGACTGTATGAAAAGTAAAACTTTGTCCGAAACGGAAACAAATCATGAAGTCGAGGAAACTGCATATCTGATATCGGTTCCGGGAATGCGAGAAAGAATCATATCCGGCATGAAGGAAGAACTGTCAGAATGCGTGGATGAATCGGCTGTAGAAACAATCTGAATCGTAAAAATACCGTCCGGCAGAGATTTCCTGCCGGACGGTGTTTTTGTTATCTCCCTCTTGACAGGGCAGGAGCTTCATGCTAAAATGCTTCAAAAGTGAATAATTCAAAAAAGAAGAAACGGAGGGCGCGCTATGCGTGAGCTTAACCCAAGCATGGAATTTGCAAATAAGACGGGCCTTGCATACAGTGCAGTCTGCAAGCCGCTGTGTCAGAAACTGCATCTGCCCCAGACGGCTTTTGATATCCTGATGTTCCTTGCCAACAATCCGGAACACAAAACGGCCCGGGACATCGTGGAGGTGCGCCGCATCAAGGCGAATCTGGTGTCGGTCAATGTGGATAAGCTGGTGCAGGAAGGATATCTGGAGCGCCGCCCGGTGGCTTCGGACCGCCGCAAGACCGAACTTGTCTGCACCGAAAAAGCACAGCCCATCATCGCAGAGGGACGCCGGATGCAGAACCGGTTCTTCAGCAGCATGATGAACGGTGTCGGCAAAGAACAGCTGGATGCCTTTTTCACCACCATCGATACAATGAGCAGGAATCTGGACAAGATCCTGGAAGGAGAATTTTGAAATGAACCTGATGTTTACGATCCTCGTGACCTTCTTTGCCGGTATGGGCGCAGGCCTCGGCACCGGCTTTGCAGGCATGAGCGCCGCCGCTGTCATCAGCCCGATGCTCATCACCTTTCTGGGCATGGACCCCTATATGGCGGTGGGCATTGCCCTTTCGTCCGATGTGCTGGCCAGCGCCGTGTCGGCCTACACCTACCACAAGAACAAGAATCTGGACATCCGGAACGGCCTGATCATGATGGCCAGCGTTCTGCTGTTCACGGTGGTGGGCAGCTGGCTGGCAAGCCTTCTCCCCTCTGCCACCATGGGCAGCTTCTCGGTGTTCATGACCTTCCTGCTGGGCATCAAGTTCATTGTGCGGCCTGTCATGACCACCAAGGAGGCCATGCAGGGCGTTTCGGCAAAGAAACGCGCCTTCCAGTCCGTGGCCTGCGGTGTGGTCATCGGACTGATCTGCGGCTTCGTGGGGGCCGGCGGCGGCATGATGATGCTGCTCATCCTCACCAGTGTGCTGGGCTATGAGCTGAAAACGGCCGTTGGCACCAGCGTGTTCATCATGACCTTTACGGCCCTCACCGGCGCAGTCTCCCACTTTGCCATCGGCGGCGCGCCGGACTGGACGGTCTTTATCCTCTGCGTCCTGTTCACCCTCCTGTGGGCCCGCATCGCCGCCGTCTTTGCCAATAAGGCCGACGCAAAGACCCTCAACCGCGCCACCGGTGTGGTCCTGGTGATCCTCGGCATCGTCGTCATGGGGTTCAAATTTTTTGTGCAGTAAGGGCAGACAGCCAGATACTGGGAAGTTGTCGAAAATTGACCGAAAAATTTGGAGAAAAAAGAGAAATCCTCGTTTCAGCTTGCAAAATACTTTCGTAAAAGGTATGATAAGCATATCAAAACCTTGGAATCGGGAGAAATTTGCGATGAAGAAGATGAAACGTATTCTGGCGGTTATTCTGACGGCAGTATTTGCATTTCTGATGCTGACCGCCTGCAGCGATGGTGGTGCGGAACCTGCGAAGAACGATTATGGCAAAATGATCGAATCGGCCATGAATGCGGCTCGCAGGGAGTATCGTTTGCCGGATGTCAAATTTGAAGCAAGTCTGGAATCCTGCGCAAAGAATGAGGCAAATCATTCTGTGAATGGCTGGCAGTATGCGGAGGTCGGCGGAAAAAGGTATAAGATCAAGCATATTGACAGCGGAACGATCATGGAAAAGGGAATGACCTTTGAGACCTGGAAACAAAAATTTGAAGGTTATATCAAATCTTCGCAGAGCAGCACATTGGGTGCAACGTTTCATGGTGTTGCAGATGAAGGTCTGACGTATATCGGTCTTTGGACGAGCGTGAGCAATGGGCAGGTTTCGTACTGCATCGTAGGGGCATTCCCGGAAGTATGCATCATAACATAATAAAAGGTGCTGTCACACAGGTCTGAGCTTGTGTGACAGCACCTTTTTCGTCTCGGTCGGAGTACAGGTCGTAGGACAGTTTCTGTGCAAGCGGCTTGAGAGCCATCATAAGGGCAAGCAAGCACAAAAGAACCCCTTCGGAGCGGCAACTCTGAAGGGGTTCGCTTTTTGTGGTCTCGATGAAGCATCTCAACCAGTTTCCTCAACTTTAGTATATGCGATTCTTGAAAAAAGTTTACAGTTTGATCAATCCGCAGTGCAGACAAAGTTTTTTAGATCATTCGGCACAGCGTTATAGCGCGGCGTGACCTGCTTGAACTGGACATGTGCGCTGGGATCAATGGTGACTGCGTCCCATTGTTCCGGGGAGCCTCCATAAAAGATCGTGAACTGGTCCGCCTGCACAGATTCAAATGCATTTGCTTCGATCTGTGCAATGGTATCAGGGAGATAGACGGCCTGCAGGGCGGGGCAGGCAGAGAAAAGGCGGTTGGAAATTATACGGAGTTCCTTGTTTTGAGGAATCGCGATTTTTTGCAGCGAGGTGCAGCTCTGGAACGCGCACGCACCGATGGAGCGCACCGTGGACGGGAGTTCGATCTCTTTCAAATTGCTACAATCAATAAACGCAGAACGGCCAATTTCGGTGATCGTCTGTGGCAGAATGATTTTGGTGATCTCGCGGCACTCCGCAAAGGCTCTGTCCTTGATTCGCGTGACGGGCACTCCCTCCCAGACAGACGGGAGCTCGTACGTTCTCACCGGGGTGGGTGTGCCGGGAAAAAAGCAGTCAAAGCGAACTTCAGAACCATTGATTTTTTTGAAGACGGGTTGCACCTGGGTCGGATCGCTCGGTGTTTCCGAAGAATCGCCGCCCGGCTCCGGGTCTGTACCAGAAGAAGCTCCGCCGGGGGTGTTTCCGCTGTTCCCTCCGTTGCCGGAGCTGCTGCCATTCCCTGCCCCGCTGCCAGAGCCGGAATCACCGCATCCGCTCAGGATGCCAACGGATGAAGTAGCCAGGACCAGCCCGGCAACTTTCAAAAATTCACGCCGACCATATTGTCTCATGGAACCCTATCCTCCTTATTGAAGATGCATTTGCAAAAAGAACCCATGCTTGCGCACAGGCTCCGGGAAAAACTTACTTTTCCACGATGGTAGAATGCTCGATGACCCAGTCGGCAGCCCGGCGGATGCCTTCGCTGCGCTTCAGGGCAGGGATGTTGGCGTTGGCTTTGACTTCTTCCAGCGTCTTTTTGGTGCGGTCGGCCCGCTGCTGCAGGTTCTTGTCGATCTCCTCATCGGTGGGGATCAGGTTCTCGTTCTGGGCGACCTGAAGCAGAGCCATCCGGGCGCGGGTGTTCTTCTCGGCGGAAGCGTGAACGTTGGCCGTGAAGTTCTCGCGGGTCTGATGGATCTGGCTCAGATAGCGGTCCAAGCTCACCCGCTGCATCTGCAGCTGCTGCTGGATATTCTGCATCTCCTGCTGGTAGGCGCTCTCCACCAGAACGCTGGGCAGCTCGCCCTCAGCGGCGGCAGCCAGCTGGGTCAGGATCTGATCCTTGGCGCGGTTCAGGGCGCTGGCGTGCTTGCCGTCATGCAGCTGCTTGCGCACCTGCTCCCGGAACTCCTCCATGGTGTCCACCTTGCCGACCTTTTTGGCAAAATCGCTGTTCAGGGCGGGCAGCTGGCGGACGCAGACGTCGATCAGCCGGATCTTGAAGACCACGGGCTTGCCGGCCAGCTCCTTGGCGTGATAGCGGGTGGGGAAGGTGACGAAGATCTCGAACTCCTCGCCGCCCTTGTGGCCCAGGATGCCGTCCTCGAACCCGGGGATCATCCGGCCGCTGCCCAGCTGCAGGGTCTGGTTCTTGGCGGTGCCGCCCTGGAAGGGCTTGCCCTCCAGCAGGCCCTCGTAGTCGATGTGGACGATGTTGCCCTTGACGGCGGGACCCTTGTGGGGCACCAGCTCGGCGGCAGCATTGCGGCGGCGCTCCAGCACCGCATCGATCTCCTTGTCGGTGACGGCGGGGGTGACGCACTCGGCAGTGAAGCCGGTGGTCTGGGTCAGGTTCAGCTCCGGCTGCAGGGCGGTGGTGGCGGTGGCCACGAAGCCCTCGTCCTTCTTGACGCTGACCAGATCGTAGCTGGGCTCGTCCACTGCCTGGAAGCCGTGCTCGGCCATGGCGGCGTCGTACAGTGCAGGCACATCCCGGTCCATCAGATCGTTGATGGCATCGTACCAGAAGGTGTGTTCGCCGCGGTCTGCCTCGATCTGGGCACGGTCGGCCTCGCCCTTGGCAAAGCCCCTGATGGTGTAGCTGGCGCGGGTGCGCTCATACACCGCGTTTGCTGCGGTCTCCAACTCCTCAGCTGTTGCGCTGAAGGTCATCTTGCAGACACTCTTTTCGGGAGTTTCCACGCTTACCAGTTTCATAGGAATTCAACCTCCGTGTTGCCCCCAAAGGAGCGAATTCAAACATCAATAAAGTTATTATAGCACAAGTGGGGCAAAAGCGGTATAATAAAAGCGAGAAAAAGTGCGAAGCGGGCGTCTTTTGGCGGCCGGAACGGCTCTGCCGGGAGGATTCCGGCCCGCATCGCGCGAAAGGATGTGCATCGGATGCGTTTGTTTGACGTTCTCGGGCCGGTGATGATCGGCCCCTCTTCCAGCCATACAGCGGGTGCCGCCCGAATCGGCTACACGGCCCAGAAGCTTTTGGGCGACCTGCCGGTCAAGGCTGATATCGGTCTCTACGGCAGCTTTGCCACCACCGGCAAGGGCCACGGCACGGACCGCGCCCTCGTGGCGGGGCTTCTGGGCCTGCGCCCGGATGACCCCCGCCTGCCCGACAGCTTTGCCATGGCGCAGCAGCAGGGAATGCAGTTCACCATCCATCCGGTGGAGCTGCGCTCCGCCCACCCCAACACGGCGGTGCTCACCCTGACCAGCCGCACCGGCCGGGTGCTGTCCATGCGGGCGGCTTCCGTGGGCGGCGGCCGCATCCGGGTGACCGAGATCGACGGAGTGCCCGCCGATTTCGGCGGCGACAGCAATACCCTGATCATCCATAATGAGGATACCCCCGGCTGCATTGCCGAGGTCACCACCTGTCTGGCCATGCGGCGGATCAACATCGCCTCCATGCAGGTGTTCCGGGCGGGCACCGGCAGCTATGCCGTCATGGTGCTGGAATGCGATTCCCATATCCCCCACCCGCTGGAATGTCAGCTGGCCCAGCTGCCCGGCATCCTGAAGGTCACCTGCATGAACATCGACGAGCCCGAAGAGAACGCGGAGGAATGAGCCATGTCCTTTTTATCCTGTGAAGAAATGCTGGCCGCGGCCCGCAGTCAGAAGATCTCCCTGGCCGAGGCCATCCTGCGCAGCGACCTTGCCGAGAGCCGCCTGACCGAGGAAGCCAGCCGCCATACCATGCGCCACCTGTGGCACGTCATGGAGGCCACGAGCCGGGACTATGACCCCGCCCAGCGCAGCCGGAGCGGCCTGTCCGGCGGCGATGCCGCCAAAGTGGAGCAGGCCCATCAGGCGGGCCGGAGCTACGGCGGCGACTATCTGGCCGAGGTGACGGCAGAAGCCCTCAAGACGGCGGAGTGCAACGCCTGCATGAAACGGATCGTGGCAGCCCCTACCGCGGGCAGCTGCGGCGTCCTCCCGGCGGTGCTGCTCCCCCTTGCCCGGTCGGGCGAGGCGGACGAGGAGGCTATCTGCAACGCCCTCTATGTGGCGGCAGGCTTCGGTCAGGTGATCGCAGCCCGCGCCACGCTGGCGGGCGCGGAGGGCGGCTGTCAGGCCGAGGTGGGCGCGGCCAGCGCCATGGCCGCCGCCGCCCTCTGCGACCTGAAGGGCGGCACACCGGAGCAGTGCGCCGCGGCTGCCGCCATGGCCCTGGGCAACCTGCTGGGCCTGGTCTGCGACCCCGTGGCGGGCCTGGTGGAAGTCCCCTGCGTCAAGCGGAATGTGGTGGGCGCGGTCAATGCGGTCTCCTGCGCCAATATGGCGCTGGCCGGTGTGGACTATGCCATCCCCTGCGATGAAGTCATCGACGCCATGGGCCGCGTGGGCAGCCTGCTCTCCCCCGACCTCCGCGAAACCGGACAGGGCGGCCTTGCCGCTACCCCCACCGGCGTCCGGATCGCAGAACGGCTTTCAGAGAATGCCTGAGCCACCCCCAAAAAGAAAAAACGGCAAGACGTACTTTTGCACCTTCCCCGGAGCAAAAGAAAAAATAGGTCCGGAAAATCTGCAAAAAAACTGTTGACAAACCCCGCTTTGCGTGATAAAATACATCATGTTCCGAACGGAACGTATGCGTTGGTAGCTCAGCTGGATAGAGTGACTGACTACGAATCAGTAGGCCGGGGGTTCGAGTCCCTTCCATCGCACCAAGTAAAATCCCACGATTGACCGTTGAAAATACGGTGTAAATCGTGGGATTTCTTGCTTTATATGGACTTCAAAAGGGCTGGAAAATGCGACAAAAATGCGACAAATTCAGGAAAAACCTGTTTTGTGCGACAGTGTGCGTCCTTGTTCTATATGCCTTGCCCTATATCATACGGCTATATAATGGGCTGTTATATCCCTGCTATGGGCTGGGTGTGTAGCGTTTCGTGACGCACCTACATATTCCCCCACTTATGGGGGAGCGGTATCTGATACCGACCCTATACACAAGGGTGTCTGCTAGACTGACGACCCCGACACAAAAACGTGTCAGCATCGCCGCTTGTGTCGATGGGGTCAATCTGACGGACTGCACCGATCTGTGTAATCGGCTCAAAATTGAGCGGGTTTCGATGCCCTCAAAATTGAGTGTATTCTTTTCGACAATTTTTGGACGAATAAAGGGCGTCAGGGAAAACGACCCCCTTGCACCTGTCCAGCTGATAGCACTATCACGGAATCGTGATGCCCGGCGGCTTCCTGGCAGAGGATGCACCCACCTGTGAAGATGTCCCCACTTTTGGGGATGTGTCCTCACAGATACCGCCAGATGTGACGGCATTGCATGGGCTTCGCTTCTCGCTGCGTGGGATGCCTGTGCAGATGCGTGGGAAACAGGCTTTCGGGGTCTGGCAATGAAAAAGTATATGGCTAAGCATAAAAAGAGCGCAGAACCCTTTATTTTCAGGCTCTGCGCTGTGCCGTATGCTGTTTAGTGCTGCGGGCTGGGCTGGATGCCCAACAGCTTCATAATAGTGGGATAATCGCCCTCGTGCTGTTCAAGCTGCTTGCCCAACGCTTCAATCTCCGGCTGGCTGCTCTGCGATACCCTGTCAATCAGAGCGACTACAATATCAATCACTTCGGGGTGCTTCTGGGCTTTGGCTCTAATCAGGCTTGCAATCTGGCTAACTTCTGCGGTGTTCTGCTTGTTCATGTTGTGCTGTCCTTTCTATATCTCGTGTTCATGCGTTCATGTACTCGTGTATCTTGTGTTTATGCGTTTAACGGCTGGGTCATGGATGCAGGGAAGAAACTTGCTCGGTACGTCTGCCCATCGCCCTTGCTTGCGTAAATAAGAACCGCTTGGAAAACGGCTCTTGCGCCATGCAGGACTTCACGCCCCTGCTTCTTCCAGTCTGCCCACGTCCGGCATTCTTCTTCAATCCCGGCGGTCTGCTGGGCTTCGCTGATGCGCTGGGCGTTGATGGGTTCAGCCTTTGCGCTGCTCCACGCACGATGCAAGCACTCTGCGAATGCTGCAACACCCTTGCGGTACAACGCCCATGCACGGCACATAATCTTGTGTAAATCGTACTTCATTTTTAAGACCTCGCTTTACTTTGCGGGTCAGCCTTGTTATAATGGGCTTGACCCTTTGGTGGGTTTGGCTCGGTGGATTCGTTGGTAGCGGTCACCGGGTCATTTTTCATATACAGCAGATGGGAGCGGGTTACTGTCTTAGCTGGCGTTACGCTCTTGCGCTCCCGGTACATCCTTCGCCCCTTGCCGGTTGCACTCCCTTGCCGTGATTATAGTATACACCAATCTTTGTGTATAATCCATTGACAGAATAGACAAAGATACACCAATATTTGTGTCTATATTATACACTTGCTTTTGGTGTATCTTTCCTGTATAATAGGAAGTACCAAAGGGGGCGATATGATGCCGATAAAATATAAGATTGATGTGCTGGAAGCGCTGAAAGCTGCCGGATACAGCACTTACAGGCTGCGAAAAGATAAACTAATCGGTGAAGCGACTATTCAACGGATAAGAAGCGGTGAACCTGTGTCGTGGGAAAACATCTCCACGCTCTGTGCGCTGCTCAACTGCCAGCCGGGCGATCTGCTGGAATACACGCCAGATGTAGCAAATGAGGAATAAGGGGGCTTTTATCATGTGGTTTCTTGCAAAGTGTCTGCTATTCCCTTACTGGTTCTTTAAGGCTCTTTTCAAAGCAAGCAAGTAAAATAATTCTAAGGCCGTTGTAGTGATACAGCGGCTTTTCTTTTTGTAAAATGACGATGCAATGATATATTCAACACTCGCTCGCATTTTCTACAAAAATAATCCCCACGCTCAACAGTTACGTCAGGCGCAGGGATATTGCACTTTACTTGTATAAAGTGATGGGAATATTTTGCCTAAAACTACACTTCACGAAAATGAAGTGAAATCATGGAAGAAAAATCAGGATGGGATATTGCGGACAGTGTACGGAAAGGGCTGCTCCCCGGTTTTCTTGGATTCTTCAATAGCGGTGATGGTATCGCACAATCCGCTCTCGTATGCGTAGCGCATCGCTGCTGTGGTAGCATTTGCGGCAAGCTGGCAAATATCGGATACAACGCTCTGCGGAATGTGTGCGGCTGCTGCGTAGGCTTCCAAATAGCTCTCAAAGGCGTTTGGAGCGTCCATAAAGGGCTGATACTCTTTCAGGCCGGAGAAATCGACCTGCATTTCAGCATCTTCAATGTTTCCGTTTTCAGGTACAATTAAATTCAACATGGTATCACTCCTTAGATTCTTTCTTTTCTTTGTTCTGGGCTTCTTTGCTGTCCGCTTCTGCCTGTTCCCATGCCCATTTGATTTTAGGGTATTCGGTCTTGGTGATTGCGTGCTGCAACTGTGTGCCAGCATCAAAGCCGAACTCTGTTGCACGGCTAGAAATGTCAAGAATAGCTAGATTCAATTTGCTTCGGAGCGTCTTATCATCGACTTCACGAATCAACTTGAAAGCGGCACTTTTAGCGGCTTCAAGTTCGGATTCGTCCGTGTTCGTGCAGCTGACTGCGTAACTGTAAAGGTCTTTATACTTCTTGTGATTTACAATAGTAGGAAGTGCGGGAAGACTAGGAATCATGTGATACTCCTTATAATAATGGGGCAGCTAACGCTTGACCCCGGTTTGTGTGGATGATAGAATGAGGGCGGGAACAACGCATTGCAAAATAATGTTTCCCGCTCGGCTGTCCTGTCTGCTCGTAACAGATGGGGCAGCTTTTTCGTTCTACGGTTATCCATTTTTCTTAATGTGTCTATGTTCGTTGTTTTCGTTGATTTCGTTGCTAACTGGGGTGTTTATCAACGTTTCCAACGTTTTCAACGATTTCTATTATATTAGATGCGTTTGCTCGGTTTCAGTAGGTTCGTTGGTGTTATCGGTTCGAAACATTCTGAAAGAGTGCTGCTTTCCACCTGAACCGTTAGGGATTACGGAATGTTTGATTGCGTCTCGTTCGTACAAAAGCGGCTCAATCTCTGCAATAGCTTTAGATAACGCTTGCGGAGTGGGGGCAAGTTCTGCTTTTGCGTATCGTTCGCCCAACTGGTTGAGGGCCTTTGCGTTGCCTGTCCACGTTCCATCGCCCTGCTGAAGAATAACCCGGAGCGTTTTCACGATGGGGCTCGCTTCGTAATCTGCAATCCTGCGCTGTTCGGCAATTTCTGCCGCACTCCCCTGCATTGTCCAACGGAAGTGTTCTTTGTCGAAACGGACAACTTGCTCCTGCTGTTCAATGTCACGGCCCGTGATGCTCAATGTTGCATCCGCTTCATTGCGGTCATCCTTGTCCAAGACCATGCTAAAATCAGATGCGCCCATGATGCCAGTAGAACCGTTAATAGAATCGAAAGCGTCATTTGTGTTCTTGCCTTTTCGAGTATGATGGACTAGCAGAATACAAATTTCGCGGCTGTCAGAGATTTTTTTAAGAACTCGCATGAAACTATAATCGGAAGTGTAGACATTTTCAAAAGCACGCTCTTTCGGCTTAACCAGTGACAAAGTGTCGATGCAAACAAGGCGAATGTCTGGGTTTTTGTCCAAGATTTTGCCTAATTCTTCTTCAAAGCCTTCGCCAATGCGAGGAATATCGAGAAGGAAGCGCATGGCGGGTGGAATAGACCGCTTGTCTAAAATGTCCAACATTCTTTTTTGAAGTCTGCCTTTTCCATCTTCCAATGCGAGATACAATGCGCCGTGCTGGTGGGTGCGACACCCTAAGAACAACTCCCCGGCGGCAACTGATAAGCAGAGATCGAGAACCATGAAGCTCTTACCAACCTTCGGCTTTGCTACCAACACGCCTAACCCCATCGGAATCAGCCCATCAACAATAAACTGCTGGGGTGGAATGTCCATTTCTGCAAGCTCTTGCGCTGTAAACACTTCGGAATCGGAAGATTCAATAGGCTGCTGGCTATTGTAGAACTTTTCAAAATCCTGTCCTACCAGTGCGCCGAATCTCTCTTCGCCGATACGCTTGAACTCTTTGGCGATATTTCGTTTCCAACGTTCCAGCTTCAAATCAAGACCACGCCAAAGCCCTAATTCTTCGGCTCGCTGTTTAACTATACTAAAACGATCGTTTTGATTGTCGGCTGACCCTCTAAAGGTCATCCAGTACGTCAAGCGAGAAAATAATTCTTCTTCAGTAACGCAGGAAAGTATGTATTCAAAGAACTGCTCGTAATCGTCCGGTTTGAATGCTTGTGCGTCATCGAAATTCTTGATGGATTCGGACAGGTCACTCATTCGATGCACCCCCGTCCGTTGTGTTTGTGCGATATGTAAGAATCAACGTGCATCCTCCTCAAAAATAGGAAGAACTGCGCCTACAACTGCGCCATGTGTGGATATTCGGATATTACGGAGCAATCCGGCGAATGCCGTTCACGACTGCTGCGGGCTGTTCCGCCGGGGCTGCTCCCTGCTCGAAGAACTGTGCCAGTGAATCCAGATTCACAAGCCAGCGGCGAGAAGATACGACCGTGTAACGGATTTTGTTCTCCCTGCACAGTTTGCGAACAAAGAATGCGGTACAGCCGAATTGCTCGGCGGCTCGCTTGACGCTCGCCATCTTCGGATAAACCACAGCGTCACCCACGCTTTTCGCCCCTTTCCCGCTTTCTTGCGGCTTGCATCAAACGAATACAGCGGCGCACCTTTTCCCTCTTTTCGTCCGGGAGTGTGGTGTCAACAAGCCAGCTTGAAAATGTGGAATTTCTCAACTGCAAAGCGGCTGCAATGCGCCATAACTCGAAACCAGATGCTTCAACCTCTCGCTTCAAACTTTCTGCCATCGTCAGCCCTCCGCACGTTTGGTTCGATATGCCTTCATGCGTTCGATTGCACGGAATACAGCTTCCTTTTCGCTGTCGGAAAGCTCGTTGCGGAGCTTGCGGCTGAAAGTGCCGTCTGCAATGCCTAACGCTTCGGCAACCTCCCAAAGATAGAAACCAGCTTCGGCGGCTGCGTTGCGAACGTCTCGGTTTGCCTGATTACAAAGTTTCATGTTCATGATTTGTTTGTCCTTTCCCGTTGATGTTGTTGACTTCAACGATGTATCGGTGTATAATGAAATTGTGAACGTCAAGCGTTTGATGTTCACTGGATAAAGTATATCGCACAAGCGATACAAAGTCAATATGTGTTCACCAAATCATAAATGACGAGGGCGAAAGAGAATGAGCGAACTACTAAAGCGAACCACAGAGGAAACCTTTGCAAAGCGGTTTCAGCAGCTATTGAAGGAAAGAAAGGAAGCGTCTGGTTTAACGCTTCGTGAATTGGCGAAAGATTTAGATGTATCTTTAGGCATTTTGTCTGACTGGCAGAATGGAAAGAAAATCCCCCGGATGGATTCTGTTATTCATTTGGCACAGTATTTTAATGTAACTACGGATTATTTGCTAGGTTTGACAGATGTTCGCACAACAGATTCCAGCGCAAGAGCAGCAGTAGAGTATACCGGCTTAATGGAAGAAGCTATAAATTACTTGCACGCACCTTTTCGGAGAGCAAAGACACAATCGGATGTAAGCTGGGCAGAAAATCTGCACAATAGAATGTCGATTCTAATATATAGTGGTGTACTTGAAGACTTGGCAGAGAAGATGGAATCTTTCTTTGATGCAGTTGCAGAGCGAGAAGAAGAATTGATGCTGGAAAAGAAACGACTTCTCAAAGCACAAAAGGAAGGAAAGCTCTATGAAAGAGTGTACCCGGATTACCCGGAAGCTGTTGAGAATGACGGAAAGAAAAGCCTCATTCTCTTCAAGGATTTGGCGAAATTTCCAGAGCAATACGAAAAATTCAAGGGGTTTGTAGATGCGTTTGATGATATAAATGAACTGGCAGCCTATACCATTAAATACTCGAAACAGGCAGAACACTGTGATCTGCTCCAATTCCAAATGCAGAAAATTCTAACCGAAGAAATACAGAGAACTGAAAAAGAAGCTATTGCATTCTCTCACAGAAGAAGGGATGGCGAGCAGGATGGCACAGATAACGAAGAAAACGAATAAGAACGGCACAACGTCATATCTGATTCGTGCGTTCAATGGCAGAACCCAAAGCGGCAAGGTGCTGACAAAGTGCAAGACCGTGACACCACCCGCCGGGCTGACACCGAAAAAAGAGGAACGCTGGGTGCAGGATGAAGCCAGCCAGTTTGAACAGCAGGTGAGGAACGGTCTGTTGCTTGATTCCGAAATGCTGTTGGATGACCTGATTGACCGCTGGTTTGAACAGTACGGAAATAAGCAACTGAAAGCCAAAACGCTGTATGACTACAAGCTCCTGCGACCTCGTATCACTGCCGCTATGGGCGGTCTGAAAGTGCGTGATATTCGCCCGGCTCATATTATGGCGTTCTTCGATAATCTGGAAGAAGCTGGAATTCGGCAGGATTCGACCTATACAGCGTCCCCGGCTTTGCTGAAACTCCTGCCCAAAGGCAAGCGGGCAAAGGTGCGGCAGGCTGCTGGCATTGGTGAAGAAACCATGCGAGGGCTGTGCAGCGGCAAACCTGTCAGCAGAAAAACGGCTGAAAAGGTATCCAGTGCCGCCGGGCTGGCGTTCTCAAAATCTTTTACAGAACATCGCAGGGGCGATGGAAAATTGAGCGGAAACAGCACCCTGCACTATTACGCTTTCCTGTCCTCTGTTTTCAAAAAAGGCGTTCAATGGGGCGTGATTGCAGAGAACCCCTGCGCCCGTGCAGAGCGTCCAAAAGCCAGCGAGATTGATGTACAGATATTGGATGAAGAAGGTATTGCAAGGCTCATGGAAGCCCTAGAAGATGCCCCGGCACAGCTTAGCGTGATTGTACAGCTTGCATTACTGACAGGCGCACGGCGTGGTGAAATCTGCGGCTTGCGCTGGTCTGATATAGATCTCGATGCGGGCACGATCTCGATAAACCGAACCGTTCAATATATCTCCGGGTCAGGTATCGTGTTCAACTCGCCCAAGACACGCAAATCCAAACGCTGTTTGAAAATCGGTGCGGACTGCGTGGAACTGCTGCGAGAATACCGCCAGCATCAAATAGCGGAAAAACTTAGAATCGGTTCGGAGTGGGTGCGTAAGGTCACGCTAGAGAACGGCAAACAGGTCACAAACGACCTTTTGTTTACCAAATGGAACGGTGAACCCATCGACCCAAACACGGTTACAAGCTGGTTTCCGGGCTTCCTAGAAGCACATAACCTCCCGGCGGTACATTTCCACAGCTTGCGTCATAGCTGCGCTTCCCTGCTGATTGCAGCCCATGCGCCTATCACGACCGTTTCACAGCGTTTAGGACACTCGCAGACTTCAACGACCCTGAACTTTTACGCTTCGGCTATCCAGAGTGCAGATGCAGCGGCAGCGGATGCCCTAGAAAGCGTTATTCACGTTCGCACAAGAAAACAGGCATAAGAAAAAAGCCAGCGGCTAGAACGAATCTAACTGCTGGCTTTCACTATGTTCAAGTTTTAGGTTTGCAAGGCGATGATTTCATAAGAACTATAGCCGGTAAATTCAGAGGAAGGATAAAGCTCAAAAGCTCTCGTTTCTCCCGGATTGAGACCTTCCGAAATATACGTGTAATCGCCGCCCATAGGAACTTCGTTTCCTTCGGTGTCTTTCATTTTGTAGATGACAATCACCTTCACCATGCTACTCGCAAACTGGCTATTATTGGTAACCTGTCCAGTATAGCGCAAATCGTAGCCAGAACCACGCCTAGAAACGTTTGTGACGGCCAGTTCGCCAGCACGGACAATTTGATTGGCTGCGCCAGCTTTGTGGCAGTTCCAGTCTTTTGCGCTGATAGTACATTCAATATTAGTAGGCGTGATTCCTTCCGAATCAAAGGAAGTGTAACCAGCGTACCAGTACGTTTCATTTTCTGCGACCCAATCCAGCGTTTCAGAATCGGTTTTCAGGATAGAACCATCGGAACCATAGATCGCAACATTCAAAGAAGCGAAATCTATCGCATAATCAGGATTTGGATTTTCAACTTGCGCCGCATAGTAAACGTAAAATCTTGTTTTTCCGTACTCATACCGTTTCTCTAAATGACTGTGAAACTCTTTGATTCCAAGCGGTTGAACCTGTTGCGTTGTGTTAGTTTCTTCCATCTGGGCAAGGGTGGAAACAGAATCGGGTTTTGATGCAGCCATTGCACTAATAGGCATAGCAAGCATCATAGCTACCGCCAGAGCTGCCGCAATGATTCTCTTTCTCATTTTTGATTCTTCCTTTCTTTGGCGTGTTGCCTTTAGCTGATTATAGCACAGATGCCAGCATTATGAGGGAGCCTTTTTATTCGCAGCGGAAAATTTGTGATTTTGACAAGGTGGGTGGGTGCTTTTTCGTCAGAATGACGGGGTGGGGTGTCTGGAAACGCCTTTTTGTTCCGTGCGGATAATTCCGACCCTCACGGCATGGGGCAGGGTGTCGCCCATATACCCCGCCGGGCAGGGGGCAACGGTTTCTCGCTCCCTCTCTCCCGGCTGGGCTGCTGTGCTTTGCAGTAGCGTTTCCCCTATATGTATAAAATCGTTGAAAACGTTGATTTCGTTGCTGGCTATCCTTCGACACGGTTTTCACAACGCTGCTGTCCTGTTTATAGTATCGCTTGCAAGTGCGACAAAAATGCGACAACTTTAGAAATTAAGAGAAGATAATCCATCACAATACAAACATAAAGTAACGAATCATCTATATAAATGAAACTGCAAGGAAACAATAGAATATATATTTATCCTCTCTACGAATCAGTAGGCCGGGGGTTCGAGTCCCTTCCATCGCACCAAGAAAAACCAGAACACATTCGTGTTCTGGTTTTTCTTTTTGTCTGCACGATGGAAGGACTCGAACCAACGGCTAGGAATGTCTAACGTGGAAGCTGTGAATCGAAAGATTTCATGGCTTTTTTGTTTTGTAAGCCATGGGTGCACGGTTTTTGCACGGTCGGTGTTATCCATGTCCGATGATGTAGGGCGCTGTATTGCATTGCAATCAGTGCCCTT
>CAKSZU010000010.1 GCA_934526125.1 uncultured Faecalibacterium sp. | reverse complement strand
CACATCAGGATGACCAGACCGATGAAACCGGCCTTGGCATCCAGTGCCAGCAGGGGCTTCTGCAGGTTGGCCAGCACACCGTTGAGCAGGATCTGCCAGATGTAGCCCAGCAGGATGCCGCCGATCAGGTTGGGCATAAAGTAGACGGTACGGAAGATGTTGGTGCCCTTGATGCCGCGGGTCAGCACGATTGCAATGGCAAAGGCGCAGACATTGATGAGCACGGTGGAGACCACAGTGAACGCTGCCGTAAAGCCGAAAGCGTGCAGGAAGGTGGAATCCTGGAACACGGAAATATAGTTCTGGATGCCCACAAAGGTGGTCTTGCTCACAGTGGTGAAGCGCTGGAAGGAAAGGAAGATGCCCCAGATAAAGGGCCAGATAAAGCCGATGATGAACGCGATCAGCGTAGGAAGCACGAACACCGGCCAATATTTGCTGATGGCCTTTTGCATGATATACCTCCAAAACAAAAGGAGGCGGGCGAACCGTTCGCCCGCCTCCTATTACGGTTTCCTCAAATAAAAGGGAAAGTCAGAATCGCTTAGCCGTTAGCCAGCTTGTACTCCTTGGCCCAGCCATCGACGAAGGCAGTGACAACGGCGTTCCAATCGCCGGTGCCTGCTGCGTAAGCGGTCAGAGCAGAACCAACACCGTTCTTCCACTCCTCGGAAGGCATGGTGGAGAAGCACCAGTCAACACTGGTCTTGCCAGCTGCAACGTAGTCGTTTGCAATGGCGATCAGGGGGTTGGTGGAATCCTTTGCAGCCTTGAAGGGGATGACAAAGCCCATATCGTCGGCCATGGAAGAGGTGCCGGTCTCGGAAGTGACACACCAGTACAGGAAGTCCAGAGTAGCCTGGATGTCCTCGTCAGAAGAGGTGTTGTTCACGCACCAGTAGTTCTCAGAACCGGTGCACAGGCCCTGATTCTCTTCGCCGTCAACACCGATGTAGATGGGCAGCATACCCAGGTTGTCGTCGCCCAGATCCTTCACGTCGCTGTAAGCCCAGGTGCCGTTCTGATAGAAGACAGCCTTCTTGCCCACGAACTCGGCCACAGCGTCGTTGCCGGTCTTGGAAGCCAGCAGCTTGGGATCGCAGGTGGAATCGGTGATGTACAGATCCCAGATCTGCTTGTAGTTGTCGAGGTAGGTGCCCTTGATGGCATCGGTGGAGCCAATGCCGTCAGCCTTGTACTCGTAGTAGATGGGCAGGTTTGCCAGATGGGTCTTGAAACGCCAGTCAGAAGAGCTATCCATGCCGGCGGAAGTGAAAGCGCCATCCACGCCCAGTTCAGCCTTGCGTGCCTGGATATCATCGGCGACCTTCTTCAGATCGTCAAAGCCCTTGATGTCGTCCTGGGTGTAACCGGCGGCAGTCAGCAGCTCCTTGTTGTAGATGATGCCGTAGGTCTCAATGACGTATGCAATGCTGGTAACAGCGTCGCCGTCCTTCAGAGCGAAGGAGTCGCTGGTCAGCTCGCCGTACAGCTTGCTGCCGGACAGGTCGTAGCAGTAATCCTTCCAGTTGGCCAGACCCACAGGACCGTTGACCTGGAACAGGGTAGGAGCCTCGCTCTTCTCCATCTCGCTCATCAGGGTGGTCTCATACTGACCGGAAGCAGCGGTCACAACGGTCACAGGCACACCGGTCTCCTTGGTGTACTCAGCAGCCAGGTCCTGCCAGGCCTGATCCTGCTCGGGCTTGAAGTTCAGGTAGTAGACCTTGCCGTCAGCCTTTGCAGCGGTCTCGGAACCGGCAGCAGAGCTGGCAGTGGAGGAAGCGGTGGAGCTGGACGAACCACCACAGGCGGCCAGGCCCAGAGCAGCGGTAGAAGCGCCTGCGACCTTCAGAAAGTTACGACGAGAGATCATCTTTTTCATAGTAGTACTCCTTCTTCTTTTGGTTAATATCTGCCACCGTCCACAGCATGAGGACGGAAGTTAGACTGAATCGTTCCGGCGGCAGGGGCAAACGCTTTCGCCCTGCTGAAGTTCCGGCTGGAGCGTGACGGTCTGGGCCGGGGCTCCGTGTTCGATCTGCCGCACCAGCAGCTCGATGCTCTGCAGTGCGATCTGTTCACTGGGCTGGACGATGGTGGTCATCACCGGCACACAGTAGCGGGACATCGTGATGCCGTCGAAGCCGATCACCGAGACATCCTCCGGCACCCGGAACCCGGCGCTCACCAGCGCCCGGATCGCACCGAAGGCGATCACATCGCTCATGGCAAACAAGGCAGTGAACTCGGCCCGGCGGGCCAGCAGACTGTTCATGGCGTGGTAGGCGGACTCGAAATCGTAGTTGGACAGGCCATAGAGCTTATCGTCAAAGACAAGCCCCGCGTCCTCCATGGCATCCTGCGCACCCAGACGGCGCATCCGGCTGGGAAAGCTGGTGGCCGGGCCGCCCAGCACCGCGATCTTGCGGTGCCCCTGTGCGATGAGATGGGAGACTGCCGCTTTTGCTGCGGCCCGGTCATCCACACCCACCATCGAGAGATTGGGGAAGTCCAATTCATTGGAGACCAGCGTGGCCAGCACGGAGGGAACGGAGATGTTTGCAAAGCCGTTCTGGAAGTTCGTAACACTGCCGCCCAGAAAGATCATACCCTTGGGCTTGATCTCCCGCAGGATCTTCTCGGCAGCATCGATCTCGTTGGCGTTCTCGTCCAGATAGGAGACGATGCCGTTGTACCCGTACAGGGTGGCGGCCCGCTGCAGCTGGACCAGAAAGTCCGAGAAGAAGATGTTCCGTGTTCCCTTGACCACGAACACCAGACTGCGGGACTGCTGGATCTTCAGCTGCCGTGCGTTGGTGTTGGGGGTGAACCCCGCTTCCCGCATGACCTTCAGGATGTGCTCCTTCGTCTCGGGCCGCACATCCGGCCGGTCGTTGATGACCCGCGAGATGGTGCTGACCGAGCAGCCGCTGATCCGGGCAATGTCCTTGATCGTCATCCGGCAGGCCTCACTCTCTGTAAAATCTTCGGGAACGGTGTCGGGAACGTTTCCAGTGGCTATAGTATGGCACAATTTGTGCAAAAAATCAATCATGTGGAAGCGATTTCGTAAAATATGTACAAAGAATCAACTTGCATTTGTGCAGATTGATTTGCCAACGCATCAAAACACCGGTTGATTTCAGAAATTCCCGGTAACATTTCATAAAATACCGGAAAAACCGTACCGGTTTGTAACTTTTTGACCGGAAAAGGCCGGGAAACAAAAAAAGCGCTCTCACCTTGTCATCGGTGAGAGCGCTTTGCTGATTGCTGATTATTTTGAATGGGTTGATAAAGTTCTGATTAGTCGCTGACGTAGGGCATCAGAGCAACGTGACGAGCACGCTTGATGGCGGTGGTCAGTGCGCGCTGATGATAAGCGCAGGTGCCGGTCACACGGCGGGGAATGATCTTGGCACGCTCAGAGACGTACTTACGCAGACGGGGCACGTCCTTGTAATCGATGGTGTCGATACGATCGACACAGAAGCTGCAAACCTTCTTGCGGCCGCGACGCATGGGGCGTGCGGGGCGAGAGCCTTCGGTTCTTTCAAAAGCCATTGCTTATTACCTCCTATAAGATTTTCAACGGTCAGACCGTTACGGATCAGAACGGCAGGTCGTCGCTGTCATCGATGACAGCAAAATCATCTGCATTGCCGGCAGAATAGCTGGGAGCTGCCTCCACAGCGGCCGGGCGGGCAGGGACTGCGTTCTGGTAGGACGGGGCGGAATTCTGATAATTCGCTCCGCCGCCCTGATTGCTGCTCTTGGGGCCTGCAAAGTTCACGTTGTTGGCTACGACCTCAACAGCAGTGCGGTTGTTTCCCTGCTTGTCCTGATACTGGCGGGTCTGAAGAGAGCCTTCGATGGCGATCAGACTGCCTTTCTGGAAGTACTTGGAAACAAACTCGGCCTGCTGACGCCATGCGACGATGTCGATGAAATCAGCCTGGCGCTGCTCGCCCTGACGGGCAAAATTGCGGTCGCACGCAATGCGGAAACTGCACACGTTGGTGCCGTTCTGCGTGGTGCGGAGCTCCGGGTCCGCCACAAGGCGGCCCATGATCGCTACAACATTCAACATACTACGGACTCCTTCTTGGTCACGAAAGGATTACTCCTCGTGGGCAACGATCAGGCTGCGCATAACGCCCTCAGTGATCTTGTACACACGGTCCAGCTCAGCGGGGAAGCTGGGCTCGCTGGTGAAGTTGATCACGGTGTAGACGCCCTCCTCCTCGTCGTTGATGGGGTAGGCCAGACGGCGCTTGCCCCACTCGTCGATGGAATCGATCGTACCGTTAGCCTCGATCAGGGACTTGAACTTACCGACCAGAGCGGAAGTAGCCTCCTCGTCGAGAGCGGCGCTGGTAATCAGCATGGTTTCGTACTTTGCCATTTTGTAGCACCTCCTTTTGGACTTAAGGGCCTCGGGGTCCCGAGGCCAAGGGTACACACAATCTGCGGCATCGCGGACTGTGTGCGGCGTGTCTGTTCAGACAGCAACTTATTATAGCAAGCTCTTTTGGTTTTGTCAAGCATTCCTGCAAAGAAATTTGCACGAAAATGCGGCGCTCCGGCCGGAAAATCTTAGCCGACTTTGTTTTGATTTTAACAAATAAAAGCGTTATAATAGAAATCCGGCAGGGACCGGGTACGCGGCCCGTCTGCCGGAAGGTATAATGAGATCGGAAAATAGCAAGAAAGAAGGTCGATTGGATGTATTCTGTATTCCGCAACCTTGCGATCATCATGCTCACCGCAAAATTCTGCGGACTGGTGGCCCGCAAGTGCAAGGCCCCGCAGGTGGTCGGTGAGATCATCGCGGGCCTGCTGATCGGACCCTGTCTGCTGAACTGGGTGCATATCAGCGACACCATCTCCATCTTTGCCGAGATCGGTGTGGTGTTGCTGATGTTCTCCACAGGCCTCGGCACCAACCTGAAGGAGCTGATCAAGGCCGGCCCCATCGCCACTCTGGTGGCCTGCGTGGGCGTGGCAGTGCCTCTGGCAGGCGGCACCTTATTGTACAGCCTGTTCTACGGGTTCTCTGCCGTGGGCAGTCCGGAATTCTACCGGGCCCTCTTTATCGGTACCATCATGACGGCGACCAGTGTGTCCATCACGGTGGCAACGCTGCAGGAGCTGGGCCATCTGAAGAGCTTTCTGGGCACTACCATCGTCAGCGCAGCCGTGATCGATGACGTGATCGGCATCGTGGTCCTGACCTGTGTGCTGGGCGCAAGCTCCGGTACCGGCACGGGTCTGGGACAGGTGCTGTTCAACACGGTGCTGTTCTTTGCCACGGCCATCGGCGTGGGCCTGATCGCCCATTTTGCCATGAAGTGGCTGGACAAGCGCAATCCCCATACCCAGCGCATCACCATCGTCAGCATGGCGTTCTGCTTCGCCATGGCCTACATTGCAGAGCAGTATTTCGGCATTGCGGACATCACGGGTGCCTACATCGCCGGTATCGTCCTCTGCTCCATGGATGACGCCCCCTATGTGGAGCGCCGGGTGGACATCAGCAACTACGTCCTGTTTGCGCCGGTATTCTTTGCCAGCATCGGCCTCAAGACCGACATCAGCGGCCTGACCCCGCAGATCCTGCTGTTCTGCGTCTGCTTTGTCCTCATGGCACTGGTCACCAAGATCATCGGCTGCGGTCTGGCCGCAAAGCTCTGCCGCTTCAGCTGGGGCGATTCCCTGAAGGTGGGCGTCGGCATGATGACCCGCGGCGAGGTGGCCCTGATCGTGGCCCAGAAGGGTCTGGACATCGGTGTGGTGGATTCGGTCTACTTCACCGCCGTGATCCTGCTGATCGTGGTGTCGTCGGTGGCGACCCCGCTGGTGCTGAAGGCGCTCTTTACCAAGATGCCGCCTCAGCCCCATCCCAGCCAGCTGCAGTAAAAATACTCAAAATACGTTTCCGTCCGGGCCTGCCGCATCTGCTGCGGCGGGCCCTTTCTCGTACAAAATCTTATAGCAAACCAACTTTTTATAGCAGTTTGCGTTTTTAATGCACAAGCAACATCCGCAAACTGCATATCGCAAATATGCTGTTTTGATAGGCACTATTTTTGAAAATTGCGATAATGCAACAGCAACAACGTTGGTTTGCATATCGCAGATATGCTGTTTCTGTTGTGCTAATTTCTAGTCTTGCGATAAAAGGATCTTAAAGGAACTCCACACTGTCGTCCTCGATGTGGTACATGGCACCCACGACCCGCAGGCCGGTCTCGTCCTCGATGCGGCTGATGCAGAGGCTCTTCTCGATCTCCCGCACACTGTGGCGCACGTTCAGACAGCTGGCCTTGTAGGGGTCGGTCTCGTCCCCGATGGCCTTCTTGATCTCGTCGGTGATGTACTTGATATAGCCCTCCGGCTGATGATGGATGGCGGCATCCACGGCACCGCAATGGGTGTGGCCCAGCACCACCACCAGCTTGCAGCCCAGATGCCCGGCGGCGTATTCGATGCTGCCCAGCGGGTGGTCATCGATGACGTTCCCGGCCAGACGGATCACGAACAGCTCCCCGATCCCGGCCGAGAAGATGTGTTCGGGGATCACCCGGGAGTCGGAACAGGTGACGATGATGGCATAGGGGGACTGCCCGTTGGCAGCGGTGGAAAGCCGCACCCGGCGGGAGATGTCGCCGCGTCCCCGCATGGCGTTGAGGTATTTCAGGTTTCCGGCAGCAAGCCGGTAGATGGCATCGGCAGCCGTGGTGAGCGAAGTTTCTTCCTGCATGAGAACAGCCTCCTTTGATTCGTTTGGGATCGGGTCGAAACAGAAAAGCCGCCCGGCCTCCCGCAAGGGGAAATGCCGGGCGGCAGCTTTAAGGGGGAATCAGAAGTTGATGACGCCGAGGATCAGGCCTGCGACCAGGCATACGTTCTGCCTTAATATTTGTTAAGATGCTGCAGACTTCCGGGCAGAAAAAAGCGCCCCCGTGCCGCAGCACGGAAGCGCCGGAAAATGTTATGGAAAAGGCCGGGTCAACCGCTGACGAACTCGCCTTTCAGGGCGAACATGTGGTTCATGGGGCCGGAGCCATGGCCCAGGTCCAGCATGGCAGCCAGTGCGCCGGAGATATAGGCTTTGGCCCGCTCTACCGAGGTGTCCAGATCATAGCCCTTGGCCAGATTGGAGGCAATGGCGCTGGACAGGGTGCAGCCGGTGCCGTGGGTGTTGGGGTTGTCGATCCGCCTGCCGTGGAACCATTTGCCGGTGCCGCTGCGCCACAGCAGGTCGTCGGCATCGTTGACCTTGTGGCCGCCCTTGCACAGCACAGCGCAGCCGTAGGTCTCGCTGATGTACCGGGCAGCAGCCTCCATCCCGGCGGCATCCGTGATGGTCATGCCGGACAGGATCTCGGCCTCGGGGATGTTGGGGGTCAGGACCTCGGCCAGGGACAGCAGTTTCCCGGTCAGGGCCTGCATGGCGTCGTCCCGCAGCAGCCGGGAACCGGAGGTGGCGACCATGACCGGGTCCACCACGATGTGTTCCGCATGGTACTCCCGGAGCTTTGCGGCAATGACGTCGATGAGCCCGGCGGAGGAGACCATCCCGATCTTGACCGCGTCCGGGCGGATGTCGGTAAAGACAGCGTCCAGCTGCTGACCCAGAAATTCCGGGGTGGTCTCAAAAATGCCGGTGACACCGGTGGTGTTCTGGGCGGTCAGCGCGGTGATGGCGCTCATGGCAAACACCCCGTTGGCGGTCATGGTCTTGATATCGGCCTGAATGCCTGCGCCGCCGCTGGAATCGCTGCCGGCAATGGTCAAAGCAGTTTTCATCATAGGTAAAGCCCCCTTTTTGGTCTCAGCATAGCACAGTCCGGTGGGATTTGCAACCCCGGCTCGCTGCCCAGCAGGAAGTTGAAGCCGTTGATCTCGGCAAAGGTCAGAGAAGTGCGCCGGGCCAGCTCATGGTCAGGCGGGACGCAGACAAAGGGCTTTTCCCGGAAGAACTCCCGGACCTCGGGGTCAGGCTCCGGGGCGGGCGCAAAGGGGAGGATGGCGATGTCGCAGGCGTGTTCCTCTTGACAGAAGCGGCAGAATGTCGTATCCTGTTGGCGTGGGTTTGAAATAACTAACCATACGGAAAGGAACTACAGATCAAAACCATGAGGACACAGACTTTTTACGGGATCCTGATCCCGTTCCTTGGAACAACGCTGGGCGCAGCCTGCGTATTCTTTATGAAAAACACCCTCAGCGACCTGGTACAGCGCTCTCTGACCGGGTTCGCGGCCGGGGTGATGGTGGCGGCCTCGGTGTGGAGCCTTCTGATCCCGGCCATTGAGCAGTCGGCCGGAATGGGGCGGCTGGCCTTCCTGCCCGCCTTTCTGGGCTTCTGGATCGGCGTTCTGTTCCTGCTTCTGCTGGATCATATCATCCCGCACCTGCACGTCAAAAGCGGACAGGTGGAGGGCCCCAGAAGCCAGCTGGCCCGGACTACGATGATGGTGCTGGCTGTGACCCTCCACAACATCCCGGAGGGCATGGCAGTGGGCGTGGTCTATGCCGGGTATCTTTCCGGCAGTGCGCAGATCACCGCCGCCGGGGCCATGGCGCTGTCGCTGGGCATCGCGATCCAGAATTTCCCGGAGGGGGCCATCATCTCCATGCCGCTCCGGGCTGAGGGTGAGCAGAAGGGAAAAGCATTCGTGGGCGGTGTGCTTTCGGGCGTGGTGGAACCCATCGGTGCGGTGCTGACGATCATGGCGGCGCAGCTGATCGTCCCGGCTCTGCCGTATCTGCTCAGCTTTGCCGCCGGTGCGATGCTCTATGTGGTGGTGGAGGAGCTGATCCCCGAAATGTCCCAGGGCAGACACTCGAACCTCGGCACCCTCTTCTTTGCAGTGGGCTTCAGCGTCATGATGATGCTGGACGTCGCACTGGGGTAAACGAGTGCCCTGCCCATCTTCGCAGCCCTTGCAGGAAGGCGAAAAGTATAGTATAATGCAGGAAAGTCGAAAAAGAGAGGTATTTCCTATGAGCAAATCTTTCAGCTTTCCCAACGTGGGGACCTGCTCCAAGCAGACCAACATCGTCCTGAACGAGGATCACACCATTGAGTCCGTGGAGGTCATCGGCGGCTGCAACGGCAACCTGAAGGGCATCAGTCGCCTGCTGAAGGGCATGAAGGCCGAGGACGCCATCGCCCGGATGGAGGGCACCACCTGCGGCCCCCGCCCCACCAGCTGCCCGGACCAGATCGCCAAGAACCTGAAGAAGGCACTGGAGGAACTGTAAGAAGATCCGGCCAGACCGCTCTGCTGTGCGCTGCATGGCAGGGCGGTTTTTGTTTGACTTTCTCTCTTCTTCCACAAACCGCTGATTTTTTTGCGCACACCGGGCCTATACTTCTGCTGAGCGATCTATCGCAGGGCTGGAGATCAGCGCAGCTGCAACAGCATATCTGCGATATGCAGACCAGCGTTGTTGCTGCAGAAAAAGCTGGTTTGCCATAAAACAGCAAGGAGTACACCATGGGCATTTGGGAAGCATTCGGGATGGGCAGGCACAAGGGATTTTCACGGGAGGCAGGGCTTCTGCTGGACGAGGCCGTGGAGCTGGCGGGCAGCATGGGCTGCACGAAAGCGGACACAGGGCACCTGCTTCTGGCCATGCTTCAGAATGACCGGGGCCCGGCGGGGCGGTTTCTGGAAGGGAAAAACATCACGGAACCGGCCGTCCGCCGCCAGCTGGCCGGAAGCCGCAGCGGCCCGGCCCGGCATTTGGACCGTCACGCGGTGGCACCGGAGCTGCGCCGCGCCATGGACTATGCCCTGATCGGGGCCCAGAACGCTCACCAGTCCCGGGCGGAGCCGGAGCATCTGCTCTGCGCCATGCTGGAAGACACCGACTGCACGGCGGGGGTGATGCTGGCCTCTATGGGGGTCCAGCTGACGGAGGCAGTGCGGGAGTGCCGCCAGCTCTCGGGACAATTCATCCTGCCGGGCCAGCCCCGGGCGTCGGCCATGCCCCGGGGCAGCCGCGCCAGCGACAAATACTGCCGCGACCTGACCCGCCGCGCGGCGGACGGCGGACTGGACCCGGTGTTCTGCCGGGACGCAGAGCTGGACCGGATGGTGGAGATCCTCTGCCGCCGCCAGAAGAACAACCCCTGTCTGGTGGGGGAGCCCGGCGTGGGCAAGACGGCGCTGGCCGAAGGGCTGGCCCAGCGCATCGCCGAGGGCCGGGTGCCCCGGATGCTGATGAACCGGCGGCTGCTGGCGCTGGATATGGCCAGCCTTGTGGCAGGTACCAAATACCGTGGCGACTTTGAGGAGCGGTTCAAGAATCTTCTGGAAGAACTGGTGCGGGACGGCACGGCCATTCTGTTTGTGGACGAGTTTCACACCATCGTGGGGGCCGGTGCCGCCGAGGGGGCTATCGATGCCGCCAGCATCCTGAAACCGGTCCTTGCCCGGGGTGAGCTGCAGCTCATCGGGGCCACGACCAATCAGGAGTTCCGCACCCACATCCAGAAGGACGCCGCGCTGGAACGCCGGTTCGGCCGAGTGCAGGTGGAGGAACCGACCCCGCAGCAGGCGGCCGATATTCTGGAAGGGCTGGCCCCCCGGTACGAGCGGTATCACCATGTGCATCTGCCGCAGGAGACTCTGCGGGAGGCCGTGGAGCTTTCGGTGCGGTATCTGCCGGGGCGCTGCCTGCCGGATAAAGCCATCGACCTGGTGGACGAGGCCTGCGCCGCGGCCCGCATCCGGGCCGAGCGGGAGGGGACAGCAGACCCGGTCCTGACCCGGGAGGAGATCGCCCGGGTGGTGGCGCAGGCCAGCGGCGTACCCGCCGAGCGGGTGGGCGAGAAGGAACGGGAGCGGCTGGACAAACTGGAAGAACGGCTCAATGCGGAGATCGTGGGCCAGCAGAGGGCCGTGGCGGCTGTGGCCGGTGCCATCCGCCGCAGCCGCACCGGGCTGGGGGAGCCGGGCCGCCCCATGGGGGCCATGCTGTTTCTGGGTCCTACCGGCGTGGGCAAGACGGCTCTGGCCCGGGCGCTGGCCGTCAGCTGGTTCGGCAGCGAGAAAGCCCTGCTCCGGTTCGATATGTCGGAGTATCAGGAGCCCCACACCACGGCCCGGCTTCTGGGTGCCCCTCCGGGCTATCTGGGACACGATGAGGGCGGGCAGCTCACCGAGGCAGTCCGCCGCCGTCCTTACAGCGTGGTGCTGTTCGATGAGATCGAGAAGGCGCATCCGGACATCCAGAACATCCTGCTGCAGATCCTCGAAGATGGCTGCCTGACCGATGCCATGGGCCGGAAGGCGGATTTCCGGAACACCATCGTCCTGCTGACCTCCAACCTGGGGGCCCGGTTTCTGGCCGGGCAGAGCGCACCGCTGGGGTTTGCGGCGGGCAGCGAAGCCCTGTTTGAAAAGCAGGCGGAGCAGGCTGTGGAGGAGGCGAAAAAGTGGTTCCGGCCCGAGCTGATGGGGCGGCTGGACGAGACCATCGTGTTCCGCCCGCTGGCAGAGGAGAGTCTCTGCGCCATTGCCGAAAAGCTGTTGGGGCAGTTGGAAGAGCGAGCGGCCCGCAGCGGCTATCAGCTGAGCCACACGCCCCGGGTGGGGGCGGCGCTGGCGGCCCGCGCCCGCTCGCCCTACGGTGCCCGGGAACTGCGGCGGCAGGTGGACCGCGCCGTAGAACAGGCCCTTGCCGACTGCGTCGCCTCCGGCACTGCGCAGGCAGGCCAGCACTGGACAGCAGACTGCACCGCAGACGGGAAGGTGACGCTGGTCGAAGAAAACAATGTCGTTTCCAGTGTCTGAGCGAGTCCCCTCTTGCATCCTGCAGCGTTTTCGTTTATGATAGGATCAACGAATACGCCGCAAGGAGGACATCATGGGGAATCTGTTTTTACTGAATCCTGCCGCAGGCAAAGAGGACTGCACGACACGGCTCATTCCAGAGATCCGGGCAGCGGCCGCCCGGGCCGGATGGGACGGGTCGGAGTATGAGATCCATGTCACGGAATATGCAGGCCATGCCCGGGAGCTGGCCCGTGCGGCGGCGGAAAAGGCGGCCCGGGACGGTGCCCCCCTGCACATCTGGACCGCCGGAGGGGACGGCACCTTTATAGAAGCCATGACCGGGGTGCAGGGCTTTGCGGAGGCGGCTGTGGGCTGTCTGCCCTATGGCAGCGGAAACGACTTCCTGCGCACTTACGGCACAAAGGAAGAATTCTCCGATCTGGATGCCCAGCTGGCGGGCGGGGAAGTGACCATCGACCTGCTGGAGACCAGTCTCGGCCTGTCCGCAACGATTTGCGCGGCGGGGCTGGATGCGCAGGTGGCCTACGGCATCCCGAAGTTCCGCCGCATCCCCTTCTGCGGGGGCGAGGTGTCCTACCTGCTTTCCATCGTGGAGCAGATCTGCGGGCATATCGGGCGGAAGCTGACATTTACCATCGACGAGGAGACTTTGACGGTGGACTGCCTGATGTGCGCCATCTGCAACGGCAAGGCCTACGGGGGCGGTTTTCTGGCCGCCCCGGAGGCCGACCCCGCCGACGGCTGGCTGGATGTGTTCATCGTCCGCAAGGTCGGGCGGCTGACCATTGCAAAGCTTCTGGGCGTGTACAAGAAGGGCGGCCATTTCGTGGACGGCCACCTGACGAAGGAAGCAGAACCTTACTTCATCCACCGGCGGGCAAAGCGCGTCACCCTTTGCCCGGCAGACGGCCGGGGCCCGGTGATCGCCACTGCGGACGGGGAGTGCGCCCCCTGCGAACGGGTGGAAGCACAGCTGATCCCCCAGGCGGGCAGGATCCTCCTGCCGAAGCCGGCCTATGAGCGATTTGTGAAAAAACATGCGTGTGTATGAGAAAAGCGGCTCCCGCAAACGGGGGCCGCTTTTCTGTCATAAATTCTTAACAAAAAAAGTTTGCCCAAACTCTTGATTTTTGCCCCAGAGATGAGTACAATACACTTAGCACTCAGAGAAAAAGAGTGCTAAACAAACCGGCAGCAAGCAGATAAGCTCCGCCGGTGCCAAAAAGTTTTTCATTATAATTTTATTATAGGAGGGCAAGAACTATGAAGATCATTCCTCTTGCAGACCGTGTTGTCATCAAAGCCGTTGAAGTTGAGGAGACCACCAAGGGCGGTCTGATCCTGACCGGCAGCGCCAAGGAAAAGCCCCAGGTGGCTGAGGTCATCGCTGTCGGCCCCGGCGGCGTTGTGGACGGCAAGGAAGTCAAGATGACCGTCAAGGTCGGCGACAAGGTCCTCACCAGCAAGTACTCCGGCACCGAAGTCAAGGTGGACGGCGAAGAGTGCACCATCGTCCGTCAGGGCGATATCCTGGCAGTCGTCGAGGACTGAACGTCTCCCCCTCTGAAATCACAGAAAACTGAGCTTTATAAAGGAGCGATTTGATTATGGCTAAGCAGATCAAGCAGGGCGAGGACGCCCGCAAGGCACTGTGTGCCGGTATCGACACCCTGGCAAATACCGTGAAGATCACCCTGGGCCCTAAGGGCCGCAATGTGGTGCTGGGCAAGAAGTTCGGCGCCCCGGTCATCACCAACGACGGCGTGACCATCGCCAAGGAGATCGAGCTGAAGGACGAGTTCGAGAACATGGGCGCACAGCTGGTGCGTGAGGTCGCTACCAAGACCAACGATGCCGCAGGCGACGGCACCACCACCGCAACCGTTCTGGCACAGGCCATGGTCACCGAGGGCATGAAGAATGTCACCGCCGGTGCAAACCCCATGGATATCCGCCGCGGCATGAGCAAGGCTGTCACCAAGGCCGTTGAGACCATCAAGGCCCACAGCCAGAAGGTCAAGGACAGCAACGATATCGCCCGTGTCGGCACCATTTCTGCCGGTGATCCCGAGATTGGCCGTCTGATCGCAGAGGCTATGGAGAAGGTCACTTCCGACGGCGTCATCACCATTGAGGAGAACAAGACCACTGCCGAGACCTACAACGAGATCGTCGAAGGCATGCAGTTCGACCGCGGCTATCTGACCCCCTATATGGTCACCGATACCGACAAGATGGTGGCAGATCTGGACAACGCCGCCATCCTGATCACCGATAAGAAAATCAGCGTCATCCAGGATCTGGTCCCCCTGCTGGAGCAGGTCATGCAGAACGGCATGAAGCTGCTGATCGTGGCTGAGGACATCGAGGGCGAGGCTCTGTCCACCCTGATCGTCAACCGTCTGCGCGGCACCCTGAATGTCTGCGCCGTCAAGGCTCCCGGCTTCGGCGACCGCCGCAAGGAGATGCTGCAGGATATCGCAACCCTGACCGGCGGCACTGTCGTGTCCTCCGATCTGGGCTATGAGCTGAAGGACGCTACCGTCCAGATGCTGGGCCATGCCCGTCAGGTCAAGGTCACCAAGGAGAACACCACCATCGTCGGCGGCGCAGGCGATAAGGACGCCATCGCAGCCCGCATCGCTCAGATCCGCAACCAGATCGAGGCAGCTACCAGCGACTTTGACCGTGAGAAGCTGCAGGAGCGTCTGGCCAAGCTGGCCGGCGGTGTAGCCGTCATCAAGGTCGGTGCCGCTACCGAGGTCGAGATGAAGGACAAGAAGCTGCGCATCGAGGATGCCCTGAACGCAACCAAGGCTGCCGTTCAGGAAGGCGTTGTGGCCGGCGGCGGTACCGCTCCCATCAATGCCATCCCCGCTGTCCGTGAGCTGTGCGACAGCCTGGAAGGCGACGAGCGCACCGGTGCCAAGATCGTTCTGAAGGCTCTGGAGGCTCCTCTGCGCCAGATCGCCAAGAACGCCGGTCTGGAGGGCAGCGTCATCATCGACAAGATCATCACTGCCAACAAGCCCAACTACGGCTTCGATGCCCAGAACGAGGTCTTTGTGGACGATATGATCGCCGCAGGCATCGTTGACCCCACCAAGGTCACCCGTTCCGCTCTGGAGAACGCAGCTTCCGTTGCTGAGATGGTGCTGACCACCGAGAGCCTGGTCGCTGACCTGCCGGACCCCCCTGCTGCCCCCGCCGCTGCCGGCGGTGACATGGGCGGTATGGGCGGCATGTACTAAGCCGTACCGGTTCCCTGAAAACCGAATCAATCCGTCGCAGGAGGCGGAGCTTTCCCATCCGGGAGGCTCCGCCTCCTTTTTGTTTGAAAAAATTATCTGGATTAAGCAAAAGTTGCGTTCAAATAAGTGGTGTGATATAATCGAGTCAGAAATGTTTACAATCTATAGCAAACCAACTTTTTAATGCAACAGCAACAACGTTGGTTTGCATATCGCAGATATGCTGTTTCTGTTGTGCTAATTTCTAGTCTTGCGATAGATAAAAAAAGAAATGATATCAGCCCCCTTTCTTGTCCATACTACCGACAGGAAGGGGGCGGTTTCATGTCCGGCAGGCGGGTGCTGGCTCTGTACGGGGCGCTGATCTTCGGGTTTGCGGTGGTGGTCTGCCGGTTGTTCCGGGTCTGCTCCGACCCGGTGTATGCGGCCCGGGCGGCGGCCCAGAGTACAGTGACCCTGACCCTGCCCGCCCGGCGGGGCAACTTCTACGATTGCAGCGGCCAGCGCCTGACCGGGCTGACCACCCGATGGATGGCGCTCTGCATCCCGGGGGAGGACAGCTATGCCCGGCTGTTCCCTTATGCCGATGCCGCCGGGCAGGCGGAACTCTACCGGAAGCGGAATGCGGCGGCCCCCTTTCTGCTGGAAGTGGACCGGGATGTCTCTTCGCTGGGAGTCCTGTGCTGGCCGGTGGAACGTCGGTATCCGGACGCGCCGCTGGCCGTCCAGCTGATCGGCTGCCGGAATGGCGAGGGAAAAGGGGCCGCCGGACTGGAAGCGGCCTTTGACACCCTGCTGACCGGCAGCGGGGAAGGGGACACCCTGCGCTGCACCGTCAACGCACAGGGAAAATTGAGGACTGAACCGGAGCTGCAGGAAAACGACAGCGGGGCGGCAGGGGTGCAGCTGACTCTCTCCCGGGAGATCCAGCAGACGGCGCAGGCAGTGGCAGAGCAGACCATGGAGAGCGGCTGTATTCTGGTGCTGGAGACGGACACCGCAAAGATCCGGGCCTGCGTCAGCCTGCCGGACTATGACCCGGAAAACGTTTCGGCCAGTCTGGAAACTGAGGGCAGCCCGCTGGTGGAGCGGGCGCTTCGGAGCTATGCGGTGGGCTCGGTGTTCAAGCCGGTGCTGGCCGCAGCTGCGCTGGAAGCAGGGCAGACTGATTTTGTCTACACCTGTCCCGGCTGGTGCGAGGTGGATGGACAAATTTTCCGCTGCGCCGGAGGGGTCCCCCACGGCGAGGTCGATCTGGCGGGGGCGCTGGAAAAAAGCTGCAACGGGTATTTCATCCGGCTGGGGCAGCTTCTGGGTGCGGAACGGGTCCATGTCATGGCGCAGGCACTGGGCTTCGGCCGGAGGGTCGAATGGGCCGGGACCCTGCATACTGCAGAAGGCGGCCTGCCGGACCTGTCGGCGCTGAAGTCCAGCGGAGCCTATGCCAACTTCTGCTTCGGGCAGGGGGAGCTTCTGGCGGCGCCGGTTCAGGTGGCGGGGATGATGAACGCCATCGCCTGCGGCGGGGTGTACCGGACGCCGCAGCTCGTGGAAGGCGAATGGGACGAGGACGCCGGGAGACTTTGCGCCGCCGCAGAGCCGGGGGAGAGCTGCCGGGCACTGTCGGAAGCATCCGCCCGGGCGCTGCGGGAACTTCTGGCCGGTGTGGTGGAGCGGGGGACCGGCCGGGAAGCCGCCCTGCCGGAACAGACTGCGGCGGGCAAGACCGGCACCGCCCAGACCGGGCAGTTCGAGGCCGGGCAGGAGCGGAAAAACCACTGGTTCGCCGGGTATTTCCCGGCGGATGTGCCCCGGTATACCATCGTGGTGCTGCAGGATGCCCGGACAGACCCGGTCTGCTCCAGTGCGGCGATTTTTGCCCGTGTGGCCGCCGGGCTGGAAATTCTGACCCGATGACGCAGGGTTTATCTTGCTTTTCTGCGGCTTTTATGCTATTATATCTTTGTATTTGTATGCAGACTCTGTTGAATCTAAGATAAAAGGAGCGTTCCATCCATGTCTGTCATTGAAATCGTCGGCGGTGCCATCCTGCTGGTCGTCTCGCTGGTTATCGTTGTCCTCACCCTGATGCAGCACACCCATGGTCAGGGGCTGTCCGGTGCCATCAACGGCGGCGTGGGCGGCGCAAACAATGCCCGCCTGACCCCTGCCGACCAGATGCTGGCCAAGGTGACCCGCATTGCAGGCGTCGTGTTCTTCGTGGTGGCCATCCTGGCCTGTGTGTTTGCCAGCCGTCTGGCCTGAGCAGCCGCGTACAGCCCCGTGTAAGGCGGGGCTGTTTTTCTGTCCGGGCCGCCGGAGTCGTTGAGCGGAGGGAAGCCCGGGGTTCCGTTGGAGAACACCGGGAAAGTATGTAAGGAGTAAAAAGATCTATGTCATTACGTGATAAACTTGAGCGTTCGATCCAGAATCAGCCCTGCACGGTAAAGACCCTGAAGGCGAAGTTCGGCGGAGACCGCGGGGCAGACCGCAAGGTCATGGAGGCGCTGGATGAGCTGGTGCACGAGGCCGTGGTCTGCCAGCGTTCCGGGGTGTTCTTTACGGTGCGCTCCGGCCGTGCCGAGAAGGCCCTGCTGTGCAATGTGGTCAAGCTGGGCAAGAACTTTGCCTTTGTGATGCTGGATGACGGTACGAGCGATATCTTCATCCCGGGCCGTTTCACCCGCGGCGCCATGCCCGGCGACCAGGTCCTGGTGGAAAAATTTGCCCACCCCCGGGTGGAGGGCAGCGATGAGGGCGAGATCCTCGCCATCCTCAGCGAGAAGAACGATCTGGTGGGCACGGCCCGTCGGATCGAGGGTCGGCTGAAGTTCGTGCCAGATGACTGCCCGGCCATCTCCATGCAGATCCAGCGGGACTGCGAGGGCGGCGCAAAGGACGGCGACAAGGTCGCTGTGGAGATTCTGCAGCGCGGCACCCGGCAGGAGGATCACCGTGTGGGCGTTGCCATGCGGTTCGGCAGCAGCGACGAAGCCAAGCGCTGCGCCAAGGCCCTGCTCTATGCAAAGGACATCCACACCCGTTTCCCCGAGAAGGTGCGGGAGGAAGCCAAGAAGTTTGAGGATATGGCTGTCTCCGAAGAGGACTGCAAGGGCCGCATGGATCTGCGGGCCCTGCCCATCTTCACCATCGATTCGGCCGAGACCAAGGATATCGACGATGCCATCAGCCTGACCCGCACCTCCGACGGCGGCTACGAGCTGGGCGTCCACATTGCCGATGTCTCCAACTATGTCAAGCCCGGCAGCGAACTGAACGAGGAAGCCTTCAACCGCGCCACCTCGGTGTACTACGCCGATCAGGTGGTGCCCATGCTGCCCAAGAGCCTGTCTAACGGCATCTGCTCCCTGAACGAGAAGGAGCGCCGTCTGGCTTTCTCCTGCCTGATGCGTCTGGACAAGGAGGGCAACCTCACGGATTATAAGTTCGTGAAGTCTGTCATCTGCAGCCGGGTCAAGGGTGTCTACTCGGAGGTCAATGCCCTGCTGGCCGGGACCGCCGATGCCGAGATCCAGGCCAAGTATGCCGAGGTGCTGGACCAGCTGCCTGCCATGAAGGAGCTGTACGCCCACCGTGCCCGTCTGCGCACCGAGCGCGGCTGCATCGACTTCGAGAGCGGGGAAGTGAAGCTGATCCTGGACGAGGACGGCCACTGCATCGACGTGAAGAAGCGCACTTCCGGTGAGAGCGAATCCATGATTGAGGAGTTCATGCTGCTGGCCAACCAGTGCGCGGCCCACTTTGCCCGGGTCAAGCAGATCCCCTTTGTCTACCGCGTCCACGAGGAGCCCAACGGCGAGAAGCTGGAGCGTCTGCACAGCCTGCTGCAGGCTTGCGGCATCAACGACCACTTCGCCAAGGAAGTGCCCACCCCCAAGGAGCTGAGCGCCATTCTGGAAGGCGTCCGCGGGACTCCCTTTGAGCAGATCGTCAACACCGGTATGCTCCGCTGCATGTCCAAGGCGGCCTATGAGGAAAAACCCAAGGGCCACTACGGTCTGGTGCTGAAGGATTACGCCCACTTCACCAGCCCCATCCGCCGTTACCCGGATCTGGCCATCCACCGCATCATGACCGACCTGCTCAGCGGCACCGACAAGGAGACCATGATCGTCCGCTATACTGACTTTGCGGCCAGCGCCTCCAAGCAGTCCAGCGAGCGGGAAGTCATCGCCATGCAGATCGAGCGGAAGGCAGAGGATTACTATAAGGCCGAGTACGCCCGCCGCCATCTGGGCGAGTGCTACGAGGGCACCATCTCCGGCGTGACCCAGCGCGGCATCTTTGTGGAGCTGGAGAACGGCGTGGAGGGCTTTGTGCCCGCTTCCAGCCTGACCGCCACCGGCACCAACCTCACCGAGGGTATCCGTCTGACCGATCCCGTCTCCGGCAAGAGCTGGAGCTTGGGCGACAGCATGATGATCACCATCGTCCGCGCCGATGTCAACCTGGGTAAGGTCGACTTCGAGGTGGCCCCGGAAGCAAAATAAAATCAAGAAAGAATCCCAAAAGCCAGAGGGCCGCTGCACAGGATCATGTGCGGCGGCCCTCTTTTTGTATCTCGAAAACCACTCGCTAGGCGAGTAGTTCAAATAGAACTTATTCATGCGTGAGCCGTGGGATGTCAGGGGAGAAGGGGCGGGCTTATTTCCAGCCCCGGGCGGAGGGGTCCAGCATTTCGGCGGCGGAGTAGACCAGCGCGTTGCAGATGGCAGCGGCAACGTTGCTGCCGCCCTTCCGGCCCATGGCGGCGATGGCGGGGACACCGTGGGCTTCGCAGGCGGCGAAGAGCCGCTCTTTGCTTTCCACCACGTTGACGAAGCCTACCGGCACCCCGATGACCAGGGCAGGCCTGAGCCCGGCCTCGATCTCCTCGGCGATGGTCAGAAGGGCCGTGGGGGCGTTGCCGACGGCAAGGATGGCCCCCGGGTGTTCGGCGGCGGCCCGGTGCATGGAGGCCACGGCCCGGGTGGTGCCGGAGGCAGCTGCCAGCGCGGCAACTTCCGGGTCGGCCATGTAGCACAGGGCCGTGCTGCCCAGCCGGGCAAGTCCCGGTTTGGTGATCCCGGCCAGCGCCATGTTGGTATCGGTGATGATGGGGGTCCCGGCCCGGAGGGCGGCAACCCCGGCCGCCACGGCACCCGGGGTGAACTTCAGGTTCCGGGCATAGTCGAAATCGGCGGTGGTGTGGATGACGCGCTTGACCACGGCGGCAGTCTCCGGCGGGGGCGTCAGCCCCAGTTCGGCCAGCTCGGCGGTGATGATGGAAAGGCTTGTCCGCTCGATGTCGGCGGGCAGATGATGTTGTGGTGTCATTGTCTGCTCCTTTGCTCCATGCCCATGGCGGCGTAAATGGCGTCCAGATCCAGTGTTCGGCGGACGCCGTCGGCCAGAAGATCCAGCTGCTGCTGCCGGTACTGCTCCATGGAGAGTACTCCGGCATCGGCGGGGTCCAGCCCCTTCCGCCTGCAGAGGAAGGCGGCCAGCGCTTCGGTCAGCGCGCCGGTGTCGAACAGGCCGTGAAGGTAGGTGCCGAAGACATTGCCCTCCGCGCAGCCCTCCGGAACGTCCCCGGACAGGCGGCAGAATGCTGTGCCCTGGACTTCGGTGCGGCCGGTATGGATTTCGTAGCCGGTCAGCTGCGCCCCGGCAAAGGGGGCGGCCGTGACCCGGGCCGTGACCTGCGCCCGGCGCTTTTCGCCGGTAAAGACGGTGCGGGTGGGGAGGAGCCCGAGCCCCCGGACGGTCTGGGAGCGGCCGCTCTCGGTCCCGGCGGTGTCGTCCAGCCACTGCCCCAGCATCTGGTAGCCTCCGCAGACCCCCAGCACGGGCACCCCGGCCGCGGCCAGCTTCAGGACAGCGGCTTCCAGCCCGGACTGCCGCAGCCAGAGCAGATCCTCCACGGTGTTCTTGGTGCCGGGCAGGATGACGCAGTCCGGTGTGTCCAGCTGACGAGCGTTCTGCACATACCGTACCCCCAGCAGCGGGTGCTGCTCCAGCGGCATGAAATCGGTGAAGTTGGAGATATGGGGCAGGCGGAGGACGGCCGCGTCCAAGGGCTTGACCGTTTTGCCGGTGTCCAGCCGCTCGGAGAGGGAGTCCTCGTCCTCGATATCTACTTTGAGGTAGGGCACGACCCCCAGCACGGGCAGGCGGGTCTTTTCTTCCAGCATGGCAAGGCCGGGGCGCAGGATCTCCACGTCCCCGCGGAACTTGTTGATGATGAGCCCCTTGATGCGGGCCCGCTCGTCGGGTTCCAGCAGCTCTACAGTGCCGTAGAGCTGGGCAAAGACCCCGCCCCGGTCGATGTCACCGGCCAGCAGCACGGGGGCATCCACCAGCTTTGCCAGCCCCATGTTGACGATGTCGTCGGCCTTCAGGTTGATCTCGGCCGGGCTCCCGGCACCCTCGATCACGATGATGTCCACATCCCCAGCCAGACTGTTGTAGGCGGACAGGATCTCCGGGATGAGGCTGCGCTTCATCCGGAAGTAAGCAGAGGCAGGCATCTGCCCGCGGACTTCGCCGTTGACGATGACCTGACTGCCCACGTCGCTGCTGGGCTTGAGCAGGATGGGGTTCATCCGCACATCCGGCTCGATCCCGGCGGCCTGGGCCTGCACCACCTGCGCCCGGCCCATCTCCAGACCGTCCCGGGTGACAAAGCTGTTCAGGGCCATGTTCTGGCTCTTGAAAGGGGCCACCCGGTAGCCGTCCTGCGCGAAAATGCGGCAGAGGGCGGCGCACAGCAGGCTTTTGCCGGCACCGCTCATGGTGCCCTGTACCATGATACATTTTGCCTTGCTCATTCCAATACCTCCGCAAGTGCTTTGAGGAGATGTTCGTTTTCCGGGCCGGTGCGCACGGCGGTGCGGTACCAGCCGGCATCCAGTCCCGGATAGTTGGCGCAGCTGCGCAGGACGATGCCCTTCTGCAATAGCTGTCCGCCCAGCGTCTCCGGGGCCCGGAACAGCAGGTAGTTGGCCCGGCCGTCCAGTACCCGCAGCCCGAGGGCCCGCAACCCGGCTGTGAGCCGGGGCCGCTGCTGTGCGATCAGTGCCCGCACCTGCTCCACATAGGCGGTCTCATCCAGCGCGGCGATCCCGGCGGCCTGTGCCAGGCTGGAAACCGCCCACGGCTGCCCGGCCTGCCGCATGGCGTCCAGAAGCGCCGTGTCCGCGCTGAGGCAGTACCCCAGCCGTACCCCGGCCATGCCGTAGAGCTTGGTGAAGGCTTTCAGGATCACGAGGCCCCCGGCGGGCAGCAGGGCCTTGCCGGAGAGGGTACCGCCGTCGGGCAGAAAATCCAGAAAGCACTCGTCCACCACCAGCAGGGCCCCGCAGGCAGCGCAGCGGCGGAGGATGCGCTCCACCAGCGCGGGCGGGGTCAGCTGGCCGGTGGGGTTGTTGGGCTGGCAGAGGAACACCATGTCCAGCCCCGGATGGATGGCATCGAGAAAACTCTCCGTCACGGCAAAATCATCGGCATCTTTCAGAAAACAGCGCTCCACCGTGCAGCCGACAGTTTCCAGCGCGGCGGTATATTCGGCGAAGGAAGGGGCCGTGACCAGCGCAGCGCGGGGCCTGCGGGCCAGAACGAGCCGGAAGATCAGGTCGGCGGCACCGTTGCCGCAGAGGATCTGCTCTTCCGGGAGCTGCTCATGGAGGGCAAGCTTTGCCCGCAGTTCCCGGCAAAGCGGGTCCGGGTAGCGGTCGGCGTGGGGCAGTGCAGCCGTGATGGCCTGCGCCACCCCTTCCGGCAGGCCCAGCGGGCTGACATTGGCCGAAAAATCCAGTGCATCCCGTCCAAACTGCGCACGGTAGCCCGCCCAGTCTCCGCCATGTACCAGCTGCATATGATTTCTCTCCTTTCGAATCATCCTGCCCGGCACCGGGTCAGAGCAGGGCACGGAGCCCCAGCCCGAGGGCCAGTGCCAGAACACTTTCGGCGTACATCATCCGGTTGGCCCGGCGGATATCCTCCGGTTCAATGGGCCGCAGCGGGTCGCCGATGGTGGGTTTGTCGTAATACTCGCCGAAGTAATAGGCGGGCCCGGCCAGCTGGACCCCCAGCGCCCCGGCGCAGGCGCTTTCGGTCTGGGCGCTGTTGGGGCTGGCGTGGTTCCGGCGGTCCCGCCGCCAGATCTTCCACGCGCCTTTGGCGCTGTTCCCGGTCAGGGCCGCCGCCGCGCACCAGAGCAGCCCGGCGATCCGGCTGGGCAGATAGTTGGCAACATCGTCCAGTTTAGCCGCAGCCCGGCCGAAGTAGAGATACTTCTCGTTCTTGTAGCCCAGCATACTGTCCATGGTGTTGATGGCCTTGTAGGTCAGGGCCAGCGGGGCCCCGCCGAGCAGCATATAGAGCAGCGGCGCGATCACGCCGTCGCTGGCGTTCTCGGCTACGGTCTCCACGGCGGCCCTGGTCACACCTTCCAGGGTCAGGTTCTGGGTGTCCCGGCCCACGATCCGGCTGACAGCCCTGCGGGCGGCCGGCAGGTCCGGCTTGATAAGTTCCCGGTAGACGTTCATGCTCTCCTGCGCAAGGCCCTTTGCGGCCAGCGCCTGCCCGCACCAGAACATCTGAACGGCCAGCCCCAGCCACGGGCTGATCCGGGCGGCGGCAAGGCAGACCAGCCCGGTGAGCAGGAAGGTCCCGGTGGGCAGCAGGAAGGCGAGGACCGCCCCACCCAGAAGCTCGCCGCCGGGGGTCGCGGGGAAACGCGTCCGCAGACGCTTTTCCAGCCCGGAGATGGCTTTGCCCATCAGGACGACAGGGTGGGGGAGCCATGCGGGGTCCCCGAACAGCAGGTCCAGCACGGTCCCGCCCAGAACAGCAGCTCCGATCATTCTGCAGCCTCCTTGGTATACTGTACGGTGCGGACGAGGTGCAGCACCCGCTGCCCGGCCCAGTCCCGGGCGTCCAGCAGGTAGCCCCCGGCATTGGGGGCGCACCAGTGGTAATAATCCTCATGGGGCAGGGCAAACCGCTCCATGGCGGCCATCTGGGTGCCGCCGTGGGCCAGGATGACCAGCGTTTCCTCGCCGTCGGCAAGGGCCTTGTCCACCAGTGCGGCAAAGGCCCGGCAGACCCGGTCCGAAAAAATAGCCTTGGTCTCGCCGTCGGGGCAGGGACTTTCGCAGTTGGCATTGACCCAGGCCAGGTAGTCGGGGTCATGCTCCATCTCGATGAAGCTGCGGCCCTCGAAGCTGCCAAAGCACATTTCCTGAAGGTCCGGTACTTCTACCAGCTCGGCTTCGGGGAACAGCACCTCCGCCGTCTGCCGGGTGCGGCAGAGGGGGGTGATGTAGACGGTGCGGGGCGAAAGCTCGGCCCGGCGCAGCTGCGCCCGCCCCTCCGGCGACAGGGGGATATCCCGCTGTCCCTGATAGCGCTTTTCGGCATTGTAGGCGGTCAGCCCGTGGCGCAGAAGATAGATCAGCATTCCGGCAGTTCTCCTTTCAGGATGGTGGGGATGCCGCAGAACATCTGCACCACGCAGTCGGCCCGCGCCGCCAGCAGGCAGGCAAGCCGCCCGGCGGCTTCCCGCGCAGCGCGCTGTCCGGCGTCCACGGGGACCACACCGCCCCCCACCTCGGTGGCGATGAGGATGTCATACTGTCCGGCCAGACGGTCGGCCAGAGCGGTCAGGTCGTTGGCCCCGGCGGCCAGCTCCTGCACGTCGGCAAGGCACTGGCCGGGAAGCTTCTGCGCAAAGGTGCGCTTGCCGCTGTACAGCGGCCCGGTGATGAAGATCATAACAGCCCTCCCCATTGACAGGCGGCCAGCGCCGCCAGCATCCAGATCTCGGTCTTTTGCAGGAACCACCCGGCCAGGTCGCCGGTGATGCCGCCGAACTGCTTCTGCGCAACGGCGTGATACCGCCACAGGCAGAGCAGTGCCGCCAGCACCAGCGCCCAGCCGCCCAGCGCCAGCAGGACCGCCGACAGGCCGGCGGCCAGAACGATCAGCACGTTGCGCACCGCAGTGCGGTCGGCCGCCGTGGCGAAGGTGTGGGCGAGGCCGGTGTTCTTTGCCAGCGGAAAAGCCGCCACGGCCAGCCCGGAGAGCGCCCGCTCCAGTACCAGCGCCAGCGTCCAGAGCAGCCCGGCGCGGGGCGTGAAGCGGACGCAGGCGCAGAGGGCCAGATAGGCCGCAAAGTAACTGCACAGACGGATGACCGCAAAGGCCCCGCAGTGGGGGTCCTTGAGGATGGACAGCTTCTTTTCCCGATCGCCGTAGCTGGAAAGGGCGTCGCAGGTGTCGGCGTAGCCGTCCAGATGGATGCCGCCGGTGACCCAGACCGGGATCAGGCAGAACCCGGCGGCCCTTGCGGGGGCAGGCAGGGGCAGGGCACCGCACAGGCACCACAGCCCGCCGCACACCAGCCCGATCAGGGGGAAAGCACACAGGGCATACCGCATATTCTTCGGGGTCCACTCAAACTGCGGCACCGGCAGTGCCGAGAACATGGCAAAGGCCACCGCAATGGTCTGCAGCAGGATCATTTTTCCACTCCTTTATAATACACCGGGATGCCGCACACCACCCGCACCACGGCATCGGCCCGGGCGGCAAGGGCGTTGTTCACCCGGGCCAGCGCGTTCAGATAGAGGTCGGTGTCCCCGGCATAGTCGGCCCCGCCGCTGAACACCTCGTTGGAGACCACGATCAGGTTTTCACACTGGGCGTACACGGTATCCAGTCCGGCCAGGATGGCCCCGGCGGCGTTTTCACCGGCTCCGCTGGGGTCGTACAGTTCGTTTGCGGTCAGGTTGCCCAGATCTTCCAGCAGTGCGGTGCCCCGGGCGGGCAGGCGGACCGTGCCGAGATGCAGGGGGCACTCAATGGTCTCAAACTGCTTTTCCGCCCGCATCTTCCGGTGCTTTTCCACCCGGGCGGCGCACTCGGCGTCCCAGACCTGCATGGTGGCAAGGTAGTACCGGGGCAGGGCCTGTTTCAGCACAAGACCCTCGGCATATTCGCTTTTTCCGCTGGCGGCACCGCCCAGAACCAGCGTCAGCATTGGGGGGAATACGGCGTGATGCCGCCCTCCGTGAAGGAATAACAGTGGTCGTAGACCGCAAGGGCCATGTCCCACAGAGGGATGCTGGCCACGGCTCCGGTGCCCTCGCCCAGGTGGAGCCCTGCGATGAGGAGCGGAGCTTTGCCCAGCGCATCCAGCACCAGCCGGGCCGCAGGCTCGGAGGAGCAGTGACTGGCGAACACGGCCTTGGCGGCGGCAGGGCAGAGCCGGACGGCACACAGAGCCGCTGCTCCGCTGATGAAACCGTCCATCAGCACCGGGATCCGTTCCAGCGCACCGCCCAGAAAAACACCGCACAGGCCCGCAATGTCGAACCCGCCCAGCTTGGCCAGCACGTCCAGCGGGTCGGCGGGGTCGGGGCGGTTCACCGAGATGCCGCGGCGGATGGCGTCCAGCTTCCGGGCCAGACCTTCATCCGAAAGCCCGGCCCCCCGGCCGGTCATCAGCTGCACCGGCTGGCTCAGCAGGACCGCCGCCACCGCGCTGGACGTGGTGGTGTTGCCGATGCCCATTTCGCCGGTGGCCAGCAGCCGCATCCCGGCCGCTTTCTGCTGCTGCACCAGACGGATGCCTGCCGCGATGGCTTCCACCGCCTGTGCCCGGCTCATGGCGGGCCCTGCGGTGAAATCGGCAGTCCCGGCGGCGATGCGGCAGTCCGTTACCCCGGGCACCGGCGCTCCGGCCATGCCCAGATCCACGGGCACCACCTCACAATGGGCGGTCTTTGCCATCTGGCAGACACTGGTGCGGTGGGCGGCCAGATTTTCCGCCACCGCCCGGGTCACGCTCTGGTCGGTCTGGCTCACACCCTGGGCCACCACGCCGTTGTCGGCGCAGAGTACCAGCACCGCCCGGCGGGAGAAATCCAGCACGGCATCCCCGGTCAGGGCGGCGGCATCTTCCAGCATCGTTTCCAGCGCACCCAGTCCGCCCAGGGGCTTTGCCAGGCCGGCCCAGTGGGCATGGGCCGCCGCCCGGGCCGCTTCGTCCGGCGGGGTGATGCCGGAAAGCAGGGTTTTGAGTTCGGTTTCGGTCATAAGTCGTTCCTCTGATGTCGCTTGTAATACAGGGCACCGCGCACAAAGCGGCGGGGCAAGGGGGTGCCTGCCCAGTATAAATGCGGGAAACCGGCATAGAAATGCTCGTTTGCAAAGCCGCATTCCCACTGTGTTTTCTCGTTTTTTACGGCAGTGAATGCACAGCCGTTGTCGGTGGAATCCCAGTGATGGAATTCATGAATATACAAATGCTCCCCGGCGCGGAACAGCAGGCTGTCGGTTTTGGCGGTCAGTTCGGCATAACCGAACCGCACCAGCCGACCGACCCGGAAACCGCGCCCGGGCAGGACGCCCGCCATGGGCCAGACCGTGCCGTCGGCATCTTCCAGCGTCTGCCCCAGATACAGAAATCCGCCGCACTCGGCCGCGGTGGGCAGGCCGCCGTGAACGGCAGCCCGGACGGCGGTAAGCATGGAGGTGTTTTCACTCAGCTGCCGGGCGTACAGCTCCGGGTAGCCCCCGGGCAGGTACAGCCCGCCGACATCCTCCGGCAGGGCCGTATCCTGCACCGGGCTGAAGAACACCAGCTCGGCCCCGGCTTCACGCAGGGCGTCCAGCGTTTCGGCGTAGGTAAAGCAGAAGGCTTCGTCTTTTGCCACCGCGATGCGGACCCGGGATGTGTTCGGCAGAATATCCGGTGGGCATCCCGCCGGGGCAGGCCGGTCGGTCAGCGCTTCCAGCTTTGCCCAGTCCAGAGTCGCGGAGAGTGCATCGGCCAGCTGGCCGATCTTCTCCTGCAGATCGCTGATCTCCCCGGCGGTTTTCAGGCCCAGATGGCGGCTCTCCACCGCCGCCTGCGGCAGGCGGGGCAGATACCCCAGCACCGGCAGGCCGGTCTCAGCTTCCAGCAGGGGTCTGAGCATTATGTACAGTTTTTCGGAGCAGTCGTTGAGCAGGATGCCCGCAATGTGGCTCTTCGGCCTGAAATGCACAAGGCCCTGAATCTCAGCCGCCAGCGTCACGCTGGCCCCCCTGGGCTGGATGACCAGCAGCACCGGCAGGCCCAGAGTGTCGGCCAGCTCCCAGGCGCTGGCGCGGGTGGTCAGGCCCTGGCCGTCGTAAAAGCCCATGGCACCCTCGCACACGGCGGCCCCATGCCCGGCGGCATAACGGGCGTACAGATTTTGTACCGCGGCCCTGTCGGAAAGGCAGAGGTCCAGATTGTGGCTCTCCACCCCCAGCACCGACCGGTGGAACATGGGGTCGATGTAGTCCGGCCCGCTCTTGAAGGCGCAGGGGTCGGCCCCGCACCGTTTCAGTGCCGCCAGCAGGGCGCAGGTGACGGTGGTCTTGCCGCTGCCGGAGCGCGGCGCGGCGATGAGAAACTGCATCATGAGTTTGTACCTGTAATGAGGAAAACGGGGTTGTTGGCCATCAGCAGATGCAGCCGCCCGGCGGGCCGGGTGCGGCTGACGGCGATCTGGGTCACCTCGGCGGAAAGGCCGTGGGCCGTCAGGGCGGCAACGGCGGCGCTGAGGGTCTCCAGTGCGATGGCGGAAATGCAGATGCGGGCGGAGGGGTTCTTTTCCAGCACGGCATCCACGACCCCGGCCATGCCGCCTTTGGTGCCGCCGATGAAAACGGCGTCCGGGGCGGGCAGAGCTTTCAGTGCATCCGGGGCTTTTCCTTCGATTAGAGTCAGGTTGAAGGCGGCGAACTTCTCCCGGTTCTGCCGGATGAGCCCGCAGGCGGTCTCGTTACACTCGACGGCGTACACCTGCCCTCGGGGGGCGGCAAGGGCCAGCTCTACGCTGACGCTGCCGGTTCCGGCCCCCACATCCCACAGGATGTCCTCGGGGCGGACGGCCAGCTTTGCCAGCGCGGCGGCCCGCACTTCCTGCTTGGTCATGGGCACTTCGCCCCGGAGGAAGGCTTCATCCGGCAGACCGGCGCACCGCCGGTCCGGCAGGGGAAAATGCTCCACCAGCAGAACGCTCAGGGAGGCGAACTGCCGCCCGGCAAACTCCCGGGCGGTGCCGAAGGAGATCTTCTCCTCCGGGGTGCCCAGATTCTCACCCGCCAGCGCATGGGCCGCGCCCAGCCCGGCTTCGGTGAGCCGGGCGCAGAGGGTGGCAGGGGTCTCTGCGCCGCCGGTCAGGAAAAAGACCGGATGCGCCCCGGCGGTAAGGCACTCGGCCACCGGGTCGCAGGAACAGCCGTGGGCCGAGACCAGCTTCCAGTCCTGCCAGGGGCGGCCGACGGCCGCGGCAAGCAGCTGGACGCTGGAAAGCCCGGGGATCACGTTGCAGGAGATGCCGCAGGCCCGGAGCATGGGCAGCAAGCCCGATGCCCCGGAGTAGAACCCCGTGTCGCCGCTGTAGACCACGGCGGCCTGTTCCGCCGTGGTTTCGGCCAGACAGGCAAGGATCTCCTCCGGTTTATACAGCGCTTTCCGGTTCGGGGTGCAGCCTGCGGGCAGCTGTTCCAGCAGCCGCCGTGCCCCGAGGATCAGGTCGGCCCTCTGCAGGGCGGCAAGGCCCCGGGCCGTCAGGCTTCCGGGGGTCCCGGAGCCCATGCCGATCAGCGTGATCATGGCAGCACCTCCCTGCAGCGGGCGAGGATCTGCTCTGCAGTCTCACCCTGTTCCGGCGGGCGGCGGATAACGATGAGCTGGGCCCCGGCATCCTGCGCCGCCCGGGCCTTTTCGGCAAAGCCGCCCGCGGCCCCGCCGTCCTTGGTGATGAGGAACCGGATGGAAAACTGGTCCATCAGGGCCAGGTTCAGGTCATAGGAAAAGGGCCCCTGCATGGCGATGATATTCCGGTGGGGGATCTGCGCCGCTTCGCAGGCGGCGATGCCCTCTTTCGTGGGCAGGACCCGGGGGAACAGCCGCTGGGGGTCCAGCCCGCCGAAGGCGGAAAGCTCCTTGGCACCGGTGGCCAGCAGGACATTGCCCCGGGTGTCCGCCAGAAATTCGGCTGCGTGGGCTGCCGAGCGGAACACCATGCTCCCGGCGGGCAGGGGGCTCTGGGCCCGGAGCAGCCGGTGGTATTCGATGGCGGCGGCGTCGCAGGCGGCGCGGATGTTCCGGGTGGCGTCCACGGCATAGGGGTGGGTGGCGTCCACGCAGAGGTCGGCCCCCTGCAGAAGAGCGGCCATCTCCTCCGGGGTCAGCCGCCCGCAGTGGACGGTGATGCCGGTCTCTTCGCCCTGCTCCTCGGCCCCCAGCGGGGTGGCTACGCTGACAAGGACCTGAGCCCCCAGCGCGGCCAGCTGCCGGGAGAGGATGCGGCCCTCGGTGGTGCCGCTGAACACGACGATCTTCATGCGCGATACCCCCTCGGTGTGACCATCCGGCCCCGCAGGGCCCGGGTGGCGGCGTTGCCGATGTACACGGTGGTAAACATATCCACCGGTGCAGTCTCCAGCCCGGCCAGCGTCATAAGGGTGCGGCTCTGCCCCTTCCGGCCGATGTTCCGGACCAGCCCACAGACCGTTTCAGGGGCTTTGCCCTGTTCCAGCAGGATGCGCACAGCCCGGGCCAGATAGTCCGGACGGCCTTTGGAAGCGGGGTTGTACAGCGCGATGCAGAAATCCCCCATGGCCGCTGCCGCAAGCCGCTTTTCGATCACGGCCCAGGGGGTCAGCCGGTCGGACAGGGAGATCACGCAGAAATCATGGGCCAGCGGGGCCCCCAGCACGGCGCCGCCGCTGAGTGCGGCCGTGAGCCCGGGGACGACCTCTACCGGAACGTCCGGGAACTCCTCCGCCAGCTCCAGAAGAGGGCTTGCCATGCCGTAGACCCCGGCGTCGCCGGAGCAGACCAGCGCCACTTTGCGCCCGGCCCGGGCGGTCTCCAGCGCCCAGCGGCAGCGGTCCAGCTCCCGGGTCATGCCGGTGGAGTAAAATTCTTTCTCCGGGAAATAGGGCCGGATCAGGTCCAGATAGACCGTATAGCCGCACAGCACCTCGGCTTGTGTTAAGGCGCTCTGCGCCTGTGCGGTCAGGAACTGCGGGTCACCGGGGCCGAGACCCACCACGAATACTTCAGACATTCTGCCACCTCCAGTCCAGGGCATAGGGGCGGAGCGCCAGCGCGAAGGTCACGCCGCCGCCCGCCTGTTTGGGAATGCGGATGCTCCCGCCGGAAGCCAGCACCGCTGCCCGCTCGCAAACATTGTCCACGCCGGTGACGTTCCGGACAAAGGCGGAGGCCGTGAACTGCCCGGGCACCTGCTGCAGCTGCCCGGCGGAGAAAAAGGTCACCGGCCAGCCGCGGCCCCGGCAGAAGGCGAGCAGGCCGGGCTCGTCCTGCTTCAGGTCGATGCTGGCCGCAGCGGTGATGCACAGGGCCGAGAGCCGGTTCCGGCCGCAGAAAGAGGCAAAGGCCTCTTCCAGCTGCTCCGCCGGTGTGCCCCGGCGGCAGCCGATGCCCAGAACGCCGATGCGGGGGATCAGATGCAGGCCCTGCCCGGCGGGGCAGACGGTCAGGGCGAACCCGGCGGTTTCCTGCGTATCTGCCGGGCACAGCCCTGCGGGGGGCTCCCCGGCGACCGGGAACTCCGACCAGTAGGGAACCACTCTGCCGTCCAGCAGCGGGCCGCTGACGTGCTTGATCCGTTCCGGCTCCGGTACGGCGCAGTTCTGGCGTTTTGCCCACTCGTCCACCGCAAAGATGCCGTTGGCATCGGTGGCCGTGGTGATGACCGGGACTGCCCCGCAGACCGCCGCAAGGGCCCGGGCCAGATCGTTGGCACCGCCCAGATGTCCCGACAGCAGGGGCACGGCAAAGTGCCCGCACTCGTCCACCGCCACCACGGCTGGGTCGCTTGCCTTGCTGCGGCAGTGGGGGGCGATGGCCCGCACTGCGATGCCAACGGCCCCCACGAAGATCAGGGCATCGCAGTCGGCAAACCGCACAGCGGTCCAGTCGGCAAGGCGGACGCCGTCCCCGCCGCAGCGGCTCACGCTGCCGGGCAGGGCAGCCGCAAGGGTCCCGGCCAGCGCAAAGCCCTTTTCGGTAAAGGCGAGATAGGCCCGGGTCATCGGGACTCCCCCTTGCGGAACCCGGTGGTGAAAGCCGGGTCATAGAGCTTGCTGCGCTCGTACTGCGTCCCCAGAAAATCGCCCACCACGATGAGCGCCGTCCGGGTGATGCCGTTTTCCCGGGTGCTGGCCGCCAGAGTACCGACGGTGCAGCGCACGACTTTCTGCTCCGGCCAGGTGGCCTTGTAGACCACGGCGGCCGGGGTGGAAGCGGTGTAGGCTCCCTGCAGCAGGGCTTCCTGCACCCTGTCGATGAGTCCGATGGAGAGGAAGATCACCATGGTGGCCCCGTGGGCGGCAAGGCTGGCCAGCTTTTCTTTTTCAGGCACCGGGGTGCGGCCCTCCATCCGGGTGATGATGACGGTCTGGCTCACGGTGGGCAGAGTATACTCGGCGTTCAGGGCTGCCGCAGCGCCGCAGAAGCTGGAAACGCCGGGGGTGTCATCGTAAGCGATGCCGTCCGCATCCAGTGCATCCATCTGCTCCCGGATGGCGCCGTACAGGCAGGGGTCGCCGGTGTGGAGGCGGACGGTGGTCTTCCCGGCAGATTCCATCTGCCGCATGACGTCCAGCACCTGTTCCAGCGTCATCCCGGCGCTGTCGTAGACGGAACAGCCTGGCTTTGCCAGCCCCAGCAGGGCAGGGTTGACCAGACTTCCGGCGTAGATGATGCAGTCGGCTTCCTGCAGCAGGATGGCCCCCCGCCGGGTGATCAGATCCGGTGCGCCGGGTCCGGCACCAACAAAATGTACCATAGCGTTACTCCTTCCATTGATCGATGAGTTGACGTGCGGCAGCAGTCTGGCCCAGAGGCCCGTGCTGGTTGGAGAACAGCACCGCCCCCACCCGGAAGGCCCCGGCGGCCCGCCGGTCGAGGTGGAGCTGAATGGCGGAAAGCAGGCTTTCCAGCACCGGCTCCCGCAGCCCGGCCGCGTCCAGGATCTCCAGACAGGCATCGGTGGTGGCAGCCTGCATCAGGGCAGTGCAGGTCTCCCGCCCGGCTCCGCAGAGGGCCGCATGGGCGCAGAACAGCTCCGTACGGCAGTCGGCGGTGTGGGAGTGGGTGTTCATGATGCCCCCGGCCAGCTTGACCAGCTTGCCGACGTGCCCCACCAGAAGCACTTCCTCAAAGTTGGCTGTTGCGGCCATATCCAGCGCGTCTCCGATGAAATTGGAGGTCTTGACCACCGGGATGGAGGCAAAGGCCGGGTAAGCGGCGTGGAGATAATCCAGCCCGTAGTTGCCCGGGGCCAGGATCAGCCGCCGGGGCGTGCCAGCCTGAAGCCGGGCCTGCTCCATGTCCAGCTGGATGGTGTCCAGAAGGGCCTGCTGGCTCATGGGTTCCACGATGCCGCTGGTGCCCAGCACCGAGAGTCCGCCCTCTACCCCCATGTGGGGGTTGAAGGTGCGGCGGGCCACCTCCTCGCCGCCCTGGATGGAGAGGGTCACGGCAAAGCCGCCGGGATATCCGGCGCTTTCGGCCTCTTTCTGCAGGGCTTCGGCGATCATCTGCCGGGGCACATGGTTGATGGCGGCTTCGCCCACCGGCTGGTCGAGACCGGGTCTGGTTACCCGGCCCACCCCCTTTCCGCCAAAGATGCGGACCCCGGGGTCATCGGGGCAGAGCCGGACTGCGGCGATCACGGGCAGACCGGTGGTCACATCGGCATCGTCGCCGCCGTCCTTTTCGATGCCGCATTCGGCCCCGGTGCCGTCGGGCAGCGGGCGGCAGAACAGGGGAGCCACCTCCACCACGATCCCCTTGGGGGTGCGCAGGGCCACGGAGTCGGGGGCGCGGCCGGTCAGCAGGAGACGCGCCGCCCCGGCGGCCCCCAGCGCCGCGCAGGTGCCGGTGGTGTAGCCGCAGCGCAGCAGCTTCTGCCCGCTGCGGATGTAGTGTTCGAACTTTGGCTTTTTGGGCTTTTCCGGGCCGAACAGAGTCTGATACTGCTCCTCGCTCAGGCCGTAGAGGGTCCGGATGTTCTCCGGTGCAAAGGCCTGTTCCGGGGTCAGGACTGCCGAGACGCTGCCCGGGGAAACGCAGACTGCCGCATCTGCGATCTTCTGCGCCATATCCAGCTCGTGCAGGCTCACGATGACCGCAAGGTCCTGTTCGTGGGCCAGCTTCTGCAGGATGCTCAGCAGCTCGATCTTGCCCCGGATATCCAGAAACGAAGTAGGCTCGTCCAGCAGCAGCACTTTGGGCTGCTGGCAGATGGCCCGGGCCAGCAGGATACGCTGGCGCTGGCCGTCGCTGATGCGGTTGAAATCCCGGTCGGCCAGCGCCCCGGCCCCCACCAGTTCCAGCGCGGCCCGAATCTGCTGCCGGTCGGTATCCGAGAGCAGGCCCAGCCGTCCGGTGTAGGGGATGCGCCCGGCGGCGGCGAACTCAAAGCAGGTGGTCAGCTCGGTGCGGCGGGTATGGGTCAGCATCAGGGCCATTTTCCGGGCCCGGGCCGGGCCCGGGTAGTCCGTCAGACTCCGGCCGTCCAGCAGGACGGTGCCCCCCAGCGGGGCCAGCTGTCCGGCCAGCGTCTTGAGCAGGGTGGACTTGCCCGCGCCGTTGGGCCCGATGAGGGCCAGGATCTGCCCCGGCACCGCCTCCAGCGTGATGCCGGAAGCAAGGGGCGCGCCGCCGTAGCCGATGGCCAGCTCTTTCGTTTCACAGAGGTATTTCATCGCACACTCTCCTGATTCCGGCGGATCAGCAGCCCGATGACCACCGGCGCACCGAACACGGCGGTGACGGCGCTGATGGAAAGCTCGGTGGGGGCAAACAGGCTGCGGGCAATCAGGTCGCACAGCAGGCAGAAAGCCGCCCCGCCCAGACAGCACCCGGGCAGGACATACAGCGGCTTTGCACTGCCCAGCAGCTGCTTGACCAGATGGGGCACCGCGATGCCCACAAAGGAAATGGGCCCCGCAAAGGCGGTGACGCAGGCCGCCAGCAGGCTGGAAAGCAGCACCAGCACCCGGGAAAAGGCCCGGACGTTGATGCCGACGCTCAGCGCGTAGCTCTCGCCCATCTGGTAGGCGGCCATGGGTTTGGAAAGGCAGAAGGCCGCCGCCAGCGACGGCAGGATCACCAGCGCCGCCGCCCGCACGTTGCCCCAGGTCATGCCGGAAAAGCTGCCCTGGGACCAGTTGTGGAGGTTGACGATGCTGCTGTCCTGCGCAAAGGCCACCACGAACTCGGTGATAGCGGAACAGATGTAGCCGATCATGACGCCGCAGATGACCAGGATGCTCATCCGCTGCACCCGGCGCGACACGGCCAGAACAAAGGCCATGGCGGCCATGGCCCCGGCAAAGGCGGCCAGGATCAGGGTCAGGGAGCTGGTGAGCATGCCGCAGTTCAGGAAGATCACCATCACCAGCGCTACCGCCAGCTTGGCCCCGCTGGAAATGCCCATGACGAAGGGCCCGGCAATGGGGTTGGCGAAAAAGGTCTGCAGCAGGTAGCCCGCCGCCGAAAGCGCCGCCCCCAGCAGCACTACCATCACGGCCCGGGGCAGGCGGAGCTGGGTGATGATGCCCGTACTCAGGGCGTCCTGCCCGCTGCCGGTCAGGGCGGCCACCACGGCCCGGGGGGTCAGGGCAACGCTGCCCCAGAACAGGTTGGCGGCAAACAGCACCGCCAGCCCCGCGGCGAGGAGGCTGTAAGAGAGAATGAGACGTTTTCGGCTGGTCATGGAAGGGCTCCTTAAGTAACGTGGGTCAGGAACCGCAGGTCGTCCGGGCGTTCCCCGGTGAAGACGCGGTGTATCTCCTGAATGAAATCGGCCAGAGACATGCTCTGCTGGAAAAAGCTCTGGCTGGTACACCAGACATTCCCGTTCTGCACGGCCCGGAAATCGGCCAGCAGCGAGCATTTCGCGATCAGCTCATCGGTGGTGGAGACCACCCCTTCGATGGTGCTGTTGTAGATCAGGAAATCGGCGTCCCGGGCACCGGCATAGAAATCCTCCAGCGGCAGGTTCATGGTGGAGAGGTTGCTGCCGCTGTCAGTCAGGCCGGCAAAGACGTAGTCGGCCCCGGCCAGTCCGATCATCTGGGAGACATAGTCGCCGCCCTTGCGGACGTTGGCCAGATTGTTGGCGGTGATGGAAAAGAAGGCGCAGGTCTTTCCGGTGGAGGGCTGCCCGGACAGGGCTTCGATCCGCGCGGCCTGCTGGGAAAAGATCTTTTCGGCCAGATCCTCCCTGCCCAGCAGGATGCCCCAGAACTTGATCCACTCCATCCGGGCCAGCGGGCCGCTCTCGTAGCTGGAGCGCTCCACCACCACCGGGATGCCGAACCGTTCCAGCTGTTCCTTCACTTCCGGGGTGTGGTAGATCATGGTATTCTCAATGGCAAGGCCGCACCCGGCGGCAAGGATCTGCTCGTAATCGGGGGCGCTGTACTTTCCGGCGTAGGCGATGGCACCGCGTTCCATGGCAGCCCGGGCCTCGTCCAGATACCACCCCTCGGCCCGGGTGCCGGAGAGGGCGATGCAGTCCAGTGCGTCCAGCCGGAGGAACAGGTCCATCACCGAGGTGGAGACCAGATAGATGTTCTGCACCGGCTGGCGCAGAACGGTCACCCCTTCGGGCAGGTCCTCCGGCTCATCGGCACCCTCCGGCACGACCAGAAACTTTGCACCGCTGTCCGCAAGGGTCAGCAGGGTATAGCCGCCCTCGTAGCAGTCGGCAGTGAACTGGGTGGCGTGATCCAACGGATACACGTGGGAAAACACCAGTGCGCCGGTGCCGGAGGAGGCAGTGCTGCCCCCGGTGCAGCCGGTCAGGACCAGTGCGGAGACCGGAAGGGCCCTGAGAAAATCACGGCGCGTCAGCATATCAGTTCAGGGTAAAGGTCAGGGTGTATTCGATCTCGTGGGGGGTGCTCATGGCCACGGTGTCAGCCGTGACGGAGAGAGCCGTATCCAGCGCTGCCACCGGGATCTCGAAGGTGGAATTGCCCTCGGTGTTGGTGGGCAGATACTTTTCTCCGTCCACGATCATGTAATCATAATTGGGGCTGCTCCAGACGATGGTGGCGGTCATCTTGCCGTCGGCCACGGTCAGGGCGGCAGGGCTTTCCACGGTGGCGCGGCCGGAGCCGCCCTCCAGCGTCACATTGACGCTGTATTCGCCGTCGGCAGGCACTTCGGCGGGGTCCTCGGTTTTCGGCTCGGCATTGCGGACGCTGACGGTATGGTCATACCAGGTGCCCTTGGTGCCCAGCAGGGCCAGCTGGAAGTCCGTATCCAGGGCGGTGACCGGGATGTCGTAGCCGTAGACTTCCTCCGAAGTACCGTCAGAGTAGGTCACGGTGTCCACGGTGGGGATGAGCCAGTCGGTCTTGTTGGCCTCGGCATCGGCGGCAAGGCCGGGGTAGAGGTTGACGATCTTCTTGGAAGCAAGGCTGACGTGGAAGGTCATCTTGCCGTCTTTCACGGTCAGGGTGCCCTTGCCGTCGCAGGCTTCGTTGGCGTGGAACATGCTGCTGTCGGTGTCGAAGTCGGCGGTGTAGACGCCGTCAGCCAGCGTCAGGGCCGAAGAAGCGACCGCACTTTCGGAAGCGGCCGCGGAAGAAGCGGCCTCGGAACTTACAGCGGCAGAAGAAGCCGTGGAAGAAGCACCGCACCCGGCCAGAGAAGCCAGAAGCAGGGCAGAAACGATGGAAAGGGAAAGGAACTGTTTGCAGCGCATGAAAAATACCTCAGATCTTTATAAAATAAAAGTTGCCCGAATAAAAGTTGCCCGAAAAGATCTCTCCCTTCGGGCAACAGTAAAACAGAATATCAGCCGTTCAGGGAATCGATGGCGGCTTTGGTGTGGGCAATGTACAGCTGCTGGATATCGCTGATCTCGCCCAGACCGGCGATCTGGCAGTCGACCTGCTCAAAGTCGCCGGAGGCCTCGAACTGGCTCAGCCAGGAGTCGTCATCGGAACCGGCCATGTCGTTGTTGGCATGGTCACCGGCCACGACCATCAGAGGACGGAGTACGACCTTGGTGTAACCGGCAGCCTTGACAGCCTCGATGACGTTCTCGCAGGCAGTCTCCTCGGGCTCACCCTCGACGGTGCCGATGAACACATTATCGTAGCCCAGAGAGCCCATGGTGGTCTGCATCTGGGAGTAGCTGACCTTTGCGGTGTGGGAAGTGCCGTGGCCCATGAAGACGAAAGCGGTCTTGTCGGCAGCGGCGGCATCCAGACTGTCGTAACCGGCGGCCTTCACGGCAGCAGCGGTGACAGCCTTGGCAACGGCTTCCTTATCGGAGTTGATGACGGTGGCGTCGGAACCGACCTCGCCCAGCAGGGGCTCAGCCACGGCCACGGACTCGAACTTGTCGCGGTAGGAGTCCACCATCTCCATCATCTCGTCGTACTCGGCACCGTGCATCAGGTGGGTGGGCTGGACGACCAGGTTCTTCACGCCGTTCGCCACTGCGCGCTCCATGGCCTGCTCCATGTTGTCGATCTTCTCGCCGTCACGGGCCTGCACATGGTTGATGATGATCTGTGCGGTGAAGGCGCGGCGGACGCTCCAGTCAGGATAAGCTTCCTGCAGGGCATCCTCGATGCCCTTGATGTCGGCCACACGGCTGTCGTTGAAGGAGGTGCCGAAGGAGACCACCAGCAGCTCGTTCTCGCCGATGTTGTCCTCGCTGCGGGGATCATCCTTGGAAGCATCGCCGGTGTCGCGGCCGAAGTACTCGGGGTCGGCGTTCTCGCCTTCCACCAGTTGCTTCTGGGCATCGGTCAGGGCGTCCCACGCTGCCTTTGCCTCTTCGCACTGCTCATCGGTGTTGTCGTTGCGCTCCTGCACATAGATGGCATCGATCAGATCGGCGACTTTCTTTGCGGCCACTTCATCTGCCTCCCCGCTGGCGGCTTCGCTGGATGCGGCAGAACCTGCCGTGCTGGAAGCCGTGGAAGAACTTGCAGCCCCGCCGCAGCCGGTGAGCACACCGGCGCACAGAGCCAGAGCGGTCAGAGCGGCCGCTGCCTTGTGGATGTTGCGTTTTCTCATGTTTGATACGTTCCTTTCCTGTGGGTTTGACTTCGGTCCCGGACAGAGGGTACAGGAAAGTGTGCCCAAACAAAAAAGGTCTTTCTGCTTGCGGGACGGCAAAACAAAAAGACCCTTTGTGATGTTCGGGTTTTTTGGTACAACCAATTCCTCGTGATCTGGGGCATGGGCCCCCGTACCAACAGCGGGCAGGTTTCCTGACTGAAAGATCCGCATCCGCTGCCGCCTTCCCGAAGCTTGCACTTCAGTGACTGATGCCAAAGCACCCTGGCAGCGGACTCCCTTATCACAGTGACGAGATCGTGCGGGAACTGCACCCGCTTCCCTTTTGACGCTCCTGCCGCCGCCCGGAGGGGCTGCACGGCGGAGCGCACCTGCTGTTTTCTGTTCGGTTCGCTCAGAAGTATATCACAGCTGTCTGCAAAAGGCAAGAAAAATCCCCCTGCCAGGGCCGGAAAAAAGGCCTCAGCAGGGGAGAAAACGGGTCAGATCATTTCTTCAGCAGCTTTTCGCAGGCATCGGCAGCCTGCTCCAGATACTGGCCGCCGTAGGTCTCGATCATGCCGGCGTCCGACAGGGCCGCCAGCTGGGGGTCGATGGGGCACTTGGCCAGCACCGGCAGGCCGTGCTTTGCGGCCACCTCGTCCACATGGCTCTCGCCGAAGACACTGATGTGCTTGCCGCAGTCGGGGCAGACGATGTAGCTCATGTTCTCGACGATGCCCAGCATGGGCACCTTCATCATCTCGGCCATGTTCACGGCCTTGGCCACGATCATGCTGACCAGCTCCTGGGGGCTGGCCACCACCACGATGCCGTCCACGGGCAGGCTCTGGAACACCGTCAGGGGCACGTCGCCGGTTCCCGGAGGCATGTCCACGAACAGGAAGTCCACGTCCTTCCAGACCACATCGGTCCAGAACTGCTTGACGGCACCGGCAATGACCGGGCCGCGCCACACAACGGGGTCTTCCTCATTTTCCACCAGCAGGTTGATGCTCATCACATCGATGCCCATCCGGCTCTGGATGGGCCAGCAGCCCTTGTCGTCGGCCATGGCGCGGCCATGGATGCCGAACAGCTT
>CAKSZU010000009.1 GCA_934526125.1 uncultured Faecalibacterium sp. | reverse complement strand
GAAGCTGAGCAGTTCGCTGCCGATGATAAGAAGAAGCGTGAAGAGGTCGATATCCGCAACGGTGCCGACCAGATGGTCTTCCAGACCGAGAAGATGCTGAAGGAGAACGGCGACAAGATGCCCGCCGATGTCAAGAGCGAGGCCGAGGCTAAGCTGGCTGAGCTGAAGACGGCTGTCCAGTCCGGCTCCATCGATGACATCAAGGCAAAGCAGGATGCCCTGAGCCACGTCTTTGAGAAGATGTATCAGGCTGCTGCCGCTGCCCAGCAGGCCGCAGGCGCACAGCCGGGCCCCGATGCCGGTGCTGCAAACAACAACCAGCAGAAGCCCAATGACGACGGCGTCGTGGATGCCGACTTCAAGGAAGTCTGATCGTAATCAAAGCCGCAGCTGTCCGGCCAAACCGGCGGGCAGATGCGTAGAATAAGCAAAAGCCGCTCCGGTTTTGCCGGGGCGGCTCTTGCTGGTTCAGGGAAAACCTCTCAGTCCCGCGGACGGGAGAGGTTGCGAGAACCTATGAGAGGTGAGTGGATATGGCACAGGAAAAACGCGATTATTACGAAGTGCTGGGGGTATCCAAGACGGCTACGGATGCGGAGATCAAGAAGGCTTACCGCAAGCTGGCCATGAAGTACCACCCGGACTATAACCCCGGCGACAAAGACGCAGAGGAAAAGTTCAAGGAAGTCAACGAAGCCAACGAGGTGCTTTCGGACCCGAAGAAGCGCCAGCTGTACGATCAGTACGGCTTTGCAGGCGTTGACCCCAGCTACGCAGCCCAGAACGGCGGCGGAGCAGGCGGGTTCAGCGGCTTCGGCGGCGACGGTGTGGACCTCGGCGATATCTTCGGCGATATTTTCGGCGGCGGCTTCGGCGGTTTTGGCGGCTCGTCCCGCCAGTCGAACCCCAATGCACCCCGCAAGGGCCAGGACATCCGTGTGCGGATCACCCTGAGTTTTGACGAGGCCGTCCATGGCTGCAAGAAGAACATCACCATCACCCGTCAGCAGGAATGCACCGAGTGCCATGGCTCCGGCTGCGCAGCCGGCACCAGCCCCGAGACCTGCCCGGACTGCGGCGGCCGCGGCTATGTCATTCGTCAGCAGCGCACACCCTTCGGTGTCATGCAGACCCAGCAGCCCTGCTCCCGCTGCGGCGGCAAGGGCAAGCTGGTCAAGAACCCCTGCAAGGTCTGCCACGGCTCCGGCAAGACGGCCACCAAGAAGACGCTGGAGGTGTCCATCCCCATGGGCATCGACGACGATCAGAGCTTTGCACTGCGCGGCATGGGCGATGCCGGTACCAACGGCGGCCCTGCCGGTGATGTCATCGTGATGGTCACCGTCCGGCCCAGCGAGGTGTTCCAGCGGGACGGCTACGATGTGTGGGTCACCGTGCCCATTACCTACAGCCAGGCCGTGCTGGGCGACAACATCACGGTGCCGTCCATTGACGGCAAGGTGGAGTACACCGTGCCCGAGGGCACCCAGAGCGGCACCACCTTCCGCCTGCGGGGCAAGGGCATCCAGTACCTGAACGGCCGCGGCCGGGGCGATATGTACGTCAAGTGCGAAGTCGAGATCCCCAAGAAGCTGAACAAGGCCCAGCGCGATGCCCTGAAGAAGTTCGAGGGCACCCTGAAAGAGGAAAACTACGAAAAGCGCAAGGGCTTCTTCAAGAAGCTGAAGGATATGTTCGCATAACCTGAACATGCAAAAACGAGCTGAGACCGCATGATCTCAGCTCGTTTTTTGTTTTATAACTCAGTGCGCCGGGGTGAAATCGGCCGGGCAGACCAGGCCCTGCTGGGCCAGCACTTTGCGCAGGACCTGCATCACACCGGCTTCCCGGTGGGACGGTGCCAGGAACGGCACGGTCTGCCGCAGCGGTGCGCTGCCGTTCTCTACCAGGAACCCGTAGCGGGCGGTGCGGAGCATCTCGGCGTCGTTGTAGGTGTCGCCGAAGGCCATCATGCTTTCCGGCGGGATCTGCCACAGCTTCCCCAGCGCGGCCAGAGCAGAGCCCTTGTGGACCCCGGGGTTCATGATGTCCACCCAGCATTCCCCGGCCACAGCCACGGAATAGGCTTCCCGCTGGCTGGCATAGGCCGTATCGTAGGCCTGCTGGGCGTTGTGCCGGGGCAGGTAGATGGTGAATTTGTCGGCCGGTGCGGTGACGGTTTCCAGACAGTCCACGTAGTCCAGCCGGGTGTAGAAATGCCGCAGGACGGCATCGTAGACGGCGAACGGACGCTCCACATAGGCGCGGTCCAGCCCGCAGAGAACGGCGATATCGCCCTGTTCCCGGGTCAGCCGGTACAGATCCCGCCAGCCTGCGGGGGACATCTCGGAGGTGAAGAGGGGCTGGCCCTTCCAGCGGGCCGCGCCGCCGTTGTCCCCGATGAAGATCAGTTCGTCCCGCAGGGTGGGGAACATCTCCTCCAGCGTGTAGAGGGGGCGTCCGCTGGCCGGGGTAAACCGGATGCCCAGTGCCGCCAGTGCGCGGATCGTGTCCTCAAAGCCGTCGGGCAGGCGGCTGTGTTCATCCAGCAGGGTGGCGTCCATGTCAGACGCGATCAGGCGAATGCGATCCATGCTTTACCCCATATAGCTGATATCGATGTCGATCTGGCCGCCGTATCCGGGGATGCGGGTGGTGCAGCTGCCCTGCCACATATTGCAGGCAATGGGGCTGGAAGCAACGTTATAGTGGGCGTTCCAGATGGAATAGCCGGTGAGCTGGCTCATGTCCAGACGCTTGCGGAACCAGGTGGTGGAAGCGTAGATGCCGGGCTGGTAGCCCAGTGCCTTGACTTCCTCGCAGAAGGCCACGGCGCACTTGGTGCGGTCGGTGACGCCCAGACCGTCGGCGCGGCCGTTGCCGGCACCGGAAGCCTCGGTGTCAAAGTAGATAGGGTAGTCCAGCTTGCGGCCGTTCAGGACGTAGACGCAGGCTTGGGCTTCCTCCCGGGCCTCGTTCTCGTTGACGGCCTGGCTGAAGCAGTAGACGCCGACCCGCAGCCCGGCGTTGCGGGCGTTGGTAAAGTGTTCCTCAAATTTGGGGTCCATGACCAGTGTGCCGGAGCCGTAGCCGCGGTAGCCGATGCGGATGATGGCAAACTCGACCCCGGCGCTCTTGACCTGCTGCCAGTCGATGTTGGCCTGATACTTGGAGACATCGATGCCGAAGGTAGCAGGGGTCTGGACGCCGTTGGCATCAAAATAGTAGAGCTTGTTGTCGATGCAGTGGATGCCGGTCAGGCGCTGGTGGGTACTCTGGCTGTAATAATAGGTCTTGCCGTTCTCGGTGCGCCAGCCGGAGTAGGTGGGTGCCGGGGTGGGGATGGAGCTGTCGCCTGCCTCATCCTCATCGTCATCCTTGCCGAAGAAGAAGTTCCACAGCCAGCGCAGCAGGCCGTTTTCATCGTTCAGGCAGTTGGGGTCCACGGAGTCCTCATCCAGCGTTCCGGCATCCAGTGCCTCACGGATCTCCTCCGGGGTCAGCAGAACAGTGCCGTTGACATCCCGGATCTGTGCATCTTCCAGCGATTCTTCGCCGTTTTCGGAAGCAGCGGTCTGCTGTGCGCTGCTCTCGGCAGCGGGCTCCTCTTCGGGCAGGACGCTGTTGTCCTCCGGGGCCGACAGGGGGTCCTCAGCGGCCAGAGCCTCGGTCTCGGTCACGAAATGGGGCAGGGAGTTCTCGCTGTCCAGCTCTTCGGAGCTTCCGGCCATGGGGTCATCCTCAGCGGGGGCCTCCTCCGGCTGTGCTTCCGGGGCGGCAGAATCTTCTTCCGCAGGGGTCTCGGATGCAGGCTCTTCCGGTGCGGTTTCCTCTTCTTTGGAAGTCACCGGGGCAGAGGTGCTTCCGGCTGCGGGCTTCTGCACCGCAGCCGCCGAAGAAGCCGGAGCCTCACTGGACGCGGCAGTCTCTTCCTGGACCGGTTCGGTTTTTTCTTCTGCCGCAGAGGAAGCGGAGTCCTCTGCCTTGGGCTCAAGGAGTTTTCCGTCCCACTGCAGGGTGGCGGCAGGCTCCACCGTCAGACCTGCGGGCTGGGATGCCAGCAGAAGGGTGGTGCCTGCACCGCCCACGGCGATGGCTGCTGCCATGACCAGTGCGGCCACTGCCTGGCCGATGCTGCGGCCCGAGCCGCTCCGGGAATGCTTTCGGGTGAAAAATAAAGGTTTCATGCCGCCTGCTCTGCCTCCGACTGAACCGGACACGCGGCGCGGATTCCACGCGGCGGTCCGTTTATTTTAACGCGATGCGCGAATGCTGATTTCACTCTTCCAGTATACACCAACCCCGCAGCTCCGTCAATCTGCTTTCGGTGCGGCGGATGCCTGCGATGGGCCGGGCCGGAACGCGAAAAAATTCGCTCCACGGTGAAAACGTCCGGGAAAGCAGAAACATTGCGCTCAAAGCTGTGAAATTTGTCTCTTTAGACGAAAAATGCGATTTTCTCTTGCTGTCTTGACAGGTGTATGGTATGATACTTGACACGTAATCCCGTGCCGCAGGCCGGGAGAGAAAGGCGGAAAGAACATGTCAAGTGTAAAGGACTTTTTGAAACGGAAAGATATCGTCATCACCCCCCGGCGCTACCTCATCGAGGCGCTGGGTGCCATGGCGCAGGGCCTGTTTGCCAGCCTGCTGATCGGCACCATCATCAAGACGCTGGGCCAGCAGACGGGGCTTGAGACGCTGGTGAATCTGGGCGGCTATGCCACGGCCATGAGCGGCCCGGCCATGGCCTGCGCCATCGGCTGGGCGCTCCACTGCCCGCCGCTGGTGCTGTTCAGCCTGGTGACTGTGGGCTACTCGGCCAATGCGCTGGGCGGTGCAGGCGGCCCGCTGGCCGTCCTGATCATTGCCATCGCGGCATCGGAGATGGGCAAGGCTGTCAGCAAGGAGACCAAGGTGGACATCCTGGTCACCCCGCTGGTGACGATTTTTGTGGGCGTCGGCCTGTCCATGCTCATTGCAGCGCCCATCGGCGCGGCGGCAAGTCAGGTGGGCACCCTCATCATGTGGGCCACCGAGCAGGCCCCGCTGGTCATGGGCATCCTGGTCTCGGTCATCGTGGGCGTGGCGCTGACCCTGCCCATTTCCTCCGCCGCCATCTGCGCGGCGCTGGGCCTGACCGGTCTGGCCGGCGGTGCGGCTGTGGCCGGCTGCTGCGCCCAGATGGTCGGCTTTGCGGTCATGAGCTATAAAGAGAACGGTGTGGGCGGCCTGGTCAGCCAGGGCCTGGGCACCAGTATGCTCCAGATGGGCAATATCGTCCGGAACCCCCGGATCTGGATCGCCCCCACGCTGGCCTCGGCCATCACCGGCCCTCTGGCCACCTGCCTGTTCCACTTTGAGATGAACGGCGCGGCGGTCTCCTCCGGCATGGGCACCTGTGGTCTGGTGGGCCAGATCGGCGTGTACACCGGCTGGGTCAACGATGTTGCCGCAGGCACCAAGGCAGCCATCACCCCCATGGACTGGGTCGCCATGCTTCTGATCTGCTTCATCCTGCCGGCCGTCCTCAGCGTCCTGTTCTGCCAGATCGAGCGGAAACTGGGCTGGATCAAGGACGGCGACCTGAAGCTGGATTAAAGGCGTTTTCCATCCAGGACAGCTTCCTTCAGGGTATCCCCGTCGTAGATGAGTTTCAAGGAAAAATAGGGCCGCTCCTCCCGCAGGAGCCGGAAGAAGATCCGGTCCCCCTCCCAGATGGGCAGGTCTGCCACCCTGTCCTTTGGAACCCACTCCAGGACGCCCTCCCGGCAGGCGTCGCCCCGGATCATCTCCCCCTGCCAGCCGTCGGCGGTGTAGAGGTGGATGAACTCGGTCATATTGCCCCAGACGAAGGTCAGCAGCCCGCGGCAGCGGTAGGAGGTCAGGGTAAGGCCGGTCTCCTCCCGCACCTCCCGCAGCAGGCAGTCCTCTGGGCTTTCGAACCGCTCGAACTTGCCGCCTACGCCCACCCATTTGTCGTGGTTGTAGTCATCCTGCTTCTTGACACGGTGGAGCATCAGGTAGGCGTCATCCCGTTCGAGGTAGCACAGGGTCGTGCTGAAGATGGGGTATTCCGGGTCCATGAAGGCGGACAGATCCATAAGAGAACTCCTTTGATCACTATAATTACCGAAAGAATCATTATCTGAAAAATGAGGCAGCCACACAGAAGGACGTGCGGCTGCCTCATTCTGTTTTTGGATTATTTCCGGGCTGCGCGGCCTTTTCCGGCGTTGTTCAGCTTCCGGACCAGATCATTCTGGTGCTTGCGCTGGGAGGGGGTGGGCTCCGGGTCGTGGGCTTCCTCGGCGCGGGCGTCGGTCCGGGCGGTGTCGGGGTCTACCCGGACCAGGTTCCATTCCTGGTTGCCGCCGGACACGAAGTTCCAGATCTGGGCCTGCGCACCGTTGGCGGTGTTCATGCCCACCAGATCCACATACTTGTCGGCCAGCACGTTCCGGATGCGGGTGCGGCCGTTCCGGGTGGGCACCAGCTCCCAGCACTGACTCAGGCCGCTGGTGCGGCTCCACTGGTGCAGCCAGGTGCCCTCCACCACGCCGCCGAGGGCAAGATCCATGAACTTGCCCGTGAATCGGTTTTTGATCCGCCACCGGCCTTCCCCGGCGTCCACGAACTGCCACTGCTGCCACGGATGCCCGGCGTAGTCCCACAGACGGATGGAAGCGCCGTTCTCCGTGTTGAAGTTCTTGATCTCCAACACCTTCCCATTGGGTGCCTTGATGAGGTAAAACTCATTTTCCAGTAAAACGACCTGAGATGCTTTTGCCATACGTCCGTGTCTCCTTTCCGGTAAAATCTGGTTTGACGCTTCTATTATAGCGGATTTCCCGGTGCGCAACAAGATTGATTCTTGACGAATTTTTTTCTTTTTATTGTGCATTTTGCACTTTCCGCAGCTTTCGATAGAGCCACGGCCCGGCGTACCACAGCACCAGACAGACAAGCCCGATCAGCCGGATCTGTGTGTTGGTGCAGTGGGTGTTCAATTCCAGCCCGATGCCGAAGGAAAGGAGATTGGCAGTCAGCGCATAGAGGATGGGGTGAGGCTTTTTGCCCTCCGGCCAGGGCAGATACCGGTTGTAGACAAAGGCTTCCACGGAGAACACCAGCACCTCCAGTGCAAAATAAAGGAAATTGCCCCACATCGGCCCGAGATAGAGCGTGCCATAGCACAGCCCGAGATTCAGGATGATCTGCGTAGCAAGGTTGACCTTGCCGATGAGAGCGCGCTGGGCAGGGCCGCGCAGCCCGAAAAGCAGGATGCCCCACGTCAGCTCTAAAATCAGGGTGATGAGCACCCGGGCGGCAAAGGAGGAAAGGATGTCGGAATCGTTGCGGTTGTGGTAGACCCGCAGGCCGTCTTGGGAATCGAGAAGCACCTGCCACTCGCTGGAAAAGGCATAGCGCTCCACCGGCTCCTCGCTGCGGTAGAATGTACCGGTCTCTATATTATAGAGTAAAACATAGAACTTGTTGGGCGGGTAGTAGCCCCAGACGAACTCTGCATCGGCATCGCCGGGGTATTCCTGGAAGTAGTCGAGGAAGTAGTAGCCCTCCGGGGCGGGGTAGTTCCGGAACGCCTCCCAGGTCTCCCGGGAGCCCATCCGCTCCCGGTACTGGTCTGCAGAGCCCCACGGCCCGCTGACCCTGGTATTGCCCAGCAGGGTGACCGCATAGCGTTGGCCCGGTGTGTAATAGAGCTTGAGCGTGACCGAGGGCTTGGGGCCCATGTCCGCAAAAACGGGCAGGGAAAGGGCCAGCACCAGCAGGGCCGAGAGGAAAAAAGCAAAAATTTTTTTGCGAAAAATTTTCTTCATGGCAGTGTCCTCACTTCAAAAAACAAAAAATTCCGACACGTCTTTCCTTAACCTGTAAACGTATGAAAAACAGCTGTTATTGCAGGGCGCTCTGCACAAAATTGCAGATGGAGCTTTGTGCATCATTTCCTGTTTTTTCTGCAAGTACAAAACGCCTGTTTTCGGCCTCTTTCAGGGCAGAATAGGAACAATTTGTTTCCGGCTCACGGCCAATTCAGGACACTGACTTCACATTTATAAAGCAAAGCGAACTTCACTGCTTTATTTACATGAACAAAACGGCTTTCAAAAGAAACTTTAATTTGTTTCATGTTTTTTGATATTGACTTTATCTTAAAACTGCGGTATAGTAAGGATGCGGAGAGCGGGAAGACGCCCCGCCGACACTTGAACTTCAGGCGGAAGCCTGTGAGAAAAATATAGGAGGTTTGATTATGTACTACTACATTCTGGGCTGCGGCATTGCCTGCGTGGTTCTCTTCGGCATCAACAGCATGGATACGGTGGACGTCAGGCCGGCCGAGATCCTGGGCAAGGTCATTCTGTGGCCGGTTGCCCTGATGGAAGCAGTTGTTCGTTACAGCTCCACGCATCACAACATCAAGACCGCGCTGTAAGACATCTTCCGGAAAAACCGAAGAACGATCAGGCGGCTGCACCCCGCAAAAGGGCGCAGCCGCCTTTTTGTTTTGCACTTTATGCGGTGGTATGCTACAATAAGGGCAGAACTTTTTTCAGGAGGGAAAATGCAATGACCAACGAAACCTTACAGACCCTTGAAAACCGCCGCAGCTGCCGGGCCTACAAGCCGGAACAGATCACAAAGGAAGAGCTGGAGGCCGTGCTGCGGGCCGGCACCTTTGCCCCCAGCGGGAAAAACCTGCAGAGCGCGAAGATCGTGGTCGTGCAGGATGCCGCCGCCCGTGCCCGGCTGAGCCGGATGAATGCCGCCGTCATGGGCAGCACCGCAGACCCCATGTACGGGGCTCCCACCATTCTGGTGGTGCTGGCGGATGCCCACAACTACAACGCGGTGCCCGACGGCAGCCTTGTCATGGGCAACCTGATGAACGCAGCGGCCTCGCTGGGGCTGGGCAGCTGCTGGATCAACCGCGCCCGGGAGGAGTTCGAGACCGAAGAGGGCAAGGCCCTGCTGAAGGAATGGGGCATCGAGGGGGACTACATCGGCATCGGGCACTGCATCCTGGGCTACCCCGCCGAGGCTCCCCGGCCTGCTGCCCCCCGCAAGCCGGACTATATCGTCTATGTATGATCGCACAGAAGGAGCGCTATGAAACCGGATTACAAGCTGGTCGCAAAGGCCAAATACATCCACATGAACGCCGACCTTGCCAGTGAACTCTGGCACGAGGTCTACAAGCGTTACTACCCGGCGGGGCAGCTGGACACGCTGGTGGACACCCTGCAGAGCGCCGACGCCATCGAAGAGGACATCGACAACGACGTGAACTATTTCCTGGTCTTTCTGGGGGATAAGCTCATCGGCTATTTTGCCTGGAAGATGGAGAACACCTCCCTGCACCTGCTCCACCTCTACCTGAAGCCGGAGTACCGGGGCAAGGCCCTGGGCCGGGATATCCTGGCCACCTGCGAGCGTCTGGCCCGGGGCGAGGGCCGGGGCCGGGTCTGCTGCGAGGTGCATACCCGCTGCCTGCCGGTGCTGCAGTTCTTCAAGGGCCGGGGCTACCGTGCCCTGGGCCCGGCGGAAAAAGAAGCTGCCGGGATCGCCATGCAGCTGACAGCGCTGGAAAAACGGCTCTGAATTTCCCATTGATTTTTTCCGGCACTTGCACTACAATAAAGTAGTGTACTGAAGTGCCCCATAGGGGCCAGACCCAACCTTGAACCACAGGGAGGAAAACGTCATGGCAAAAGACCATCCCACCGGAGAGTCCGGCCTGTATTCTGCACTTCTGGAGCTGAAAACGCCGGAAGAGTGCTACCGCTTTCTGCAGGACGTGTGCAGCTATGCTGAACTGAGCGCAATGGAACAGCGGTACAACATCGCGGAAAAGCTGGTCGGGAAACAGAGCTATACCAGCATCATGGGCAACATCGGCGCGTCCAGCGCCATCATCAGCCGGGTCAGCCGGGTCATCAGCCGGGACGACAGCGTCCTGCGCCGGATCCTGGAGGAAAAGGCGGACGAAGCGCCCCAGCCCGAAGAATAACACGAGCCGCGCGCCGCGGGGAACGGGAGAGCCCGCACCCTGCGGCGTTTTTTGAAGGGAGAGTTTACAATGAGCAAAGCAGTTGTCTTTTTTGCCGACGGCACCGAGGAGTGCGAGGCCCTTCTGGTGGTGGATCTGCTCCGCCGGGCCAGGGTGGAGGTCACCGTGGCCAGCGCTTCGGGCCGCCGCGAGATCGTCAGCAGCCACAAGATCCATCTGACCGCCGATGCGCTGGCGGAGGACGTGGATTATACGGATGTGGATCTGGTGGTGCTGCCCGGCGGCATCCCGGGCACCCCCAACCTTGCTGCCAACCCGACCGTGACCCGGACCTGCACCGAGTTTGCAAAGGCGGGCAAAAAGGTGGCCGCGATTTGTGCCGCCCCCAGCGTACTGGCTTCGCTGGGCCTGCTGGAAGGCCGGAACGCCACCGCACACGCCGCGTTCCAGGACCAGCTGGCCGGTGCCATCGTCCACGATGAAGAGGTCGTGGTGGACGGCAGCATCACCACCAGCTACGGTCTGGGCGGTGCCATCCCCTTTGCGCTGGAACTGGTCCGTCAGCTGGCCGGCCCGGCGGAAGCGGACCGCATCCAGAAGGCCATCGCCTACCGGCACTGAAAGGGGGAGCAGTTATGCGCTTTATCACCTGCCGTCTGCCGGACGGCGTGGAAGACCCGGCCATCCTCTCGGCGGACGGGCGTCAGGTCTGGCCGTTGAGCTGGCTGGGGCTGAGCTATGAGACGCTGGCAGAGGCCATCCCTTTCCTGACACCGCAGGTGCGGGCGGGGCTGGAGCTGGCCATTGCGGGCATCCCGGCTTTACCGGTGGAGGCCGTCACGCTGGAAAGCCCCATCCCGTCCCCGGCACAGGATATGATCTGCCTGGGCATCAACTACATGGCTCACTCCGATGAAGCGGAGAAGTATTCCTCCGAGGCCTTTGCCACAAAGCATCAGGATGCCATCTACTTCTCCAAGCGGGTGACCCGGGCCGTGCCGGACGGCGGCTGCATCGAGGCCCACACCGACCTTGTGAAGAAACTGGACTACGAGTGCGAGCTGGCCGTGGTGCTGGGCCGGGACGCCCGGGACGTACCGGCCGGGCAGACCCGGGATTTTGTGTTCGGCTACACCATCGTCAACGATGTCTCGGCCCGGGATGTCCAGACCGCCCACAAGCAGTGGTATTTCGGCAAGAGTCTGGACGGTTTTACCCCCATGGGCCCCTGCATCGTCACCGCAGACGAGTTTGCAGACTATCCGCCCCGGCTGGGCATCCGTAGTTTTGTCAACGGCGAAAAGCGGCAGGACTCCGATACATCGCTCCAGATCTTTGACATCGATCATGTGATCGCGGAGCTTTCGCAGGGGATGACCCTGAAAGCCGGGATCATCATCGCCACCGGCACCCCCGCCGGGGTCGGCATGGGGATGGACCCGCCGCAGTTCCTGGTGCCCGGCGATGTGGTCCGGTGCGAGATCGACGGGATCGGCACACTGACCAATCCGGTCCGGGAATGATTGAAGAAAGGGCCGGCTGCACGGGATTCCGTGCAGCCGACCCTTTTTCATATCTCTATCTCTCTTAAAAATCGATCGTCGTCAGTTCGTGGGGGTAGTGGTTCAGCACCTCGCAGCCGGTCTCGGTGACCAGGACCAGATCCTCGATGCGGACCCCGAATTTACCGGGCAGGTAGATGCCCGGCTCGATGGAAAAGCACATCCCCGGCACGACCACATCGGAGTTGGCGGCCGAGACGTCCCCGGCTTCGTGGTCCTCCAGCCCGATGAAGTGGCCCAGCCGGTGGTTGAACCAGGGGCCGTAGCCTGCGGCAGTGATGAGATCCCGGGCGGCGGCGTCGATCTCGCAGAGCCGGACACCGGGCCGGACCAGCGCTTCGGCGGCGGCCTGTGCCTGCCGCACCAGCTCGTAGACCTTCCGCTCTTCTTCCGAAGGCTGCCCGGTGAAGAAGGTGCGGGTCATATCGGAGCAGTAGTCGTGGTAGACTCCGCCCACATCGATCAGGACGCACTGCCCGGCGGCGAGAGGCGTATCATCGTTTTCGTGGTGGGGGTCGGCAGCATGGGGCCCGAAGCCGCAGATGGGGGCAAAGCTGACGTCAGAGCAGCCGTGGGCGGCATAGATGCCCCGGATGGCATCAGCCATCTCCTTTTCGGTGATGCCGGGGCGGATCAGCGCCCGGAACTCGGCCATGCAGTCGTCGTTGACCCGGGAGGAGGCCCGCATGGCCTCCTGCTCGGCCGCGTCCTTCACGGCCCGGGCGTCGTCGCAGGCGGCGGAGGCGTTGCGGTAGGCGGGGGCAGCGTTCAGCTCCATCAGACGCAGCAGGAACCGGGCAGGCCAGTTCTTGTCGATGCCCAGGGGCTTGTCCCGCTCCAGCCAGGGCAGCAATTTAGCCGGGGCGTCCTCGCCGTCCGAGAAGTTTTCCACGGGGATCCCGGCCTCCGGCCGGCCGAACAGGGCGTTGACGAAAAGGCGGTGCGCCCCGTCGGCCCGCAGCAGCAGCGCCAGCATCCGCTCGCCGGGGTTCAGCCGGACACCGGTGAGGTAAAAGATGGTGGGCGGGTCGCTGACGATCATCTGGGTCAGGCCCTGTGCGGCAAGGCCTCGGGCCACGCGGGCGAAGCGGGCAGCATAAAGTTCCTTCAAGAAAAACATCCTCTCTGTAATTTTATTGCGCAAAATTATGCTCTGTTATGGAAATGGGCAGAAGGATCTGCTTGTTCATAAACAATTCATAATAAATTCATATACAGTTCACACACTTCCGGTATATGTAAGGCAACAAAGGCGCAGACCGCGCCGTGTCCCTTGCACAGTATAGCACGGCGGGGACAAAAAATGAACCGCCCGTGTGAGAGGAAAGGATTTGGAACACTATGAAAATTGGTTTTACGGAACTGGTCCTTGTGGTCATCGTGGCTTTTGTGGTCATCGGCCCGGATAAGCTGCCGGAGTACGCCCGCAAGCTGGGCAAGATGCTGCGGGAGCTGAAGAAGTACACCGGCGCCGCTTCCGAGGAGATCCAGAAGAACGTGGTGGAGCCCCTGAACGAGATCCAGGCCCCCATCAAGGAGGCCGTTGCCCCCCTGACCGATATCAAGAAGGATATCGATGACAGCATGAAGGATGTCACCAAGAGTTTTACCAACATCGGCAAGACCAGCAAGGAAGAGGCCAAGAAGGCTGAGGAGGCCGAAGAAGTCGCCGAGCTGGAGACCGAGCCGGTGGAGGAGCTGCCGGAGGAGCCTGCAAAGGCTGCCGAAGCCCCTGCCGCTGAAGAGCCTGTGAAGGCGGAGCAGACGCCCGCCGAGAAGCCTGCCGAGGGCAAGCCCGCAGAAGAAGAAAAGCCTGCTGAGGCCGCCCCCGCTGCCGAAGCCGCCGAGGCTGCTCCCGCTGAGGAAGCTGCCCCTGCCGAAGAGGCAAACGTCTGATCTGTTCAAGCTGCATCCGCGCCCGCGGTTGTACGATACATTGTAAGTCAGCCCGCCTTGCGGCGCGGCAAAAGTAAAAAGGAGATTATTATTATGAGAATCGGACCTCAGGAGCTTATCATTGTTCTGATCATCGTTCTGGTCATCTTTGGACCCAAGAACCTGCCGAAGCTGGGCAAGATGTTCGGCAAGACCATGAAGAACTTTAAGGAAGGCATGGACGACGTGGATGAGAACGGCGATGCCAAGCCTGCCGAGACCAAGACCGAGGAAAAGGCTGAGAAGAAGGACGAGGAGTAATTTGTGGCTACCAACGTGAAGCGCAAAAAGAAAGCCGAAGTCATGTCAGACGACGGCAGCATGACGCTGACCGGACATCTGAAAGAGCTGCGGAACCGGCTGATCATCTGCGCGGCGGTGTTTGTAGTGGGCGTGATCGGCTTCCTGGCAATTTCGGATAAGCTGATCGACCTGCTGACGGCCATGGCAATGAATGCGAACTACACCTTCGTGTTCCTGGCCCCGCAGGAAAAGCTGATGCAGTATTTCCGGGTGTCCCTGATCGCTGCGGTGATCGTGACCATTCCGGTGGCGCTGTATCAGGTCTACGCCTTTGCAAAGCCCGGCCTGAAACGGAGCGAGAGCTTCTTCTTCCGGCTGGTGCTGCTGTTCGGTCTGGCTCTGTTCTGCGTGGGTGTGCTGTTCGCCTACAAGGTCACCCTGCCGTTCATGCTGAACTTCCTCGTCACGCTGGAGGGTACCGATTACATCACGGCATCCATCAGCATCGAGAGCTACATCAACCTCTGCCTGACCATGTTCATCATCTTCGGCTGTGTGTTTGAAATGCCTCTGGTCACCATCATTCTGGCCAAGATGGGCATTGCAAACCCCGAGATCATGAAGAAGGGCCGCGGCGTTGCCATTGTCCTGATCTTCCTGATCGCAGCCATCATCACCCCGCCCGACATTGTGTCCCAGTGCTTCGTGGCGATCCCCATGGTGCTGCTGTACTTTGTCAGCATCTTCCTCAGCGGTGTGTTCTACAAGCCCCGCACGGACGATGACGACGAGGATGAAGAGGATGAGGACGCTTCCGACGAGGAGTGATCCTGTCATTCGGACTTTCCGGCCCTCCCACTGCGGGAGGGCCTTTTGTTGTGCCGAAAATCCGCCCGGATTTTCGGCTTTTTGCATAAAGTGTGCCCGGCCCACTGCTTTTTTGCACAAAAGTATGTTATACTGGGTCAGATGAGATCACCGGCGGGGAACCGCCGCGAAAAAAGGGGTAAATGAATATGAAAGAGTACGCATTCGGCATTGATCTGGGCGGCACCACGGCCAAGGTGGGCCTGTTCACCACGGCGGGCGCTTTGCTGGAAAAGTGGGAGGTGCCCACCGACACCTCCAATGCAGGGGAACACATCCTCGGGAACCTGGCCAAGGCCGTGAAGGACAAGATGCAGGAAAACGGAATCACTGCCGAGCAGGTGGAGGGCGTGGGTGTCGGTGTGCCCGGCCCTGTGCTGGACAGCCGCATCGTGCCCATTGTCTGCGCCAACCTTGGCGGCTGGGGTGAGCGGAACGTCTCCATCCAGCTGTCCGGCCTGCTGGATGGCATCAAGGTGCTGGTGGGCAACGATGCCAACGTGGCCGCGCTGGGCGAGATCTGGATGGGCTGTGCCAAGGGCTGCCGCAGCGCGGTGATGGTCACGCTGGGCACCGGCGTGGGCGGCGGCGTCATCGTGAACGGCAAGGTCATCGACGGTGCCCACGGTGCCGGCGGCGAGATCGGCCACATCACGGTGAACCGCCACGAGACCGCCACCTGCGGCTGCGGCAAGCACGGTTGTCTGGAGCAGTATTCCAGCGCCACCGGCGTGGTCCGCTGTATGAAGAAGCTGCTGGACGAGAACCCGGACACCCCCTGCACCCTGCGCGGCACCGACTTTGCCGCCAAGGATGTCTTTGATGCCGCCCGTGCAGGCGATGCACTGGCCGCCCGTGAGGTGGACGAGATGACCGACACCCTGGGCATGGCGCTGGCCTCTATTGCCTCCACCACCGACCCCGAGATGTTCATGGTGGGCGGCGGTGTCGCCCGTGCCGGTGATGTCCTCTTCAACCCCCTGCGGGAACACTTCAAGACCTATGCCTTCAAGTCCTGCCGCGAAACACCCATCGTGGCGGCGACCCTCGGCAATGATGCCGGCATCTATGGTGCTGTGCGGCTCATCGTGGGAGAATAAAACCTGATATTTCACGGCCCCATGCCTGCACTCTGAATGTGTGGGTATGGGGCTTTTTCTATTTTTGAAATATAAAATACAAGACAAAAAGTAAAATATACTTGACATAATGTCTTGCGAGTGTTATCCTGTATCCGAGGGAACGAGTTCACCCTCACAGGAAAGAGACGAGGTGACAGGATGCCGAAGAATCTGAAACTGAAAGCTGCCCGTGCAGAAAAAGATATGACGCAGGGGGCATTGGCAGAAGCGGCTGGGGTCTCGCGCCAGACCATCAACGCGATCGAAAAAGGCGAGTACAACCCCACCATCAATCTCTGCCGCAGCATCTGCAAAATTTTGGGAAAAACACTGGATGAACTGTTCTGGGAGGAATGAGTTATGAGATTTTCACTATACAGCAAGAAAAACCAGTTGGACGAGATGCAGGAGCAAACTCTGCGCAAAATTGGGGAGCGTGGCTTCTGGTTGATGTGGGGCGGTCTGCTGGCCGCAATGGTGATTCAGCTGCTGACGGGCAATGCAGACAAAGCGACCGGAGAATGGGTCGTTTTTATGGCCGGATGTGGTTACACCTGTGCAGAGTGCGTCCGGAATGGCCTGTGGGACCGCCATCTTTCTTCCAGTATGGGAGCCAATGCGGTTTATTCTCTGCTGGCGGCCGTGGCGGTTACGGTGCTGTGGGGCCTGGCCTGTGGCTATTGGATGGGCGCTGCGTTTACTGGTGTTCTGACAGGTCTGCTCTGCTTTGCACTGCTCCAATTCTGTGTACATCTGGTGCAGAAGAATCGGAAAAAGCTGGACGATGAACCGGAAGAAAAATAACACCTGATTTTCCACAACAAAAAAGCGGAACCGTTGAAAACTCAGCGGTCCCGCGTTTTTTATGCAATGATTTTGCTTTACAAGGTGTCCTCGCCGGGCAGCTGGTTCCACAGGCGGTAGTACACGCCCTGCTTTGCCAGCAGCTCTTCGTGGGTGCCGGATTCCACAATGCCTTCGGAGCCAAGCACCAGGATACGGTCGTAGTTCTTGATGGTGGTCAGGCGGTGGGCAATGGTCAGGGTGGTGCGGCCGTGGGCCAGCTTTTCCAGGCTCTGCCCCACAAGGATCTCGCTCTCGTTGTCCAGTGCGCTGGTGGCCTCGTCCAGGATCAGGATGGGCGGGTTCTTCAGGAACACCCGGGCAATGGCGATGCGCTGTTTCTGGCCGCCCGAGAGCTTGACACCGCGCTCACCGACATAGGTGTCGAAGCCGTCCTTCAGGGCCAGGATGAACCGCTCTGCACCGGCCAGACGGGCAGCCTCGATGATCTCCTCCCGGGTGGCACCGGGCTTGCCGTAGGCGATGTTGTCCGCCACCGAGCCGCTGAACAGGTACACGTCCTGCTGGACGATGCCGATGTCCTCGCGCAGGCTCCTGAGGGTGACCTGCTGGATGTCCTGCCCGTCGATGCAGATGTGGCCGCCGGTCACATCGTAGAAGCGGGGGATCAGGTTGCACAGAGTGGTCTTGCCGCCGCCGGAGGGGCCCACCAGAGCCAGACGCTCGCCGGCTTTGATGTCCAGACTGACATGGTGCAGCACCTTGTTGTGGTCGTCCGGGTACTCGAAGCTGACATCCTCGAAGCGGATGGCACCGGGGCCGGGCTGCAGGGGTTTGGCGTCCGGGGCATCGTGGATGGGAACGGGCGTGTCCATGATCTCGGCAAAGCGCTCGATGCCGGTCATGCCCCGCTGGAACTGCTCGGCAAACTCCACGATACGGCGGATGGTGGCGATCAGGGTGGTGACATAGAGCATGTAGGCCACCAGATCGCCGGCAGTGATCTTCCCGTAGACCAGCGACAGGCCGCCGGCCAGAATGACCACCAGATACATCAGGCCGTCAAACAGGCGGGTGGAGGTGTTGAAAGCGGCCATGGCGTAGTAGCCGAGGGTCTTGATCTTCTCGAATTCCTTATTGCCCTGCTCGAATTTGGCGCGCTCCTGCTCCTCGGCGGCAAAGGCTTTCACGACGCCCTGGCCCAGCAGGCTGTCCTCGATGGTGGCGTTCAGCTCGCCGATCTGGACCCGCTGCTGGCGGAACCGCGCCCGCAGTTTCTGGTTCAGCTTGACCGAGACGACGCCCATCAGGGGCACACAGGCAAACACCGCCAGCGTCAGGGGGATGCTGGCCTGGCACAGGATGATGAAGGAGGCCAGGATCTTGATGCCCGCGATGAAGAACTCCTCCGGGCAGTGGTGGGCAAACTCGGTCACATCGAACAGGTCATTGGTGATGCGGCCCATGATGGTGCCGACTTTGGTGTTGTTGTAGTAGGTGTGATCCAGCAGAAGCAGGTGGTCAAAGGCGTCCCGACGCATATCGGTCTCGATGTGGACGCCCATGATGTGGCCGATGCCGGACATGAAATACTGGGCCGCACCGTCGATGATGCGGAGTACAAAATAGATGGCGGCCAGTTTGAGTACGATGCCCGCCGTCAGGGTGATGCCTACCCCCATGGCCGAGTTGGTGATGGTACTCATGATCTTGGGCAGGATGATGTCGCACAGGGTGGTCAGTGCGGCGCAGAACAGATCCAGGAACAGGGTGCCCTTGTACTTGGAAAGATAGGGCAGGAAACGCCGGATCAGGGCACCGCTGCTGATGTGATGTGCCCCGGGGTCGTTGATGTTTTGCTTTGCCATGATACCTCCGATTGTCTCCTCCGTCCAAAATCACGGACAGAGGACTTTTTTATACGTTCTTGCTGTAATCCCGCTCGCCGTAGATGGCGGTGCCGATGCGGACGAGGGTGGCTCCCTCCCGGATGGCGTTTTCGTAGTCGCCGCTCATGCCCATGGAGAGGGTCTCCATGGAAACGTTGGAGTAGCCCCGCTCCCCGGCCTGCAGGAACAGCCGGTAGACCCCGGCCAGATAGCGGCGGTTCTGTGCGTCGTCATCGTTCACCGGGGGAATGGCCATCAGGCCCCTGACCCGGATATGCTCCTGTGCAGCGGCGGCATCCAGCAGGGTCCAGAGCTGTTCCGGTGCAACGCCGGATTTGCTCTCCTCCCCGCCGATGTTCACTTCCAGCAGGATGTCCTGCACAAGGCCCGCCTTGGCGGCTTCCTTTTCGATGGCGGTGAGCAGGTGCTCGCTGTCCACACTCTGGATCAGGCTGGCCCGGCCCAGCACCTTTTTGATCTTGTTGGTCTGCAGGTGGCCGATGAAGTGGCTGGGCTTGCCGCAGTAGGCCCCGGCGTCAAAGTTGGCGCAGAGCTCCTGCACATGGTTCTCGCCGAACACATCGATGGGCAGGGCGGCGCTGGCCGCCACGGTCTGGGCCGTGCGGGTCTTGCAGGCGGCGCAGAGCTGGACTTCTGCCGGGTCGCGGCCCGCCTCCCAGGCGGCGGCGGCCATTTTCTCGCGGATGGCCAGCACAGCCTCCCGCATTTCTTCCAAAGTCTTTTCTGCCATGGGGTTCAGTCCTCCTCGGTGTATTTTGCGCGCTCGCCGCCAATGAGTTTCGGACGGGTGCGGGCGCAGAGAATATTGGCATCTCCGATCCGGTTCAGGCTCAGCCGCACCGGAACGGCCACCCGCTTCAGGTGCATCCCGATCAGGGTGCCGCCGATATCGATGCCTGCGTGGGCGCGGATCTCCTCCACGGCCACGGGGTCCTTGAAGTTCTTCCAGCAGGTGGTGGCCCAGCTGCCGCCCGCATGGGGGCGGGGCACGACGCAGACTTCCTCCCAGCCGTACTTCTCGGCGGCTTCCCGCTCGAGGATGATGGCCCGGTTCAGATGCTCGCAGCACTGGGCCGCCAGCCAGATGTCCCTTTCGGCCAGCACCGGGGCAATGCCGGCGTACACGGCCTGCGCCGCTTCAATGCTGGAATCTTTGCCGATGCGGCCGCCCACGATTTCGCTGGAAGAGCAGCCCACCACGAACACATCGCCTTTTTTCAGCTTTGCCTCGGCCAGCAGTTCCGTCACGGCCTGCCGTGCCTCCTGCTCGATCTGTGTCCTGAATGCTTCTGTCATTTCATATCACCTCATATTTTGACAAAATACAGTTCCTTTTCCTCAGATGCCCCGAAATACACCCGGTTCCCTTCGATGCCCGCAGCGGTGCAGGCAGAGGAGGATTTCCCGGAGAATGTGCGCAGCCACTGCCCGCTGGCGGGGTCAACGGCCTCGGCGCAGGTACTGCCTGCGGGCAGGGAGAACAGGTTCTCCTGCATGGTCTGGCTCAGCCGCAGGGCCACGCCCCGCAGCAGGGTGGTGCCGGAGTGGCTCTCCAGCCAGTCGGAGCGGGCCCAGCGGTAGCTGATGTACAGGGTGCCGTCCTCGTCCAGGGCCAGGGCGCCGGGATAGCCCGGCAGGCCGGAAAACGGCGCAGTGCAGCCCTTGCCCCCGGCGGTCAGATCCCGGGCGGAGGCGTCCACGGCCCAGACGCAGCGGCTGCCGAGGTCGGAGACGTAGAGCGTCCCGGCGGAGGCGTCCAGCGCAAGGCCGGAGGCCCCGGCAATGCCGCTGAGAACGCATTCCACGGTGCGGGAGGCGGGGTCATAGACATAGATGCTGCCCGTGCCGGTGTGGGCGATCAGCTCGGTGCGCAGAGCGCTGTTTAATCCGTTCTCGGCCCCGGCCTGTGCAGCGACGGCAAAGTACACCATGCCGTCCGGCCCCACTTCCACGGCGGAGAGCATCCCCAGCGGGGCACCGTCCAGCTGGGTGACCACCTGTTCCACCGAGGTGCCCCAGTTGTCGCTGGAAGCCCGGCAGAGCGTCCCGCCGTCGGAGGTCGCGACGGTCAGCCACAGGCCGCCGTCAGCGTCAAAGGCAAAGCCGGTCAGCTCGCCGTCCATGCTCAGGATGGCCGCCGTGTGGCCGCCGTCCGTCCGCACCAGATCGCTCTTGCGCTTTTTCAGGGCGGAGCCGCTGTGGGCGGCCGCATACACAAGGCCGTCCCGGGTGCGGATGCAGTCCACCCCGTCATATCCGCCCAGATCCAGCACATCCCGGCTGTCTCCGGAGAGTGCTGTCTGTGCCGCGCCGGTGTCCTGCCGCAGATCCGGGGCCGTGTAAGCCTGCGGCGGGGTGTCGATGGGCCGGAGTACCAGCGACCAGACCAGAGCGGCGGCCGCCGCCAGGGCAAAGATGATGCTCAGTTTCTGGAACCGCTGGAGCACGGCTTCCCGCTCGATGGCCCGCTGGGCTTCCTGTTCGGCCCGGCGGCGGGCGGCTTTGGCACTGGCGCGGTTGGCCCGGCGCATCCACCGGTCCACAAACAGAGTCACCTGCGGCCCTACCGCGAGGGACGCAATGGTCAGGATGAGCAATAATTCAACAAGTCCGATTCGCATAAGCTGGATTCCTTTGTTCCGGGTGTAGAAGTGTTTTGATATCATATCAGTATAGCACACCCGGCCGCAGAGAAGCAAGACCGGCCGATGCCGCCGCAGAGCTGTTTTGCGGACCGGTTTTGTGGTATACTATCCCCGGAGAGGAGACCGGCGCAGAAGGTTCCGTCCGGTACGCCGAAACGGGCCGGTGCGGGAGTTTTCCAAACCATTCACTCAAACTTCACAGAATTTTCCAATAATTATATTATCATACCTCTGAGAAACTGGTTCAAAGCGTATTTTTATGTGAGGAGGGAGCCTCTGATGGCAAAAATTCTGATCGTTGATGACGAACCCCGGATCCGGGAGCTGATCCGGGAACATCTGCAGTACGCAGGGTATGTCTGCGAGGAAGCGGGCGACGGTTCCGCTGCCCTTTCGCTGCTCAGCGGCGGCGGGTTCGATCTGGTGATCCTGGACGTCATGATGCCCTTTATGGACGGTATGACCTGCCTGCGGGAGATGCGCACCCGCCACATCAATACGCCGGTCATCATCCTGACGGCCCGCGGTGAGGAGTACGACAAGCTGGCGGGCCTTGAGGGCGGTGCGGACGACTATGTGGTCAAGCCCTTCTCCCCCCGGGAGCTGGTGGCCCGGGTCCGTGCGGTGCTGAACCGCACCATGCCCCGCAGCGAGGCCTCCGACGGCACCATGACCTTCGGGGATCTGACCATCGATACGGCCAGCCATACCGTCCGGGTGGCAGGCGAGGAAGTGAGCCTGACCCCCAAGGAGTTTGACCTGCTGGTATTTCTGGCTTCCAACAAGGGCATTGCACTCAGCCGGGAGAAGATCCTGCAGAAGGTGTGGAACTACGATTATTTCGGCGAGGACCGCACCGTGGACACCCATGTCAAGATGCTGCGGGGCCATCTGGGCAAATGCCGGGGCTATATCGCTACGGTGTGGGGCATCGGCTATAAGTTCGACCCGGACGCGGCGCGGTAAACGGGAGGCTTATGGTTGATGCGGCAGCCTGAAAAAAAGCGGCGGACGGTGGGCATCCGGGGACAGCTGATGTGGTTTCTGTGCCTGATCTGCCTGTTCCTGCTGGCACTGTTCTGGTTTTTGTGTACCCGGCTTCTGGAACCGCTGTATACCACCCATATCCAGAAGCAGCTCACCGCCCAGGCGGACGCCATCGTCCGGAAGCTGGAGGATGCCGCCGCGGAGGGCGAGACGCTGTCCTACTGGGGGTTCGGCAGCCAGCTTTATGTCAATACGGAGTTCTTCGATGCCCTTGGCTCCGAGATCTTTGAGAGCAGCGGCATGAGCAGCTTCTGCGTGGACATCTCGGACACCACCCTGCGGCAGATCTTCAAGGTGGAGAACCTTTCCTACTGCAACCTCCACCGCACCAAGCCCACCGACGAGAGCAGCGAGCTGCCCTCCTACAGCACGGCCCGGGCTATGCGCCAGCTCTGCCGGGAGACCGGGGGCTGTGTGCGGAAGATCAATCCGCCTACCCCTTCGGGTTCGGTGCAGCTGATGGTGGGGCGGATGACCTCCGACGGGAGCTATACGGTATTGGTGACCACCAGCCTGATGCACGTCTCGGAGGCCGGCGAGGTCATGAGTACGGTGCTGCCGCTGGCGGCGGCCCTGATCTTTGCCTTTTCCATGAGTGCGGCGTGGCTGTTCAGCGAGTGGTTCACCAAGCCCCTGCGGCAGCTTTCCGGCGCAGCCCGGAAGGTGGCCCAGGGCGACTACGACGTCCGGGTGGAGAGTACCCGCCGGGATGAGCTGGGCGACCTTGCGCAGGAGTTCAACCACATGGCGCAGGAAGTGAAGCAGGCAGCCCAGATGCAGCGGGATCTGCTGGCCAATGTCTCCCACGACCTGCGCACCCCCCTGACCCTCATCAAGGGCTACGCCGAGACGGTGCGGGACATCACGGGAGACGACAAGGCCCACCGGGACGAACAGATGAACATCATCGTGGACGAGGCCGACCGGCTGACGGCACTGGTCTCCAGCGTCATGGAGCTGAGCAAGGTGACCAGCGGGGCTGAAAAGTGCGAGCGGGTCCACTTCGATATGGCGCAGCTCTGCGACGAAGTCAGCGAGCGGTACGATGCCGTCTGCGCCCAGAACGGCTGGCAGCTGAAACTGGAGCTTCCGGATCAGGAGCTGCCCGTCTATGCCGACCCGGACATGATGCAGCGGGCCCTCCACAACCTGCTGGGCAACGCCATGCACCACATCGGGGAAGACGGGATCTTCGTGCTGCGGGTTTCACAGACCCCGGAGGGCGTCCGGGTGGAGGTGGAGGACCACGGCCCGGGCATCTCCGCCGAGGACCTGCCCTATATCTTCGACCGGTATTACCGCTCCCGCTCCGATGCGGGCAAGCAGGGCACCGGCCTGGGACTTTCCATCACCAAAGCCATTTTCCAGCAGCATGGGTTCCGGTTCGGGGTGCAGAGTACCCTGGGCAAAGGCACCACCTTCTGGTTTATCATGAACTGAAAAAAGACCTCTCTGTCAGTGCGGGCGAACCGGCCCGGCGGGCAGAGAGGTCTTTTTCAATTGGAGCTTGCAGAGCGGTAGATGCCGAGGCTGTTGTCCGGCTCCGGCATCTTGACCCGGGAGGCCCGGTCGTTGACCTTGACCAGCATCCAGCCCATCAGGGCCAGTACCGCAACGATGATGAGCCATTTGACGGCGGTGGGAAGTTTTTTCATATTCACAGTCCTTTGCGTTTGGATTCCGGTACAGCTGCCGCTATTATAAGCGGTGTTTATGAATATTTCAACGTCATCATCCGGTCTCGAGCCGGAGTACGGCGGCGGTGATGTCGTCGGGGCGGCCGGTCTTTTCGGCCCGGGCCCGGGCGGTCTCCACAAGGATACGGGCGATCCGCTCCGGCGGGTCCGCAGCGGCGGCCGAGAGTTCCAGCTGCGAGACGATCCAGCCGGGCCCGTCCACCAGGACCCCGTCGGAGACCAGCACGGCGTAGTCCCCGGCCGCCAGATGCACCACCCGACTCTGTCCGTTCACCCCGCCCAGAATGCCGATGGGCAGACTGAGCTCGCCCACGGGGCGGGCCTTCCCGCCGTGGACCAGAAAGCCCGGGGCGGCTCCGGCCTTGAAGAGCCGCGCCGTACCGGTGTACAGGTCCACGCTGATGAGGTCCAGCGTAGCCCCGCCCTCCTCATCGCTCTTGAGGGCCAGCGCTACGTTGACCAGCCGGGCGGCCAGCTCGGCAGTGAAGCCAGCCTTCAGCAGCCGGGCCGTCAGTTCCGCCGCAAGGTTGCCGTCCACGGCGGCGGGGCGGCCGGTGCCCATGCCGTCGCACAGGATCATCTGGGCGGCGGTTGGACTGCAGAACTGCTGGACGGCATCCCCCGACACCGTGCCCCGGGCCGCTGTGCCCGCCGCCCCGAACCGGGCCCGGAGGGCAGGTTTCTCGCAGAAGAGCAGGGTGGTCATCCCCTTACAGGAGAGTACCTGCGGCGGGTCGAAGGCCCGGCGGCAGATGCGGCCGGTCTCCTGGGCCAGCGCGGTCAGCTCCTGGGGTGAAAAGCGGGTGCGGGACAGGGTGACGGCAGCCCGGGTGCGGCCCAGGTCATCCAGAGTGACGCTGCATTCCAGCGGCGGAGTGCCCAGACCGGAAAAGAAGTCGGCCACCCGTCCGGATTTGTAAGGTTCCGGGTTCCCCGGGCGGCCCAGCTGTTCGCTGAGGACCCCCAGCGCATCGGCCACGGCGCGGTACTGCTCGGTCAGAGCGGTGCGCATGGCCTCGGCGTGGACATGGGCCTCCTTCCGGCTGCGGTAGAGGGCAAAGGAGCGGTTGGCGGCCGCACAGAGGGCCGCCGGGTGGATGCAGCGGGACAGCAGCCCCGGCAGATCCCCGGTCTGCAGGTGGCCATTCTGTTCCAGAAGAGGCCGCAGGGCGTTCATCCCTTCCAGCGTGGCGGCGTATTCCTGCTTCCAGCAGACCTCCTGCCGCCCGCAGTTGAAGCAGAGGGTGTCATGGGTGTTGTCGATGACCCAGCGGAAGCTGCCGCACTGGGGCGGAAAGGCATCGTGGACCGCGTTGACGGTCTCGGCCAGCGAGGACAGGCTTTCGGCCACGGCTTCCAGCCGGGTGGCGGCGGCGGAAAACCGGGGCGGCGTCTCCGGGGCCGGTTCCTCCGGCACAGGAGTGAGCCAGCGCCGGGGCAGAAGGGCCGCAAGGGCCAGTCCCGCCGCCGTATGGAACAGCAGGGGGAGCGCCGCAGCCGGAGCCGGAACACAGAGGATCCCCAGCACACAGCCGCCCCCGCAGGCAGCCAGCGTTTCCAGCCGCCGCCCGGGGGCCAGCAGGACCGCGGCGGCGGTGCCGCAGCAAAGCCCCACTGCTGCGGGGGCCAGTGCGGGGTCTGCGGCGCAGAGGGCCGCCCCGGTGAAGGCGGACAGGGACAAGGCGGCCTTTTCCTGTCCGCGGCAGCAGAAAACGGCATCCGCCGTCCCGCAGAGGAGGACGCCGGGGCAGAGAGGGCCGATCCGGACCCCGCCCAGTGCGGCGGCCAGTGCCGCAGCCGTCAGCAGGGTGCCGAAGCCGGGCTTCTCGGGCGGGAAGCGCCGCAGGGCATAGCCCAGACTCCCGGCCAGCAGGGCGTCTGCCCCGCAGAAGAGCAGCAGGGTGGCCCCGCCCCCGCCGGTGCCAAAGGCAAAACAGACTCCGCCCAGCAGCAGCGCCCCGCAGCCGCTCAGCAGAGCAGGGCGGAACTTTCCGGGCCAGAGCCACCGGGCCGCCACGGCAACACCCACGGCACAGAGCAGACAGAGACTGTCCAGCGACAGGGCTCCGAACCCATGCAGCAGGATGCCCAGCGCGGCCCCGGCCGCCCCGGCCGCAAAGCAGTCCTCCGGAAGCCCCAGAGTCAATCCCAGCCCGAAGGGGAGAAGGGCACCGTAGAGGACGGCCCAGCCTCCGGCAAGCCCCAGCCCGAACGCGGCCCCCTGCCGCAGCGCGGGGCGGACCGCGGCCCGCGCTGCAAGGGCCGTGCTTCCCGGCTGTCCCGGGCGGAATCTGGTAGTTTCCGGCATAAAAAAGATCCCCGCTTTCCGGCGGGGATCACGCTTGTATGGTTCTGTTTCCCGCGCCTGTTGCATATACTGTAGCGCGGACGCAGGGCTTTTTTTGGGAGGATCGGGAGAAGCGGCAAAATGTTACCCGTTCAGCTTCTCCAGAGCGGTCCGGATGCGGGCAACGGTGGTGTCGCGGCCCATCATGCAGGCCAGGTCGGTGCCGCCGCCGGGGGTGCGCTGCTTGCCGGAAAGGGCGATGCCCAGGGGGTAGAGCAGCCAGCCGTTCTTCTTGCCCAGCTCCTCGGCCTTGGCCTTGCAGGCCTCAAAGACGGCATCGCGGTTCGTGAAGTCCAGAGCCTCGTCCTCCAGCACCGGCAGCAGGGCTTCCAGTGCCTCCTTGGCGGAGTCCGGGGTGGTCTTCTGCTTCTTGTTGGTGTACAGGCTCACATCGTAGTCGGGCAGGGCGTCAAAGAAGTCCAGCTGTGCCGGGATCTCGCCCAGCACCTCGCACCGGGGCTGCAGGTTTGCGCAGAGCAGCTTCTTGTCGATGGGGGTGTGTACGGCCTGATCGATCCAGGGCTCGGCAGCCTTCTGGAAGGCCTCGGGGCTCAGGCGGCGGATATACTCCGCGTTGATGGCCCGCAGCTTCAGGGGGTCGAAAATGGCAGGGGACTTGGAGATGCCGTCCGGCGTCCAGATCTTCACCAGCTCGGGCAGGCTGAAGATCTCCTGCTCGGCATACTCGCCCTTGGGGCTCCAGCCCAGCAGGCAGATGTAGTTCAGGATGGCATCGCTCAGGTAGCCCTTGGCCACCAGATCCTGATAGCTGGCATCGCCGTTGCGCTTGGACAGCTTGTTCTGTGCATCCTTCATGACCGGCGGGCAGTGGATATAGGTGGGGATCTCCCAGCCGAAGGCCTGATACAGCAGGTTATACTTGGGGGTGGAGGACAGATACTCGCTGCCGCGGATGACATGGGTGATGCCCATCAGGTGGTCGTCCACCACATTGGCAAAGTTGTAGGTGGGCATGCCGTCGGTCTTGATCAGGATCTGGTCGTCCATTTCACGGTTCTCCACCTCGATGTGGCCGTAGACCACATCGTCGAAGCCGGTGACACCCTCCCGGGGGATCTTCTGGCGGATGACATAGGGCTCCCCGGCGGCCAGACGCTTCTCCACTTCTTCCCTGGGCAGGTCGCGGCAGCAGCCGTCGTAGTGGGTCATCTCGCCGTTGGCCCGCTGCTCGGCATGCAGGGCCTCCAGACGCTCCTCAGTGCAGAAGCAGTAATAGGCCTTGCCTTCTGTCACCAGCTGCTCGGCGTACTGCTTGAACATGCCCATGCGCTCGCTCTGCACATAGGGGCCCACGGGGCCGCCCACGTCCGGGCCTTCGTCCCACAGCAGACCGGTCTCCCGCAGCGTGTTGTAGATGACATCCACAGCGCCCTCCACATAGCGGCCCTGGTCGGTGTCCTCGATGCGCAGGATGAAGGTGCCATCCTCGTGCTTGGCCATCAGGTAGGTGTACAGCGCGGTGCGCAGGTTGCCCACGTGCATGTAACCGGTGGGCGAGGGGGCAAAGCGGGTGCGGACTTTATTGCTCGGCATAGAAAAACGCTCCTTTATATTTACAGGCAAAAAATTTGCGGATCGCTATCTTTTAGTTTAACCTGCAGCCGGTGCTTTGTCAACGGCGAAGCGGGAAATTCCGCGGTGCAGTACTATTACAACAATAAGCCTTTCGGGAATCCGATGAACCTTGCAGACGGTACTGCGCAGACCGCAGTGCAAACCTTGCTGTCCCGTGCGGGGGAGCTTCTCCGGGCGGTAAAATAAAAATCCTGAAAATCAAATGATCCTGAGTGGGGCCGATGCACCCCCGCCACCGGTATCTGACCGGAAGGCGGGGGCGTACCGGCCTCTGTTTTTTGGCGGAAGGAAAATCATATCCGACAAAAAGAGCTGTTTTTCGACATTTTGGCCGCCGCGGAAGCCTTTGCATGGGAAAATAAGGAATAAATGGAAGAATAAAAGACTCTTTTGTCGAAAACGCCCGCAAACATTGACGAAGGGCTGGAAATTTTGTATACTGAATGGGAGAGATGGCACAATTTTCCTGCAAGGCTTTGGCGGAGAGGACAAAACCTTGGAGAAGACAGGAAAAACGGGCCTCTCGTAGTGTAATGAAAAAGGAGAAGAGCAAACTATGAAAAGTACCGGAATCGTCCGCGGCGTTGACGGCCTTGGCCGCATCGTCCTGCCCAAAGAGCTGCGCAACAGCATGAAGCTGAACAATGACGCAAAGCTCGAGATCTTCGTGGATGGGGATGAGATCATCCTCAAGAAGTACCGGCCCACCGGCAGCTGCGATTTCTGCGGCGAGGTGGACGACGATGCGGTGCAGTATGCAGGTTACTGCATCTGCTCCGAGTGCCGCAAGAAGATCGGTGCCCTGTAACTGCCCGGAAGGAGAGCTGCCATGAGCCGGATGATCGATTTTACCCTGCCGTCCTGCCAGCCGGGGCGGACGCTCCACGCGTTCCGCTGCGAGCCGGAAGGCGAGGTGCGGGCGGTGCTGCAGCTGTCCCATGGGATGGTGGAATTCATCGACCGCTACAAACCGCTGGCAGAAGCCCTTGCCGCCCGGGGCATCGTGGTCACGGGCCACGACCATCTGGGGCACGGCGGGTCCATCCGCACCAAAGAGGATTACGGCTATTTCGCGGAGCCGGACGGCAACCGCGCGGTCCTGGCGGACCTCCACAGCATGACCGTCCGCACCAAAGAGCGGTACCCCGGGGTGCCCTATTTCCTGCTGGGCCACAGCATGGGGTCGTTCTACGCGCGGCAGTACCTCTGCGAGTGGGGCAATGAGCTGGACGGTGCCATCATCATGGGCACCGGCTTCCAGCCCAAAGCGCTGGTGCAGCTGGCTAAAACTGTCTGCCGGGTGCTGGCCGTCTTTCACGGCTGGCACTACCGCAGTCAGCTGGTGGCGAACCTGTCCTTCGCCGGGTACAACAAGGGTCTGGAAGGGCGCACTACCCACGACTGGCTCAACCGGGATCAGGCCGAGGTGGACAAGTACCTTGCCGACGAGCGGTGTACCTTCACCTTCACGCTGAACGCCTATTACAGCATGTTCAGCGGCATCCTGCGGCTGTATGACCCCAAAGTCCTGGCCGGGATGCCAAAGGACCTGCCCCTGCTGTTCCTGGCAGGAGATGCAGACCCGGTGGGCGAACAGGGGGCCGGAGTCCGGCGGGCCGTCCAGAGCCTGAAGGACGCAGGGATGAAGAACATCCAGGTCAAATTCTATCCCGGTGCCCGGCATGAGCTGCTGGTGGAGACCAACCGGCAGGAAGTGTTTGCAGACATCGGAAACTGGATCGAAGCGCAGCTGTGACCGGTCCGAAATACACAGAAAAACAGAACCGCCGCTCCGGGTGACCCGGGCGGCGGTTCTGTTTTACGCACACACGATCAAAAAGGAGAATGGAGGATGAAGTTCGGTTCGGAGCGCGGGGGACGCGCTGCAGGAGTTATTCACCGCGGACGGCTGCGAAACCGGCTTCCAGATCGGCGATGATGTCATCGATATGCTCGGTGCCGATGGACAGACGGATGGTGTTCTGGTAGATCTGCTGCTCGGCCAGCTCCTCGTCGTTCAGCTGGCTGTGGGTGGTGGAAGCGGGGTGGATGACCAGGCTCTTCACGTCGGCAACATTTGCCAGCAGGGAGAAGACTTTCAGGTTATCGATGAACTTGAAAGCCTCCTCACGGCCGCCCTTGATGTTGAAGGTGAAGATGGAAGCGCCGCCGTTGGGGAAGTACTTCTCGTACAGGGCGTGATCCGGGTGATCCGGCAGGGAGGGGTGGTTGACCTTCTCGACCTGGGGATGATGGGCCAGATATTCCACGACCTTCTTGGTGTTCTCCACATGGCGCTCGATGCGCAGGCTCAGGGTCTCGGTGCCCTGCAGCAGCAGGAAGGCGTTGAAGGGAGAAATGGTAGCACCGGTGTCGCGCAGCAGGATGGCGCGGATGTAGGTGACGAAAGCGGCGGGGCCGGCTGCCTCGGCAAAGGAGACGCCGTGGTAGCTGGGGTTGGGGGCAGCGATGTTGGGGTAACGGCCGCCGGCCTTCCAGTCGAACTTGCCGCTGTCCACGATGATGCCGCCCAGAGTGGTGCCGTGGCCGCCGATGAACTTGGTGGCGGAGTGGACCACGATGTCTGCGCCGTGCTCGATGGGACGGATCAGGTACGGGGTGCCGAAGGTGTTATCGATGACCAGCGGCAGGCCGTGCTTGTGGGCGATGGCTGCGATGGCGTCGATGTCGGGGATGTCGCTGTTGGGGTTGCCCAGAGTCTCCAGATAGATGGCCTTGGTGTTGGGCTGGATGGCGTTCTCCACCTCGGCCAGGTCATGGGCGTTGACGAAGGTGGTGGTGACGCCGAACTGGGTCAGGGTGTGCTCCAGCAGGTTGTAGCTGCCGCCGTAGATGGTCTTCTGGGCCACGATGTGGTCACCGGCCTGTGCCAGAGCCTCGATGGTGTAGGTGATGGCAGCGGCACCGGAAGCGGTTGCCAGAGCGGCCACGCCGCCCTCCAGAGCAGCGATGCGCTTCTCGAACACATCCTGGGTGGAGTTGGTCAGACGGCCGTAGATGTTGCCGGCGTCTGCCAGACCGAAGCGGTCTGCTGCGTGCTGGCTGTTGCGGAACACATAAGAAGTGGTCTGATAAATGGGAACGGCACGGGAATCGGTAGCGGGATCGGCCTGCTCCTGGCCAACGTGAAGCTGCAGGGTCTCAAATTTGTAGTTAGACATTGCAATATACCTCTCTATCTGTACTTATCGTATAATCCTGACGTATAAAAAATCCCGGTCACTGCACACATTCCAGTGAACCGGGCAAAAAATCAGCTCTGAGCGGCAGGCTGCCTTCACATTCGCATACACATTCGGTCTGCAGAGGGCAATGCACAGCGCTCGGTCAAACATTCTGCCCGGAGTGTGTACATTCGCCCACAGCGGAAGTTCGCGTGAAGCAGGTTTTTCCAGATCAGCGTCATATTGATGCCCTCCTTTCCGAAATTTCCCAATCCTCTATCGCTTCGGGGGATCTCAGTTTCAATTCCCCACAAGATTTGTGGATTTGTTGTCTGGATTATATCCCCATTTACCCAGATTGTCAATAGGTTTATTGCAAAAAATCCGAAAAATTCCCATCGTTGACGGAAAATCCCGGATGCGGTATACTGAGACCACTTCTACAAAAAGGGGGGACAGGCCGATGGACATCGGGCCAAGTATGCCGCTGCGGCTGGAAAAGCCGGACAGCATCGATCTGAAAACGGCGGCGCGGTATTTCGGTGCCCGCGGCGAAACAGACGCCGCCACCCGGGCGCTGCTGGAAAAATGCGCCGTGCCGCTGCTGGCGGCGGCCACCCCCCGGGCGGTCTGGCTGGAAGCCGGGACCGACAGCCTGACGCGGGCCGGGATCTTACAGGGGGAGGATGTGTACCGTCATCTGGAAGGATGCGATACCGCTCTTCTTCTGGCGGTGACCCTCGGCCCCGGGGTGGACGGGCAGATCCGCCGCGCCGGGGTGGGCGACATTGCCGCCGGGGTGGCCTCGGACGCTCTGGGGTCTGCCCTGGCAGAACAGGCGGCGGACGCCGCGGAAGCAGAGCTGCGGCAGTGGGCCGCCCGGCAGGGCCGGTATCTCACCGGCCGCTATTCGCCGGGGTACGGCGACTGGCCCATCGCGGTGCAGCCGCTGGTGGCGGCGGCGCTGGACACCGCCCGCCGCGCGGGGCTCTGCGTGACAGACAACGACCTGATGACCCCGCGCAAGAGCATCACGGCTCTGCTGGGGGTCAGTGATCATCCGGTCAGAGGACATCTGGCGGGGTGCGGGCACTGTGTGCTGCGCACCCGATGCGAATACCGAAAGAGGGGAATTACCTGTGCAAGCGAATGAACTTTTTAACCGGACGGACACCATCCTGTTGGACGGCGGCATGGGCACCATGCTGCAGGCGGCGGGCCTGAAACTGGGTGCCCGGCCCGAAGAGCTGAACATCACCGACCCGGAGCTGATCGAGAGCATCCATGCCCGGTATGCGGCGGCAGGCAGCCGGATCATCAACGCCAACACCTTCGGGGCCTCGGTCCACAAGCTGGCGGGCAGCGCCTATACGCTGGAGGAGATCATTGCCGCAGGCATCGCCAACTGCAAAAAGGCCTGCGCTCCCTACGGGGCACTGGCGGCTCTGGATGTAGGCCCTCTGGGCGAGCTGCTGGAGCCCAACGGCACCCTGGCCTTTGAAGCTGCCGTTGAGGAGTACGGCTGCATCGTCCGGGCAGGCGTTGCCGCCGGGGCGGATCTCATCTTCTTTGAGACCTTTACCGATCTGTATGAGCTGAAAGCGGCCCTGCTGGCGGCAAAGGAGAATTCGACCCTTCCCATCCTGGCCAGCATGAGCTTTGAGGCAGGCGGCCGCACCTTTACCGGCTGCACCGTGGAGAGCTTTGCCGCCACGGCCCGGGGTCTGGGGGCCAATGCCGTGGGCATCAACTGCTCGCTGGGCCCCAAAGAGATCTTCCCCATGGCGAAGCGGCTCACCGAGGCGGTCCCGGGCAGCTTCCCGGTCTTTGTCAAGCCTAATGCGGGCCTGCCCCGGGCCGACGGCTCCGGCTACGATATCACCCCGCAGCTCTATGCCATGCAGATGAAGCCCTACCGGGAGCTGGGCCTGTTTGCCGCCGGCGGCTGCTGCGGCACGACCCCGGAGTTCATCCGGCTGCTGAACGGCGTCTTTGAGGGCTGCCGCCCCGGCCGCCCGGAACACCCCATGCCCTCGGTAGTCTGCAGCCCCATGGATTATGTGGTGGTGGACGGCATCACGGTGGTGGGCGAACGGATCAACCCCACCGGCAAGAAGCGGTTCCAGCAGGCCCTGCGGGAAGGCGACATGAACTATATCCTGGAGCAGGCTGTCAGCCAGAACGAGGCCGGGGCCCAGATCCTGGACGTGAACGTGGGCACCCCCGGCGTGGACGAGCCTGCGCTGATGGCGCAGGTGGTCAAGGCGCTGCAGAGCGTGGTCAGCCTGCCACTGCAGCTGGACTCCTCCCATGCCGAGGCGCTGGAACGGGGCCTGCGGGTCTACAACGGCAAGCCCATCGTCAACTCGGTGAACGGCGAGGAGGAAAAGCTCAAAACCATCCTGCCCCTGTGCAAAAAGTACGGTGCCGCCGTGGTGGGCCTTGCCATCGATGAGCGGGGCATCCTGCCCAAGGCAGAGGACCGTGTGGCCGTGGCCCGCCGCATCGTGGCGGCGGCGCTGGAAGCCGGCATTCCCCGGGAGGATATCTATATCGACTGCCTGACCCTGACCGCCAGTGCCCAGCAGGAGGATGTGCTGGCCACGGTGCAGGCCCTTCAGGCCTGCAAGCAGGAGCTGGGGGTGCGCACCATTCTGGGCGTGTCCAACATCAGCTTCGGCCTGCCCTGCCGCGCCTACCTGAATACCACCTTTCTGACCATGGCCATGTACGCCGGGCTGGACCTTGCCATCATGAACCCTTCCAGCGAGGAGATGATGGCGGCGGTCTACGCCTACAACGTCCTGACCAACCGGGACCGGCAGAGTACGAAATACATCGAGCGGTATGCGGACCGGGTGCCGGCCTCCACCGCGCTGGCCCGGGCTGCTCAGACGGCCCAAACGGCTGCGCCGGAGGCCGCCGGGCAGACCCCGGAAGCTTCCGGCCCCTATGCCGCCCTGATGAAGGCGGTGGAAAAGGGCCTGAAGGGAGAGGCCGCCGCCCGGACGAAGGCCCTTCTGGAAGAAAAGGAGCCGCTGGAACTGGTGGACGAAGCCCTGATCCCGGCGCTGGACATCGTGGGTGCCAAGTATGAGAAGGGGACCCTCTTCCTGCCCCAGCTGCTGCAGGCCGCCACGGCGGCTCAGGGGGCCTTTGATGAGATCAAGACTGCCATTGCCCGGAAGGGCGGCGGCGGGGCCAGCAAGGGCCGCATCGTCCTGGCCACGGTCAAGGGCGACGTCCACGACATCGGCAAGAACATCGTCCGGGTCATCCTCGAAAACTACGGCTTCGAGGTCATCGACCTGGGCCGGGATGTCCCGGTGGAGACGGTGGTGGAGACCGTCCGGGAAAAGGACGTCCATCTGGTGGGGCTGTCGGCCCTGATGACCACCACCCTTAAGAGTATGGAGGAGACCATCCGGGCCCTGCACGAGGCAAAGCTGGACTGCAAGGTCATGGTAGGCGGTGCCGTCCTGACCCCCGAATACGCGGAGAAGATCGGTGCCGACTGGTACGCAAAGGACGCCAAGTGCAGTGCCGATATCGCCCGGAAGTTCTTCGGCGTCTGATCCTGTTTGACCTGATAGCAAAAAATCGGAGTACATCGTACTCCGATTTTTTTGCTATCTTTATTTTTTCCTTGCCCAGCTGTCCACAGCGGCGACCAGTGCCCTGCCCCGGCGGCCGAAGACCTTGGGCAGGATCATCCGGGCCATGGCCCAGACGCCGGCAAAGTTGAAGAGGATCACGGCGGCGGTGATCAGTCCGGTCCACAGGCCGTAGAGCGGGGGCTCTGCCAGCAGCAGGAAGGCCTCCCCGGCCAGAATGCCGAAGTTCAGGGCGACCCGGCCCGGGTGGATGGACATGCCGATCATCTTATGGGCGTCCAGTGCCCGCAGCACGAACACGATGCCAAGCCCCAGGAAGGAGGCCACGGTGGCACCGATGGGGCCCCACCACTTGATGAAGAAGTAGTTCATGATGCAGTTGCTCACGGCACCGGCCAGCATGGTCCACAGGCTGTGGGTGGATTTCTTGTTGACCACATAGGCGCTGTTCAGGAACTGGTTGAAGCAGCTGCAGGTGGACGCCAGCGTCAGGAAGGGGACGAAGTGCCAGGCGTAGTAGTAGTTGGACTTCATCACGTGCATGACCGGGCGGCAGAGCCAGATGATCCCGGCGGCGCAGCAGAACAGTACGCTGGAATAGGTGCGGAAGATCTTGGTGAAGAACCGGGCGCGGCCATCCTCCTCGGTCACAGCCGAGAGCTGCCAGGCGTCGTAGAAGATCAGACCCAGGGTGGTCAGGATGGTGGGCAGGAAGTAGCCGGTGGAGAGCAGACCGCTCCAGGCGTCGCCGTTGTGGCCGTCCAGTCCGCTGCACATCTCACGGACGAAGAACAGGTCGGAGGCGTTGATGACCCAGAAGCTGATCTGGGCGGGGATCATGGGCAGGGAGAAGCGGAGCATCTGCCGCCACAGGGTCTTGTTCAGGCCCCGGAGTTCCACATAGTTCCACAGTTTTCCGGTGACGCAGAGGAAGAGCACACTGACGAAGTCGCCGCTGATGATGGCCAGCAGGTAGCCGTTGGCGCCCCAGTGGAAGCCCACCAGATACAGCACATAGAACATCAGGGTGGCAAAGGTACACAGGATGCCGTCCACGGCCACCAGTTTATTCCACTGGCGGCTGCGCACGAACTGGGTGCAGAGGGTCCGCAGACAGCTCATGAGGACATAGATGTAGATGAGGAAGCCGTACTGGGCCATGTCGGGCAGGAACTGCGCGATGGGCCAGCAGAGGATCAGGATGCCGAAGCCGCCCAGGATGGTCAGCAGGCCGTTGGTGAAGACCTGCTTCTCGCTGTTGCCCTTGTCCAGACCGAACCGGATGATGGCATTGGACATGCCCATGGACACAAAGGGGATCAGCAGGTTGGCGTACTGGCTCAGGATCTTGGACAGGCCGAGGTCGGAGATCTCGGCCATGGCGTAGGTCAGGAAAGGCTGGACCAGCAGCGTCAGCAGCTTGGACGAAAAGCTCGAGATGGCAAAGATGATGGTATTTCCGGCCAGCTTGGAGTATTTGTCGCCGCCGGAAGTGTTGTTTTCACGTTCCACGAAAGTTACACGCTCCTATGGGTTTGATGATTGATGCTTCAGCAGATCGCGCCGGGCCTTCCAGTCCGGCAGAAGCTTCTCCACCTCGGCCCAGAAGGCCGGGCTGTGGTTGGGCTGCAGAAAGTGGCAGTATTCGTGGACCACCACATAGATCTGCGCCGCGGGGGGCATATTGTACAGCTGCAGGGCAAAGGTGATCTGCCGTTTGCCCATGCAGCAAACGCCCCACCGGCTGGTCATGTCCCGCACCTTGATGACGGGCTTCTGGCCTTCCAGCACATCGGCAAAGGCCGGGAAGACCTTGTCGCTCAGGGCCGTGAAACAGGCCAGCGCCTCGGCTTTGGAAGGCAGAGGCTGGTCCTCCAGCACGGCCCGCCGCAGCTGCCGGGACTGTGCCTCCCGGATCCACTGTGCCTGTTCGGCCACAAAGCGGTCGGCCTGTTCCGGGGCGGTGCGCAGCGGGATGCTGACTGCCACCGAGCCGTCCCGCCGGACGTGCAGGTTGAGCCGCTTGACCTTTTTCCGGGTCAGCTCATACGAAATGCCGGCGGCCGTGCGCGGGGTCACTTCCGGCTTGCGCTGCGGCATGGAAACCACTCTTCCACCGGAAGCTGGGCCAGGACCACGGCAGAAAAGATCAGGGCACAGCCCACGCCTTCCCGCACCGAGAGGGTCTGGTGCAGGATCAGCCAGCCGCCCAGGGCGCTGAACACGCTTTCCAGGCACATGATCAGGCTGGCGATGGCGGGGTTCAGATCTTTCTGTCCCAGGATCTGCAGGGTGTAGGCGACCCCGCTGGACAACACACCGCAGTAGAGCAGCGGCAGCAGATTCTCGCCGAATTCCGCGAGGGTCGGGTTCTCGAACAGGAAAGCGGCAGCGGTGCTTTCCACCGCCACCACCAGAAACTGCAGCAGGCTCAGCCGCACACCGTCCACCAGCGGCGAAAAATGATCCACCGCCATGATCTGGAAACTGAACAGCACGGCGCAGCTCAGCAGGATCCAGTCGCTGGCCTCGATGCCGCCGAAACCGTTCTTCATGCACAGCAGCCAGAGCCCGCCCACGGCGATGACCATGCTCAGCCAGAGCCGGGCATTGCCCCGCCGCCCCAGAAACAGGCCGAACACCGGCACCAGCACCACATACATGGCGGTGAGGAAACCGGCCTTTGCCGTGGAGGGGTTCAGGGTGATGCCGATCTGCTGGGCGGCGGAGGCCGCAAACAGCAGGGTGCCGCAGCAGAAACCGGCGGTCAGCAGGTTCTTGCGGTCGGTGGGGGCTTTGGGCCAGCCATAGGCAGTGCCCTGCCGGCGGCGGAGTGCGTCAAAGGCATAAACGGTGGGCATCAGCACCAGAACGGCCAGCCAGCTGCGTCCGGCCAGAAAGGAATAAGCCCCCATGCCGGAGCCTGCGCTCTGGGCCACGAAGGCCGTGCCCCAGATAAAGGCGCAGAGCATCAGCATGAGAGAATGTCGGGTCTGTGTGTTCATCAGCCGATCCCCGCCACCTTCATCAGGCCGTAAAGATAGTACCGGCTGGAATCATAGGAGATCGTGATCCGATAGCTGGCATTGGGGTCCAGTCCGTCGATGTCGCAGTGATAGTTCTGGCCGTCGGCGTTAAAGTAGAAGGTGGTGTTGTCCACATACTGGGCCCCGTTGTCCACCTTTTTCCAGACCGAGACCTTGAACTTCTGGCTTCCGCCGTCGGTGGTACCGCAGCCGTAGACGCTGATCATCCCGCTGGGCACGGTGAAATAGTCGGTCTGGCGGCTCCAGATGCCGTTGAACACGATGTTCAGCGCCCCGTTGACCTGGGCAGTGGCATATTTGGCCGTGGTGTCGGCGATGCCGTCGATCATCAGGGTGTCTTCGCTGGGGGCGGCCCACTGGGTGGTGTCCTCCTCCTGCACCTCGTTGGAGGTGCCGAGGACCTTGTGGGCGATCCCGGTCAGGGTGCTTTTGCAGCCCGTGAACATCAGGACCGCCAGCACACCGGCCAGCAGGAAAGCTAGGATTCGCTTTGTTCTTTTCATGTTTTTGTATCCTCAGAAACAGCAGATCAGAAAATGCGGCATTTTTACATGATACCATAGTATACCGCAAATTTTTTCGGCTTACAAGAGATTTTGCACGTCTTAGCCGTTGAGGGCGGCCAGAGCCGCACATTCGGCGGCAGAGCCCGGCTGCCCCGGGCCGAACAGGGAACCGTACCGGTACAGCGCCCAGCCGTCCGCCCCCTGACCGCGCAGGTCCGTCACCTGCCGGGCAAGCGCGCTGCCGGTGCACCACTGGCTGGTGCTGTCGGCGTTGGCCCCGCCGTCCCCGGCGTCCACCCGGTAGGCCCCCAGCCCGAAATACAGGGCGACATCCCCGGCCCGGGGCATGGCCATCCACTCGGGGACGATGTTCTCGAAGGCAAAGCGGGTGCTGCCGGACTGCAGCTGATAGCCGTAGCCCCAGTAGACCTGCGGGCAGAGATAATCCACCACGGCCTCCTCCCCGGAAAGGGTCAGCCAGCTGGAAATATCGCTGTACTGCTGGTTCAGATCGTTGTCCGGGTTGCCCTGGGGGCTGACCCCGAACCGCAGGGTGGGATCGGCGGCCTTGACGGCATCGTGGGCGGACTTGACCAGCCGGGTCACGTTGTCCCGCCGCCAGGCGGCCAGATCGACATCCCGGACACCGGCATACTGGGCGGCGTCCAGGGCCGGGTCGGTGGAAGGGTAGAAGTAGTCGTCAAAATGGATGCCGTCCACGGCGTAGTTCCGGACGATCTCCGCCACGCCCTGCACCACATAGTCGGCGGCCTCCGGGATGGCCGGGTTCAGGTAGACCCCATCGCCCGCGGTGCAGATCCAGTCCGGATGGGTGCAGATCAGATTGTCCGGGGCGATGGTCCCAGGCAGGGAAGCAGAGCTTTTCAGCCGGTAGGGGTTGACCCAGGCTTCCAGCGAGAGCCCCCGGCTGTGGGCCTCGGTCAGCAGGACGTCCAGCGGGTCGAACCCGGGGTCCTGCCCCTGCACGCCGGTGCAGAGATGGCTCCACGGGAACAGGCTGCTGCGGTAGAGGGCATCCCCGAAAGGCCGCACCTGCACCAGTACGGTGTTCAGCCCGAGGGACAGGCAGTTGTCCATCAGGGCAGCGGCCCCGGCCCGGAAGGCATCCTCAGACGAAAAGTCCATGGCGGCCAGCTCCAGATAGCTGACCCAGACGGCCCGCCACTCTCCGCGGGGCAAAGCAGGGTTTGTTTCCGGAACAGCGGAGAAAGCAGGCACCCCGGACGCGGCAGCGCCTGCGGCCCGGTGCAGAAAAAAGGCCCCGGCTGCGCAGAACATGCCGCCGAGACCCGCCAGAAAGACCCGCCGCCCGAACCGGCGTCTGCGCCGGGGCGTCCGCCGGCGCTGGGTCACAGGGTCTCCTCCTGCATCTTGTACAGGCTCAGGGCGGCCCAGCCGCGGGCGCAGGCCAGCAGCACCCAGAGCAGGTTGGCCCAGAAGCTCAGGCCGGTCATGCCGCCGTAGACCGTCAGCAGGATAAAGACCAGATGAAGCACTTCGGCGGCACCCACCAGCTGGAGCTGCCGCTGGATCGCCTTGCCCTGCTTGTATTCCAGAGCCAGCAGGGCGGGCCAGACCAGCGCCGAACACAGATAGGCCAGCCAGCCGCTCATGACATAGCTGAGCATCAGCAGGACAAAGATCAGGAAATACTGCTGCTTGTTCCGGACCGGCGAGCCCTTCTCGGCCGCCAGGAACAGGATGGTGATGCCGGTGATGCAGAACGCCACCATCTCCAGAAACGAGAAGTCCATGCCGCCCAGCACGGCAAAGCCGTTGAGCATGGAAGCTGCCGCCGCGCACAGCAGGAAGAAATACCAGGTTTTGTGGGTGAATTTGAGTTTCATAAGGGGACCCCTCCAGCAAAATTTTGAAATGTTTCAAATATTATAACACAATTTTCCGCAGGTTGTGTTACAATAAGGAAAACTTGGCTCAAAATTTCCGGAGGGGGTACCCATGAATTCTGTGATCTCCATCATTCTGCTGGCGGCTGCGCTGGGCTGCATCGTCTTTCTGCTCACCCGGCGCGAAAACGCCCGCCGCAGCCAGTACGGCCCCAGCGGGCTGTCTGAGTTCCGCACCGACCTGCCGCTGGACGACTGCTTCGACCGTCTGGACAGGCACAGCCCCGACGACGAGTTCGCCTACGAGTGCCGCCGGGAAAACGACGGCGGCTTTCTGCTCCACCTGACGCTCCACCAGCCCACCCGGCAGCCGCTGGATACCCTGTACACCCTCCGGCTGGACCCGGGGCGGCAGACCATCGCGACCCTGATCTTCATCCGGGAAGCCTTCGGCTACAAGGAGCCGCTGTTCCCGCAGGAGATGCTGGACCATTTCATGGAGCAGAAGCTGGAAGCCCACCGCACAAAATAATTTTGCGGGGAATGCTTTTCATTTTGCGTTTTTTTTGTTATACTGTTTGGTGCATTCTGTCATTGCGGAGATGCGGGCTAGTAGCTCAGTTGGTCAGAGCTGGCGGCTCATAACCGCTTGGTCCCGGGTTCAAGTCCTGGCTGGCCCACCAAAAAAGCACGAAGGTTTCGGCCTTCGTGCTTCTTTTTTGCTCATTCGTACAGTTCCTTGCTCATCT
>CAKSZU010000008.1 GCA_934526125.1 uncultured Faecalibacterium sp. | reverse complement strand
GCGTCGGGGATGCGGTCCACCATCTTCATGTTCTTCTGGTACTTCTGCATGATCTGCTCATGGCTGTACACGAAGTTCTTGCCGTCCCGGCGGCCTGCGAAGGGGCAGTAGTAGTGCTCGCCCACCGGCATATCGGTGCCGCCGAAGGCGATCATGTCCGCCCAGATCTTGTAGACGTTGGTGGAGCGGGCATAGTTGATCATATCCGGGGTGAAGCCGCCGCAGGGGCGCATGTTGACTTCCAGCGCCACGATCTGGCCCTTCTTGCCCATGCTGGCCTGATCCTCAGTCATCCGGAAGAACTCAAAGTGGACAAAGCGGCTCTTCACGCCGAAGCTCTTCACGGCGGCACGGCCTGCGGCGCGGGTGTCCTCGGGCAGGTCCTTGATGATGTAGTAGATGGAGTTGTCGTTGTCGTTGACGATGTCCATGATGGAGACGGGGCTCACGTTGCCTGCCTCAAAGATGGGGTTGCCGCTGCCGTCGATGATGGCATCGTAGCTGTTGACCTCGGCGTGGACGAACTCCTCCATGATGTACTCCACATCCGGGTGGCGGGCGTTCTTGTAGGCAATAAACTTGCTCAGCTCGGCGTCATCCGACAGCTTGTGGGTGTCGGAGGCACCTACGCCGTTGTCGGGCTTGACCACCACGGGGTAGCCCACCTCGGCGATGAACTTCCGGCAGCCCTCGAGATCGTCCACCATGTGGTAGCGGGCGGTGGCGATGCCGGCCTTCTGGTAGTACTCCTTCATCTTGCTCTTGTACTTGATGCGGGACATGTCCTCGATCTGGAAGCCGGAAGTGATGTGGAAATCGGTGCGCAGGGCGGCGTCCCGCTCCAGCCAGTACTCGTTGTTGGATTCCAGCCAGTCGATGCGGCCGTACTTGAAGGTGAAGAAGGCCACGGCGCGGTAGACCTCGTCGTAGTTTTCCAGACTGCCCACCTTGTAGTATTCGTTCAGGCTGTCCTTCAACTCCGGCTTCAGCTCATCGTAGGGCTGGTCGCCGATACCCAGCACGTTCATGCCGTCGTTCTTCAGCTCCCGGCAGAACTGCCAGTAGTTGGTGGGGAAGTTGGGGGAGATAAAAACAAAGTTCTGCATGGTTCGGTTGATTCCTCTTTCTTTTACTGCCTTTTACTGCTGTCCCAGGACATACGGCATATAGTATCCGACCTGCTTATACCACCAGTCCCAATCATGCTTGACATCGTGGCCCCACAGGTCCACCCAGATGGGGATGCCCTTTGCCTCGAAGATCCGCTTCAGATACCAGGTGGTGTCGGGCTGCTCCCAGGCACCCTGACCGCAGCAGATGACCGCTTTCTGGTTCCGGTACAGGTCCATGTAGGGGTGGTCGGTGGGGAAGTTGGCCATATAGTCCACGGGGGAGTTCTGGTACACCAGCTCGTCCATATAGTCGCCGAAGCCGTAGTGGGCGGTGTAGATGCCGCTGAGGGCCAGACAGCCGCAGAAGACATCCGGGCGGCGGAGGTACAGGTTGACCGCATGGGTGGCACCCAGGCTGCAGCCGAAGGCGATCACGCCGGGCAGGTCGTCCCAGCCGTTGCGCTCCTTGGACAGATAGCGGAGCTTGGGCACGGCCTCGTCCACGATGTAGCGCAGCCACTGCTCATAGCGGCGGATCCGCCAGTAGGGGTCGCCATTGGTGTCGGACCAGGTCTCCTTGTCCAGCGTATCGATGGACAGCACCATGATCTGCCCGGACTCGATCCACGGGGACAGGGTGTCGGCCATGTGGAAATCCTCAAAATCGAAGAACCGGCCGTCCTGGCAGGGGATGTACAGCATGGGACGGCCTGCATGGCCGTAGACCTTGCACTCCATCTCACGGCCGAGGGCGGGGCTGTAATCCTTGAAGTATTGCGTTTCCATGGGGATTCCTCCTTTATCAATGGAACGGGGCGTTTACTCCCCGTCCAGCTCGTACATCAGCGTATGGAACACGAAGGGCAGCTGCTTTTCCCAGCTGGCCTCGCTGTGGGTGCCGCCGGGCACCAGACGGGCCGTCAGGTGGATGCCCCGGTTCATGATCTTTGCGCACATCTCTGCGAAGCCCCGGCGCATCCCATCGTGGTTGCCCATCTCGCGGGAGCCGTAGTCCATGTACAGCACCGTGCCCGGCTCCAGCTTGGCCCGGCCCACAAGGCCCGAGAGCTTTTCCGGCGAGACCCAGATGGAGGGCGACAGCGCCGCCGCCCGGCTGAAGGTGTCGTTGTACTGCAGCAGGGCATACAGGCTCATCAGGCCGCCCATGGAGCTGCCGCCGATGAAGGTGTGTTCCCGGTCCGGCAGGGTGCGGAAATTGCGGTCGATGAACGGCTTGAACCGGTAGATGAACCAGCTCATGGTCGCCTGCCCCTTGCCGTCGAAATGGCCGTACTGGGGGTCATCGAAGCGGTAGGGCGAATACTCCACCAGCCGCTCGTTGTTGGGCCCCGCGTTGCACTCCACCGCCGCCACGATCAGCGGGGTGTCGGTGTAATCCAGATAATCCGCCACGCCCCAGCTCTTGCCGTAGGTGGCATCCTCATCGAAAAAGACGTTCTGCCCGTCGAACATATACAGCACCGGATACCGGCGCTCCGGCTGCGACTCATACATGGTGGGCAGGTAGACATAGACCCTGCGCTGTTCGGTGCCGTTGACGGCCGGGTAGCTGACGCTCCATTTTTTGACCATATTCCTGTTCCCTCTCGTTTCTTCTTGCGATAAGGCTAGTCTAGCACCTTAGCCGGGGAATTTCAATTCCCTGATACAGCAAACGCCGCCTGGCGTTTCCAACCCGGCGGCGTTTGCAAAAATTCTGAACAGAGAGATCAGCGGGAAGGATCAGTACTTCTTCTCGACAGGAACGATCCAGCCCTTGGTATCGGGGATCTTGCCCCACTGCATCCCGGTCATGGTATCGTACAGCTTCTGGGTGACAGGGCCGATCTTGCCGTCGCCGATGTAAGCGTGCTCGCCCTTCCAGACCAGCTCCTTGACGGGGGAGACGACTGCGGCGGTACCGGTGCCGAAGACCTCCTCCAGCTTGCCCTCGCGGGCAGCCTGCATGATGTCGGCGATGGCCAGCTTGCCCTCGACGACCTCATAGCCCCAGTCCTTCAGCAGCTCGATGCAGCTGCGGCGGGTGACGCCGGGCAGGACGGTGCCCACGGTGGCGGCGGTGTAGACCTTGCCGTCGATCTTGAACATGATGTTCATGCTGCCGACTTCCTCGACGTACTTCTTCTCAACGCCGTCCAGCCACAGCACCTGTGCGTAGCCCTGCTCCTCGGCCAGCTCGCCGGCCTTGATGGAAGCAGCGTAGTTGCCGCCGCACTTGGTGAAACCGGTCAGGCCGGGAGCGGCGCGGATGTACTCGTCCTCAACGTAGATGCGGACAGGGTTGATGCCCTCGGCATAGTAAGCACCCGAGGGAGCGCAGATGATGCAGAAAATGTAGTGCTTGGAAGCATGGACGCCCAGACCCACGTCATTTGCAAAGATGAAGGGGCGGATGTACAGGGAAGCACCATCGCTGTGGGGGACCCAGTCGCGGTCCACATCCACCAGAACCTCAACGGCCTGGATGTAGTCCTCCACGGGGATCTTGGGGATGCACAGACGGTCGGCAGAATCCTGGAAACGCTTTGCGTTGCACTCGGGGCGGAACAGCTGCACGGTGTCATCGGCTGTGCGGTAAGCCTTCATGCCCTCGAAGATCTCCTGAGCATAGTGGAACACGACGGTAGCCGGGTCCAGCTCAAAGGGGCCGTAAGGAACGATGCGGGCATCGTGCCAGCCCTCGCCCTCGGTGTAGTCCATCACGAACATATGGTCGCTGAACTTCTTGCCAAAACCCAGCTTGCTCTCATCCTGCGGCTTTTCCTTCGGATGTGCGGTCCGGGTGATCTTGATATCCAACATGATAAATTTCCCTCTTTTCTGATCTCACACAGCAGTGCCGCCTCTGCACAGGCGGGTCATCAAATGCCGAATGTTGTTTTCTATTATAATAGCACGGCTCCGATTTGCAAGCAATCAAAAAATCTTTCATGTTTGGGGGCTGTAAGTTGTCGCAAATTGTGATATTATTTCTGTAGCATGTCTTACCGTGCCCGATCCGGGAAGAAAGGATTTTTCTATGATACAAGGTGTTATTTTTGATATGGACGGTCTGATGTTCGATACCGAGCGCATCTGGGCCACCCTCTGGCAGCCCGCGCTGGCCACCCTGGGCCTGCCCTATAAGGAAGGTCTGGACACCGCCGCCCGGGGTTCCGCCGGGGACTCCATGCGGGCGGTACTCCGCCGTTTCTACGGCCCGGACTGCGACACGGACGCCATCATGGACGCCCTGCACCGGCAGGCGGACAAGGCCTTCCAGGCCCCGCCCCCCAAGAAGCCGGGACTGGACGAACTGATCGCCTGGCTGGAAAAGCAGCATATCCCCATGGCGGTGGCTTCCTCCAGCCGGAAGTCCTCCATCCTGCACCATCTGAACGGCTGGAACATGGCCGGGCACTTCCAGGCCATCCTCTCCGGCGAGCAGGTCACGGCGTCCAAGCCGGACCCCCAGATCTTCCTGCTGGCCGCAGAAGCTCTGGGCACCGCCCCCGCCCATACGCTGGTGCTGGAGGACAGCTACAACGGCGTCCGCGCCGGGGCCGCCGGGGGGTTCGTCACCGTCATGGTGCCGGACCTCGCCCCCGCCGACGACGAGATGCGCCGCCTGTACACCGCCGAGTGCCCCAGCCTGTACGAGGTGCTGGACCTGCTGAAGCAGGGCAAGCTGTAAAAATCGCAGCGAAAAACGCTCCGGGGAGGGGCGGCAGGTCTTTCTGCCTGTCTCCTCCCTCGGAGCGTTTTTGTATCATCCGGAACCAGACTCAGGCATCACACTGATACCACAGTTCTGCCATGCCCAAACGGGCAACATCGCCTTTCCGGAAGCCGACCTCTTCGTAGCTTCCGGTGATCGTTCCGTCCAGAAGCCCTGCCGACAGATCCCGGTAATCCCGCACGATCTGCTTATCCAGCGTCACAGCATCGTGGCCCACTGCCAGGCGGTCAAAAGAAGCTTCCTGCTTCCAGAGCTTCGTCATGGTGCTGTTGCAGATCTTCACCAGTTTCATATCATTTCCCGGCTGACGTGTCAGGATGATGGAAATATTGGCACAGTCCCCGCTGAACAGGATCCGGTTTTCCGCATCCAGGAAGCAGGTGCTTCCGTCCGTATGGCCGGGGGTGTGGATCGCTTTCAACACCCGGCCTCCCAGATCGATCTCATTCCCATCCCGGACCGGAAGCCATGAATATCCATCGTTGGTCGGATGATCCGGCACCAGCTTCAGCAGCTCGGCCTGATCCAGATCCGGGCAGCGGATGGGCCCGCGGGACCGGATATAGCCTCTGCGCATCTCATTGTAATCTTCCGTACCCATATATTTTACCATGCTCACCCGATCTTCTGCGATCCGCTCCCCATCCAGCGGGTTCACATAAACGGGTACTCCAGGGAATTCATAGATGCCGCCGTCATGGTCAAAATGGGTATGGGTCAGCAGAATGATCAAAGGTTTGTCGGTCAGCTCCCGCACCTCCCGGGCAAGGTCTCCGATGCCGCAGCCGGTATCCACCAGAGCTGCACGCTCCTCTCCCTCGATCAGAAAGGCGTTGACCAGACGGAACTCGCTCAGGCACCATGTACGGGGTGCGATCTCCGTAACTTCATGTCGGTAACTCATCGAAATCTCCTTCCTTTTTCACAGATGGCATCAGCCCTTGACTGCACCGGCAGTCAGACCCGTAATGAACTGGCGGTTGGCCACCAGATAGACCAGCAGGATGGGCAGCAGGGCAATGGAAGCACCTGCCGTCATGATGTGCCACTCGGCAGCGGCGTTGGAAGAATAGCGCAGGTTGGCCACTGCCACGCTCAGGGTCTTCAGACCGGGGTTTGCCATGGTAAAGACCTGTGCGGTGACGAATTCGTTCCAGGCCTGCCGGAATGCAAACAGAGCAATGACACCCAGAATGGGTTTGATCGCCGGAACGATGATCTGCCAGAAGATGCGGAAGGGGCCTGCACCGTCAATGGTGGCAGCCTCGTCCAGATCTTTGGGTATGCCCTTGACAAAGCCGGAGATCATGAAGATATTGGCCGCCTGACCGCCGGTAAGCACCAGTGCAAGACCTACCATGTTATTGGTCAAGCCCAGTTTGGTCATCAGAGAGTACAGCGGATACAGGGCCACCGAACCCACCGAGATGAACATGCTGAGCAGGTAGGCCGTGGTAATGATCTTTTTACCCACAAATTCCCGACGGGCGATCACATACGCCGCCATGGAGGATGTGATCAGCGTGAACACCACCGTCAGCAGCGCCAGTTCCACGCTGTTGAGGAAGTACTTGCCGAAATCCAGTTTCTGGAACGCGTAGACATAGTTGCTGAACTGCCAGTGTTCCGGCAGGAAACTGCCGCCCAGCGTCAGCTCTGCATTGGTCTTGAAGGAGCCCAGCAGCGTATAGACCACCGGATAGAGCGTAAAAATGCACATGGCACCCACGAAGATCCATTTCAGGACCTGGCCGATCAGATAGAGTACATAATCACGCTTTTCCGAGGGCCGCATTGCGGACCATTTCAGTTTTTTCCGTGCCATATTCCATTCCTCCCATCATTCACCGGTCACTGCATCCAGCCGCTTGGCAAGGATCAAATACAGACCGGTCACCCCGCCGATGATCACTGCCGCCACCAGACTGCAGGCCGCGCCGTAACCGAATTCCTGCACCACAGAGGAACCGGCCGTCACCGGGAAGAACAGCTGATAGATGTACAGGAACATGACATTGGTCTGGTTCATGGGTCCGCCTTCTGTCAGGACCATGATGCTCTGATAATCCATGAACGAGATGACCAGCGCCAGCATCAGGATCATTTTCATGACCGGTGCCAGCAGGGGGATGGTGATCCGGAACAGGATCTGTGCCGAGTTGGCACCATCCAGCTTGGCGCTCTCATACACCTCCGTAGAGATGCCGGTCAGGCCTGCGATAAAGTAAACCATGTAGTTGCCGATGCCGCCCCATGCCGCAATGATGATACAGGTCAGCATGGCATATTTCACGCCCAGCCAGTTGACATTCTCGTCGATGATGCCAAGCCAGGTCAGGAAACGGTTGATCTCACCGTTATAGGTATTGAACAGCAGGTAAAAGATCAGGGCCATGACCGCACTGGACATGATCGTCGGCGTGAAGATAATGGACTGTCCGGTCGCATTGAGCCGGGTGTTCTTGCTCAGCAGGAATGCCAGCATAAAGGCAATGGGCAGCGTGAGGAGGAGTTTCCCTCCCACATAGATAAACGTGTTCTTGATCGCCGTCTGGAACACGGTATCCCGGGCGATCCGGGCGAAGTTGGCCAGACCCACAAACTTGGGCGTCCCGTAGCCTTTATAATCGAACATACAGTACCGGATCGTCCACAGAATGGGATAGATCGTGAAGACTGCAAACATGATGAGATTGGGCAGCAGCATCAGATAGGACGTCTTTTCCTTTTTGATCCGCCACCAGAGGCTCTTTTTCTTTGTTTCCATACGATTCTCTCCTCCTAACGATGGGTCGCAGGCTTTCTGATTCAAAGTATACGGCGGTTTCTGCAAAAGGCAGAGAAATGGATATCCGATTATGTTGAAAATCTTCCGATTGTTCCCGGATACCCCTGTACAAAACAGCCTTTACAGCTGCTCCGACAGGGTACGGCGGTAATCCGTCGGGGTAATGTGCCAGTATTTTTTATAGCATACCGAAAAATAGCGGGAGTCGGCATAGCCTGTCCGTTCCGCCACTTCGTAGATCTTCAGTCTCTCATCTCCCAGCAGGCGTCTGGCCTCCCGCATCCGCATCTCGGTCAGATGCTCCGTAAAGGTCTGCCCTGATGCCTGCTTGAACAGCTGACGCAGATAATTGGGGCTGATGTACAGTTCCGCTGCCACGTCATCCAGCGAAAACTGAAGATCGTCCAGACGGCTCTTCATGATCTCATCGACCCGGGTCACAAGTTCCTGTCCCGGGTTCTTTTTTCCGTCCTCTGCCCGGTAAAGCAGCAGCAGATTCACAAAGCAGTCCCGCAGTTCTTCCAGCGTTCCTGCTTCCATGATCTCCTGGTGGCAGGCCAGATACTCCATATAGGTGATGCTGCTGTGTTCCCGGCTCTTTTTCATCACACAGAAGCACATTTCCAGAACGGCCAGTCTGATATAAGCGGCATCCACCACCCCGTTGGGATAAAACCATGCCAGCACATTGTCCACCGCCGCTGTAATGGCGGCCGGATCCCCGCTGTCCGCCGAAAGCTCTATCTGATCCGTCAGACGGGCATCCAGGGCAGGGCAGGCCGTTACCCGGGTGATCAGCACGTCCGAGACCGTGCGTACCGGAGGTGCCATTTCGTAGAAAGAATAGGCCGCTGCCATTTTAGCTTCCTGCCCGGAACGTTCCAACTTATAAATGCTGTCCTTGATGCCTCCCAGAAAGAAATGGGTCGGCTGGTCGCAGCTGCGGCGGATCACAATGGTCACTGCCGTCAGCTCACGGTTCAGCAGCAGGGCCGCTTCCGAATTGGAAACATCCCTGTGGATGCAGAACATCACGGACAGCATCCCGTCCCGGTGATGGTCCATCACATAAGCATCCACTTTCCCCGAAAAACGCTGATCCAGCAAAGGGCGCAGCTGCTGCTCCGCCTCTGCACCTCCCTGAAACAGGGCCGCCAGATACCGGTCACTTTCCCCGCTGAGGGAACGGAATTCCGCCTCTCCGGCTTTGTCCAGTTCCCCGGCTTTCGCCTGCTCCAGCAGGGCAGAAATCCGTCGTTCCTGCTCCCGGCGGTACTCCTGCAGCTTTTCGGCATTGGTTTCCCACTGATGCTGCCGCCGGGTCAGTTCCTGTGCAAATTCATCCAGCCGCTTCACCAGAAGATCCGTATCCAGCGGCTTGAGCAAATAATCGGAAACGCCCAGACGCATTCCCTGTACCGCATACTCAAAATCATCGTACCCGCTGAGGATCAGAAGCCGGGTGTCCGGCAGCTCCTCCCGTACTTTTTCCAGAAATTCCAGCCCGTTCATGTGGGGCATGGTAATATCTGTCATAATGCAGTCCGGCAGAAACTGTTCGGCCATTTCCACCGCCTCGCGGCCGTCGCGAGCCGCGCCAACGACCTGCCACTGCGGGCAGTTTCCGGTGATGAACTGCTTCAGTCCCTCCCGGATATTCGGCTCATCATCTGCAATCAGAATCTGGAACATCCCACTCCGTCCTTTCCGGTATATATTTCGGCAGATGGATGATGGCATCCGTCCACTGCCCGGCACAGCCCTTCAGTTCCAGCCCGTACTGAGGCCCGAAATAAAGCCGTACCCGCTCATTCACATTAAAGATCCCGTAACCGCCGTCGCTGACCGTCACGCCCCGGGCCAGATCCGCATTGAGGATCGCAAGCGCCTCCGGCTGGATCCCCAGACCGTCGTCATGGACGCAGATCCGGATCCCGCCCGACTCCTCTTCTGCCGAGATCACAATGGTACCGTTCCGGTCCGATTCCTTGATACCGTGATAGATCGCATTTTCGGCCAGCGGCTGGATCAGGAGTTTGACCGTATAGAGCTTCATCAGCTCCTCCGGGATCTCGATGCGGTAGTCCAGCCTGTCGCCGTACCGCATCTTCTGGATATCCAGGTAGCTGCGCACATGGCACACTTCCTGTTCCAGCGGAATGACCTCCCGGCCGCGGCTGATGCTGATCCGGAAGAAATTGGCCAGATCCCGCACCATCTTGCTGATATCCTTTGCGCCCGCCGCTTCCGCTTTCCAGCGGATGGAGTCCAGCGTATTATACAGGAAATGCGGGTTGATCTGAGCCTGAAGCGCCTGAAGCTCGGCCCGGCGCTTCAGCCGCTGCTCCAGCTCAATGGCAGCATTCTTTTCTTCCAGCTGGTGGCTGTACTGCTTTTCCCGGGCCAGCATCTCATTGCTGTTCCGGAGCATCTGGTTGTAACTTTCGGTCAGGGAGCCGATCTCGTCCCTGCAGTCGTAATGGAATTCCCTGTGCTGGTTCTGACATTCAATGAGCTGCCGTATCGGCTCTGTGAACTGATGGATCAGCATCCAGCAGACCAGAGCTGTCACAAGCAGCACGATACTGCCTTCCACCAGCAGCAGCTGAAGATAATAGTGTGCCTCTTCCTTTGCCGTATCGGAAGTCTGCAGGCAGACAACAGTCCACGGCGTCACCGACATCTCGCGGGCGATGCCATAGTAAGTCCTTCCGTTCAGGGCAACACGGGTCACCCGGTCTTTCGTTTCCAGCAGGTCCTGCAGTGTCTCCGTTTTTTCCAGCAGAAGTTCCGCCGCAGGGTTCACTCCTGCCACGCGGTTTCCCTCCTGATCCAGCACAAGGATCGCAGAATCCTGATCCGTGACGATATTTTTCAGCAGATCCCGGAGATAGCTGCAATCCAGATTTACCACCAGAAGGCATTCCCGCGTGGTGGATTTCACCTGTGCCATCGAAACATCAAACCGGTAAACCACCGGCACCACCCATTTCCCGGAGCGGAAGATCTCATCGGTATGGGCCGGACAAAAGGTCAGGAAGGAACTGCTGTCCCGGATGCTCCGCCACATTGCGGACCAGAGCAGTGAAAACCCGGGATTCATCAGGGTGCTGCCATCGGTAAAGGTGCCGTATTCCGTGTAAAGGTACAGATCACTGATCAGGCCATCCGACACTTTTTTGGTGGAAAGGGGCGTTGTCAGCTTGGACATCGCCACACTGTAAGCCGAAGCGGTAGGGTTGATGAAATAATCGGACAGAATGCTGTCGATGCCGGATTCTGCCTGAAAATACATCAATCGTTCGATACTGCCGCTGACCCGGGTCGAGAGATAATTTTCCGCCTGTTCCACGGTCCGCTGCGCCATGTTCTCCATGTCTTCCTCAATGGTGCGGTTGATGCTCTGGTTCAGGACGATCTGATTCAGGGTGATCGCCGCCAGAAAGATCACCATGACCAGGGCAGTGACCTTCCGGACGATGGGACGGTTGCGAAGGCGGGACAGCAGTTTGTTCATAGCGTACCTCGGGGCATTGCCCCAGAAACGCCAATAGAGGGACCCGTTTCCGGGTTCCTCTATTGGCGCAGTTGTGAAGGATGAAACAGACAGTATGGGAGGAATTTCAGGAATGCTCCGCTGGGAGATCAGACGGAGGTATCCTGATTCTTGGCAGTAAAGTTGGGGTAGACGATGCGGGCGGTGCCGTCGGCAACGACCTTGTCGTAAGCGGTGTTGTAGCGGTCGTTCAGCTCGCTGATGGCCTCATCGATGTCCTTGACGCCGAAGATGCACTGGACTGCCACGGTGCAGTAGTCCTCGCCCTCGATGGAGATGGAGGGGCGGGTGGGCCAGTTCTGATCATTTGCACCGATGGCCAGGTTGGGCATCTTCTCAATGGAGGCCGGAGCTGCCGCATTCTCAGTCGCGCTCTTGATCATGACCGTGCCAAGGCCTGCCGTGTAATAGGGGCCCATGACCTCGTCACTGTGCAGGAACTCCATGACCTTCCAGGCCTCATCGGGATGCTTGGTGGAAGCATTGATCGCCTTGTCGGCACCGCCGAACCACAGGTTCTGCACACCGTCCGTATTGCCGGACAGGCTGGGGATCTGAGCGCAGTCCCAGTTGATATCGGTGGGGAACTGGCTCTCGTAAACGCCCGGCTCTGCGTGGCTGACCGAGAAGTAGAATGCGATATTGCCTGCAGCAAACTGGGTGCGCAGGGGATCGATGTCCAGCGACTCGCTGCCGGGGAAGGCAACGCCGGTGGCATACATCTGCTTGAACAGCTCCAGAACTTCCTTGTAGCTGCTGAAATCATATTTGCCGTTCTTGAAGTCGAAACCATAACAGGTGCCGCCGCTGACCTGAACGACGGGATCAATGGAGCGCATGACCGAGCTCATGGCGGACTTATAGTTGCCGGCGATGCCGTAAATGCCTTCTCCGCTCAGCTGCTGGGTCACCAGCGTGGCGTCATCCACCAATTCCTTCAGACTCTTGGGCGGGGCAGAAACGCCCACGCGGTCCAGCAGGTCCTGATTGTAGAACAGGCGGCAGGCCGATGCCGTGAAGGGCAGGGAGTAGATGCCGTCGCCCCAGGAGTTGATGCCCTGTACGAAAGCGCCGTCCCAGAAACGAGCCTTGTAGGCATCGTCCATGAACGGAGAGAGATCCATCAGCATCTTCTTCTCGTCCACCATCACTTCCAGCGTATCATTGCCGCCCAGCTTGAACACATCCGGAGCGGTGTCGGTGCTGAACGCCAGATCCAGCATCTGGGCGTAGTTGTCTGCATAGACCTGATAGTCAATATAAATATTATCGGAATTCGTCTCGTTGTACTGCTCGATCAGCGGAGTCAGATATGCCTGATCGTGACGGTCGGTCGTCCAGTAGGAGATGGTGATCTTCCCGTCATCCGCACCGCCGCCGGATGCTGCCCCGGAACCGGAAGCGGTGCTGCCGGAGCTGCCGGAACCACAGGCTGCCAGCGAGGCGGTCATGCCCGCAGCACCCAGAACCTTCAGAAAGTCGCGCCGATTGATCTTTTTCATAATATTTTCCTCCTCGTTCGGGAACAGGCCCTTCTTCTACTGGAAGCATATCAAATCCGGCGGGTTTCAGGGAGTAAAATATTCAGCTTTTATGTTCAAAAAATTACTTCACCCCTTGTGAAGATCCAGAAAATTCAGGAACATGGCCCAGTCCCACCGGGTCAGATCGTGGCCGCCGGTCCGACGGTGATAGCCCAGCTTTCCCTCCTGATAGCCTGCATCGTTAGCCGGGGGCAGGGCAGGCAGAGGCTTTTCCCCGAAAAGCTCCCACGCGCAGCCCGCTTCCCGGGTGCCCAGCCATTCGGCGTCCGGGTCGCTCCAGCGGTCCTCGGAACCGCTGGTCACATAGCACAGCCGGGGTGCCACGCAGGCCACCAGCTGGTGCTGGTCAAAGGGAAGGGACTCTTCCTTCCAGGCGTACTTCCGGTAATTGCCGCAGAACCAGTGGGGGAACGCCGCCGTAATGGACCCCACCGTCTCGCCGTGCTTCCCGCGGGAAAGGGCTGCGCCGCTGCAGCCGGAGTCGTTGACCAGCACCCCATACACCCGGGTGTCCTGTGCGGCGCACCAGAGCGCCGCCTTGCCGCCCCGGGAGAAGCCTGCCACCGAGATGCGGCCCGGATCGATGGCGGGGTGCTGCTCCAGCAGGGTCACCACGCAGCTCATCCCGAAGGCCCAGAGATCCAGTGTGCCCCAGGCATCCCCGGGCAGGTTTTCTTTTGTCGTGCCGAAGAGCCGGGCCAGCGGTCCCGGATACTGCGCCGCATCATCCGGCTGAAGGTCGCTGGCATAGAAGGAAGCCACCGCCCGCCCGGAGCGGAGGATCTGCGCCGCAGGCCAGTACTCCTGCTCCGTCTCGGTCTCCAGATTGATGGTCGAGGGTCTGCCGCTGCCTGCGGGCATCTTCCGGAAGATCTCCTCGGTTTCCCGGCACCACTCCGGCGGTGCCCCGGCCATCAGTGCAGCCATCCGGCCCGGGTCCATCTTTTGTGCCGGAGCCGCCGTTTTCTCATGATTGCACAAAAAGAGTACGGCAGGGACTTTTTTCCCTCCGTCCGGGCAGATCAGGACCACCCGAAAGGCCAGGGCCCCCAGTTCCGTGGTCAGTTCCACCTCCCAGATCTGCCGGACCGCCTTCCGTTCCGGCAATGGTTCTTCGGTCAGAAGCCGCTGCGTCTGGGTAAACGGCATCTCCGGACGGCGGCCGTATTCCTCTTCCCGGAAAAGCGCGAGCAGCTGCTCCCGCCGGGCATCCCAGTTCTCCCGCGTGGTGGTCTCTTCCAATACCGGTGGCAGTTTCATCTGAATTTCTCCTTCGTGCGGAAGCCCTCCGCGTTTTTCTTTATCATACCATCCGGAGCCTGCCGGTGCGTCGAAAAATTTCAGGAAATGATTCGAAATCCACCGGCCTTTCTGTACTCTCGAAAGAAATTTTAACACAGATCGTCCCATCCCGCAAGAAACTGTCACCCGTGTGGGAGACCTCCGGACTTTTTCTGTTTTGCCCCGATGCCGAAAAGAGGGTACAATAAAAACGCCGGCCGTGGCTCACCGGAGCGTACAGACGGAGATATCCCCTGACAGCGCGGTGGGTCCTGACGGCCAGCAATGGCAGGCGCGGACATCCTGCTGCTGCCCGCCGACCTGCGGAACGCCTTTGACGGCGTGGTAAATAATGTTGTTGCTGTTGCATTAAAAAGTTGGTTTTGCTATGATCCATCGGGGAACCGCATTCTGATGCTTCTGTCGTCAGAGTGCGGTTCCTTTTTTCGGCACAAAAAAGCCGGTCATATCCGTGTGTTCCAGTTCCAGCAGCCGGACCTTCCGCTCGATCCCGCCGCCGTAGCCGGTCAGGCTGCCGTTTGTGCCGACCACGCGGTGGCAGGGGATCATCAGCGAGATCGGGTTGTGTCCCACCGCGCCGCCGACGGCCTGCGCGGACATCCGGGTGCGGCCGGTCCGCCGGGCGGTCTCCGCAGCGATCTCGCCGTAGGTCATGGTTTTTCCGTAGGGGATGGTCCGCATGATGTCGCACACCAGCTTCCGGAACGGGGTGGAGTCATAGCGCAGCGGCGGCAGGAAGTCCGGCTCGCGGCCGGAAAAATAGCAGTCCAGCCATCGCTCCGCCTGCTTCAGCAGGGGCGTTTCCTCCCGCCGGGTCTCTCCCGTCAGAAGCTTCCCGAAATGCTTCTGCCCATTGAACCACAGCCCGATGACGGCTGTTTCATCGCAGGCCAGCGTGATCGTCCCCAGAGGGGAAGGATACTCAGTGGTAAAAATCATGTCGAAAATTCCTTTTTGTATAGATTATTTTTCAGATCTTGCCGGGTTTTGCCCGGAAATGCCAGGTTCGATCTTCCCGAGATACCGCCAGAGAGTCGTGCGGCTGATCCCAAGCTGATGGGCCGCGGCGGCGCGGTTCCCGCCGTGGGCCGCGACGGTCTGCTGCACCGCATCGCTGATGATCTCTTCCAGCGTCCGGTCCGCTGCGAAGACAGCACTGTCTGCAGATGGGACCGTGCCATGGGAGGCCCGCAGGGTCCGTTCCCTGGCCAGGAGTTCCACGACCAGACTGCTCCGGATATAGGGCCCCGTCGTCAGGGTAGCCAGTGAGCGGAGAAGGTTCTTGAACTGTGTATAGTTGTTCGGCCAGGGGTACTGCCGCAGCAATTCGATGGCCTTCGGTTCAAACCCGGAGATCTGTTTCCCGAGTTCCAGATTCAGGCTGCTGAGATACAGACTGGCCAGCGAGGGGATCTCGTCGGACCGGCTGCGCAGGGGGGAGAGTTCAAGGGTCATAGACCCGAGCCGCTCGCTGAAGCTGCGCAGAACGGCGGGGACCGGTTCGGTCTCGTGGGTGGAGCAGGAGAAGATCAGGCGGACCCGGCGGGCAAGACCGGTCTCCTCGATGGCATTCAGGAGTTCAGCGCTCCATGTGGACGGGATCGACTCGAAGTTCTGGAAATAGACGGTGTTTCCGGTAGCATTGAGCGGGGAATTGTAATGGTTGAGCAGGAAATCCCAGCTCTTTTCGGTCATCAGGGCGCAGTTTGCCACCACGAGAGGATGATTGGAAAGGGAGCTGTGCAGGTAGAGATACCGGGCGATCTGTTCCTTGCCGGTGCCCAGCTCGCCACAGATAAAGACCGGCTGACGCACATAGGAAAGGGTCTTGATCTCGGCATCCTGGGTGCCCATGGCACCGCTGAGGCTGTAAAAGCTGTTGGCAAACAGATACTCGCATTCGCCGCGGTTCAGGGCGCGGAGACCCGCCCGGTTGGTGTGGATCGGGATGCGGGAAGGGATGCAGTAGAACAGATAGCGCTGGATGTTGTTCATCAGCAGCTGCTGGGCCGTGATGCTGTAGAGCTGGTCATTTTCTGTATAATAGAACTTCAGGTTCCCGCTGGCAGGGATCTCCCGCAGATGTTCCTGCAGCGCACTGACCAGCGCCAGGGGAACCTCGGCGATGCTGCTGTAAAAGATCGCGCCGGAAGCCTCCATGACAATGGCCCGGCCGTTCTGGCCCTGGGTGATGCTGCGCAGGAAAAGGTTCTCCTGCCGCAGGCGGCCGAACCAGGAGCTGATATTGACAGCCTGTTCGATGGCGGTGTGGAGACTTTCCACGCCGGAGGTGATGAGGAAGGCATCAAAGCCCATCTGCCGGGCGATGGTATGGGTGACCATATCGCAGACCACCATCCGGTAACCGCCCTCCTTGAGCCGTTCCAGAGTATGGGAGACCTCGGCCGCGCTGTGGACGGTGAGAATGTCCAGATTGAACCCGAGCAGGCTGCACAGGGTATGCGCCGGTTCGGTGATGCTGGGAAAGCCCACGATGGCGTAAAGGCTGGTGTAGTTTTCGGCCAGCTTCATCGTGCGCAGCACATCATAGACCGAGATCTGGATATCGACCACCGGCAGATCCGTGACCTGCCGGATCAGGGCAGCTGTGCCGCCCCGGGAGATGACGCAGTCGTAGGCATTGGGCGGCACCTGCTGTACAATGGCCTTGCCTTCCTCCAGATCTCCGGTAAAGACGTCCAGCTCAACTTCCGGGTACGTCTGTGCGGCCTGCTTCATGGCAGTACGCATTCCATCATAAGGCGCTATGCCGAGAATTCGGGTATGTGTCTTGACCATAAACATCCTCCGTTCATCTTTGAGACTATTATAACAGATATTTCCGGAAAAAGAAGGGAAAAGCGTTCTGAAACGAAACGTTTTTCATGGTATGCCCCGTGAAAAATCCAGGTCCGTTTCAAAATGATACGTTTTAAGTGCAACAGAGACCGTGCGGGTAGATCAGAAATGCGCTATGATAAAATCACAAATAAGTAAGGAGGACGAGATGGATGCCACGCCTGCTGATTATTGCAGATGATTTTACAGGGGCATTGGATACAGGAGTTCAGTTTGCGGCCTGTGGTGTACCTTGGGGTTGGGTACGGTGTGGGCCTTTTTGACCGGCCGTCCAAAAATCTTTGCTCCGCCTCTTGACAAGCAGGGAATGGTTTTCTATAATTGACCCGTCGGTTAGTGAATGCTAATAAAAGCCGATTTTCTTTTGCATTGAAAGTTAGTTCTTGCTAACAAGCACATCGGCTTTTTTGAAACAGGAAAGGAGTGTTTTCATGAGACCGAAGAAGATTCTTTCCCTGGTGCTGTCCGCCGCCATGGCCCTGAGCCTGATGGCAGCCCCCGCCTTTGCAACAGCACCCGATGCCTCCGAGAACTGCATCGAGGATGTCATCAACCTGTTCACCGGCAAGCAGTACACTTATCTGTACGCTGCCCTGGACTGGAGCGAATACTGGGCCAACGAGGGCGTGTATGCCGCAGGCAGCACCGCTTCTTCCGACCAGCTGGACAGCCACGAGGAACACGACAAGGGCGCTTATGACGCCGTCTCCCGTGCCACCGCAAACCACGGCCTGCACCGCGGCAGCTTCCAGCAGGCAGCCACTATCTACGCTGTGGACGGCAGCAGCTACACTGTCTCCCACTGGAGCGATGACGGCAAGACCTTCTACACCGCCGACGGCACCGGTTACGGCTGGAACCGCGGCACCGTCACCAAACCGGATGGCACCACCGTCAAGATGGACCACTACGAGATCACCGGCACCAAGTATGTGCCTGTCCGCGTCAAGACTTCGGATCTGGATGACTTCTGCTCCAAATACGCCGTTGTGAAGAACGGCGGCGAGCTGGTGGGCGGCTACTCCGAGGGCCAGCTGCACTCCTACACCCTGACCGCTGCCGTGGATGCCAACACCAACGGCCTGAAGTATGCTCAGAAGAGCGGTGACGGCTACACCTTCTCCGCCGCCCACAAGGGCAGCGGCTCCGGCCTTGCCGGGGAAGATCAGAAGAGCGCAAGCGATCTGATCGTCACCGTGAAGAGCGGCTCCGATGTGGGCAGCTTCGGCGAGAGCATCCGTGTGGACCTGACCGGCAGCTACGGCGAGCTGGGCTCCCGGATGCAGTCCGTTGTCTGGACCTACTACGGCGATGACAGCACCTTCACCCACGCAAAGGCCGTCTACGGCACCAAGTTCGCCGCCGACAACTGGATGCACAAGTCCATGGGCATCCAGCTGGGCATGACCGACTCCGGCCGCGCACAGTTCCCCGAAGGCACCGACGGCACCGGCTACTGGACCATCACCCTCCGCGCTCTGGGCTACACCGACACGGTCATCCAGTTCCAGGTCACCAGCGACAACATCGCAAAGCATGAGCTGGCCGATGCTTCCGACCGCGCTGCCCTGCAGTCTCTGGTGGACCAGGCAAATGTAAAAGTCAAGGCACAGTACACCGCTGCAAGCTTTGCCAACCTGGAGACCGAGCTGGACGAGAGCGTCGAGCTGCTGGCCAACCCCAACGCCTACAAGGCTTCCGTGCTGGAGCAGGTCACTCATCTGACCGAGGCTCTGCAGAACCTGCAGGCCGCCTGATCCGGGTTTCCGGCAGGCATCTGTACTGAGATAACGAAGGAAAACAAGGGGCTGACACCAGCCCCTTGTTTTCCGTGTTCTGAGGGGATCGTATGAGAACAGAAAAACTATCCGGTGCGAAGCTGCGGCCGCTGGTCCAGCTTCTCCCGGCCCTTGCCGTGGCGGCTGCCGTGCTGGGCACCCTGCCCCGCACCCGGCCGGTTCTGGCCGAGGTGCCGGAGCGGCTGGACCCCATCGCCGTGCAGGCCGCCGCTCTGCCGGAGGAGACAACAGAAGAGGAGCCGGAAGAGGAAGAAGCGCTGCCCGCTCTGCCCTATGCCGACGGCGTCCACACCGGCTCGTCCCGGGGCTTCGGGGGCCGGGTCCGGGTGCAGGTGACCATGGAGAACGGCCGTATCACCGACCTGAAGCTTCTGGACGCCTCCCATGAGACCCCGGCGTTCCTGCGTCGGGCCAAACGGCTCCTGACCACCGTCCTGACCGAGCAGACCTGGGAAGTGGACGCCGTATCCGAAGCCACCTACACCTCCCGGGGCATTCTGGGTGCCATCCGGAACGCCCTGACCGGCGAGGTCGTCAATAACCCCTTGCCGCCCCAGGCGGAGACCCCCGCCCCGGAGAGTGCCCCGGTGGAGGAACCTTTCACCCCGCCCTCCGCGTACCGGGACGGCGTGTACACCGCCTCGGCCGAGGGCTTCGGCGGGCCCATCACGGTGCAGGTGACCCTTGCCGGGGATACCATCACCGACATCACGGTGCTGGACCACGCAGGGGAGACTTCCTCCTACTATTACAAGGCCCGAAGCGTCATTGCTTCCATTCTGGAGCAGGGCACCCCTGAGGTGGATGCCGTGTCCGGTGCTACCTACTCCTCCACCGGCATCCTCAACGCGGTGAAGCTGGCCCTGAGCAAGGCCGCCGCCCAGACGGACCCGGCGGAAGAAACGCCGGAGTCCCTGCCCGCCGACTCCGGAACCGGCGAAGCCGCCGCTTCTGAACCCCCTGCGGAGTCTGTCCCCGCGGAACCGGCGGAGAGCGCCCCCGCTGATCCTGCCAGTCCGGCAGGATCGGAGCCTGCGGCCCCGGAAACCCAGCCGGAGGAGACCCCGGCACCGGCGGACTCCCTGCGGGAGTGGGCACAGGACCTCTGGGCCCGCCTGTTCCCGGAGCAGAGCGCCGACAGCACCTCTGAGGTGGTGTTCCGCGCCCTGCCGCCGGACTCCGAACCCGCAGTCTCTGCCGCAGAACCGGCACCGGATGCCGGAGCAGATTCTCAGACCGAACCGGAAGGAGGAGAAGCAGAATGAAATACAAAAACTTTATCCTCCGCACCCTGGATCTTCTGCTGATTTTGGGGGTGCTGTGGCTGTACCAGAGCGTTGCCCTGACCCGGGCCGATGCCGTTGCGGCCCGCCAGAAAGAGATCGCGGACGCCGAATCCTGGAACGCCTCGGTCCTGCAGGCACAAGCGGAACAGGAAACCGCCGCCGAAAGCGGCTGCCGGGACGGCACCTATGAGGGCAGCGCCTTCGGCTTCGGGGACGAGATCACCGTGTCGGTGACCATCGCGGACGGCAAGCTGACGGACATCTCCGTCCTCAGCGCGGACGGGGAGGACAAGCCCTATTACACGCAGTCCCTGCCGGTGCTGGACAAGATCCTGTCCGCCCAGTCCACCGACGGGATCGACACCGTCTCCGGTGCCACCCTCACCTCCGAGGGCCTGATCGGTGCCGTGGCAGACGCACTGGGAAAGGCGGCGGTATGATGCAGACTTCCGAAAAAAAGCCCCTGACGGCGGCGCAGCAGCACCAGCAGGCCAAAAAACGCCGTGCCCTGCTGCGGGCCGCCCTTCAGGTCTTCTTCTTTTTCTCCATGCCCGGTGCCTTCGTGGCCGGGTTCAACGGGGTGAAACTGCTGTTCCAGCGGATCGGTGCCGGAGAGGTGCTGCAGGCGGACAGCTTCACCCTCTCGCTTCTGGGCCTGTGCGGGTTCACCCTCCTGTTCGGGCGGTTCTTCTGCGGCTATGTCTGCGCCTTCGGCGGGCTGGGGGATGCGGTCTATGCCCTGTCCTCCCTGATCCAGAAAAAGCTGTTTCACCGCCGGGCCCCGTTCCGCCTGCCCGAGCGGGCCGTGCGGTACGGGCAGTGGATCAAATACGCCCTGCTGGCCTTCATCGCCGGGCTGTGCGCGGCCGGGATCTATGACAAAACCACCGGCACCAGCCCGTGGGAGGTCTTTTCCCGGCTGACCGCCCTGCGGCTCCCGCCGGAGGGCTTCGGGGTGGGCATCGCACTGTTCCTCCTCATCCTGCTGGGCATGGCCCTTCACCCCCGGTTCTTCTGCCAGTTCCTCTGCCCCATGGGGGCGGTGTTCGCCCTGCTGCCGGTGCTGCCCTGCTCGCTGCTCCACCGGAATGCCGAAAACTGCATCCCGGGCTGCAGCGCCTGCGCCCGCCGGTGCCCCGTGGGCCTGAAGCCGGACGCCGCGAGCCTGCGCAGCGGCGAGTGCATCGGCTGTGAAGCCTGCGTGGACACCTGCCCCCGGGGCAGCCTCAGCCGCCCCGCCCTGGACCCGGCCCGGCACTTTGTGCTGTCCGCTCTCGTCCGTTCCGCCCTCTTCTTCGGCATGGGCGTCTGTCTGGGCTTCTGCAGGTTCTGAGAAGTTCCTGTTTCTATCATACACAACACAAAACCCGGGAGGGCCTGCACAAGAGGCTCTCCCGGGTTTTGCTTATGAAGAAAACCGACCAGAAAAAAGGCCAGAGAAAGTGTCACATCACATGATGTGGGGTGCACCGCCCAGGGTGTAGGCCGTGGGGGAATCCAGCTTGACGCGGCTCCAGACGATGGGCTCGTGCTTTGCGATGAAGTCGTAGTCCAGATCCATGCCCCAGCCCGGTTTGTCGTTGGGGGTGATGAAGCCGTCCTTCACCTTCAGCACATCGGTGACGAGTTCTGCGTCCAGTCCCTCCTCCCGGGGTTCGTTCTCCAGGAAGGTGGTGTTGTAGGTACACATGCAGAAATGGACGTTGATGCAGTTTGCCAGGGTGCTGAGGGGGTTGTGGGGACTCAGCTTGCGGAAGCTGGGTTCGGCCATGGCGGCGATCTTCTTCATGCCGGTGAAGCCGCCGCAGAGCAGGATGTCCGGCTGCAGCAGATCCACGGCGTGCAGGGCCAGCAGGCGCTCCCAGGTGTAGGGATCAAAGATCTGCTCGCCGGTGGCCAGCGGGACGTTCAGGCCCTGTGCCATCTCGGACCATGCCTCCAGATTATCGGGACGGATGGGCTCCTCCACGAAGAAGGGGCGGTAGGGCTCGATCAGGTTTGCCACCCGGCGGCCCTCCCGGGGCTCGTAGATCTTGCTCTGCATATCGATGCCGATCTCGTAGTCGGGGCCGAGGGCATTCCGCATCCCCTCAAACATCTCCACGAGGCGGGCTTCGGCGGAGCCGTTCGGGAAGTAGCCCAGCCCCTTCACGCCGACCTTGCAGGCCTTGTAGCCGTATTTCTCGATCTTGGGCTGCAGCATTTCCAGCGCGGCCTTGCTGTCCTTGCCCATGGTGTGGCAGTAGACGGGCACCCGGTCCCGCACCGCGCCCACCAGCTTATAGACCGGCAGGTTGGCGATCTTGCCTGCGATGTCCCACAGGGCCAGGTCGATGGCGCTGGCGGCCGTGTACAGGATGCTGCCGCCGGGGAAGCGGGAGTAGTTCAGGATCCGCTTCTGGATCCGCTCCCGGTCCAGCGGGTCCATGCCGACAACCCACTCGGAGACGTACTTGACCATTTCCGCCGTGGCCTTGTCGGCACCGATGCAGAACAGCTCACCCACGCCATGGATTCCCTCATCCGTATCGACCCGGACAAAATTGAAGTTGCGGAATTGGGTGGTATGGACGGAATAGGTAGTTACTTCAGTTATTTTCATAGAATATTACCTCTCATACTGTGATTATACCATGGGGAACCGGAGATTTGCCATAATGATGACGGTGATTCCGTACAGGACCCACAGCGGCAGGCAGGCCAGAAAAACGTCCTTGATCTTGTAGCCGCCTGCGCCGAAGGCGATGGCGATGGAGGGGGAGGACATGGGAGTCAGCATCGCACCGGTGGTGCCGCAGGAAATAGCCAGAACGACACCGCGGGGATCAACACCACGGCTCACACAAGTAATGATGGCAAGCGGAATCAGCACATTGTAAGTAGCCGTATTGCTCATGATCTGGGTCAGGGTTGCGCCGACGACATAGAAGGCGATCATGATGGCCAGCGGCGAGGGATTGCCGCCCAGTGCTTTGACGATAAAATCTGCCACCAGATCTGCTGCACCTGTCTGCTGCATGGCGGTTGCCAGACAGAGCAGACCTGCCAGCATCAGGATCGTTTCAAAGTTGGTGAACTGTTTGGCTTCCTTCATATTGACGCAGCCCAGAGCGCCCAGGATCAGATCCGAGATGATGGGGATAATGTACATGGGGAACGGCAGATAGCTGTTGAAGCAGATAGCGATCATCGTCAGGATGAAGACGATGTAGATGACCTTCTCGGTCTTGGGGTCGATCTTCTTTGCCTTGCCGGCACGGCTCTCATCGATCTTGTCCGCATTGATCTTGATGACAGGGAAGTGCTTCCAGCCGATAAAGGCCATATAGAGGAAAGCAACCAGAGCGGGGACGAAGACCACGGCAGACTTATCGAACATGGTGAAGCGCTGCTCGGCGCCGTTGGCCTCCATCAGAGCGTTGGCGGTGACGAAGTAGGTCAGGCCTGCGCCGATGGGGATCATAGCCTGCGAAGCATGGGAGCAGACCGCGCCGGGATACAGCAGCTGGGAAGGCTGCACGGGGGAGTTCTCGTCCAGCGCTGCGGTCAGGGGCAGCAGCATGGCGATGACGCCCAGGGGGCTGACCAGCTGGGTCAGCAGGATGGAGCCCAGCAGGTACAGAAAGACGATGGAACGGCCGCTGGTGCCCTTGCTCATGATCCAGTTCCGGACATGATCCACCAGGGTGGTCTTGCTCAGGGCACCGGCCAGGATGAACATGGCGCCGACCATGACCACGTTGGTGCTTGCGAAGTTGGCGTAGGCATCCTTGAAGCTCAGCACGCCGGTGGCGCACAGGAAGGTGGCGCAGAACATACCGATCCAGCCGAAATTGACTTTGCCGCTCAGGAACATGATCACGACCACGAACAGTGTGACAAGGGTCAGGATCAGAGGGATACTCATAACAGATTCACTCCTTTGATATTCATCGGTTTTGGTTATTCTTCTCCGGAGTTTGCTTGTGGTTTTGACTTATTTTTGCATGCAGCTGTTTGTAACATTAGTATATTTCATCCATCCGCTCTTTTCAATCCGGAAAAAGTGATGTATACTATAAGCAGAAATTATAATCAGGAGGAATGCCGTCTTGAACCTCACATCGCAGCAGTATATCATCGCGCTGGCGCAGGAAGGATCCTTTACCGCAGCTGCCCGGCGGCTGGGGGTCTCGCAGCCGGGGCTCTGCGGCTGGCTGGACAATCTGGAAGCGCAGCTGGGCACAAAGCTGGTCCTCCGCAGCCGCAAGGGCATCACGCTGACCCCGGCGGGGCAGCTCTATCTGAACGGCTCCCGCCGGATGCTGTCGGTCTGGCAGCGCACGGCGGCGGCTCTGGCGGACCTTGGCGGCAGCGAGGTCTCCTGCCTACGGGTAGCGGGGACGCCCGGCGGCGGGGCAAAGGTCTTTGCCCGGGTCTTCGGGACCTTTACCAGCCGGTTCCCGTCGGTGCAGCTCCAGTTCATAGAAAGCTACAACCGGGAGGCCCTCCGGCTCGTGCAGGAGGGCCGGGCAGACTTTGCGCTTTGCAGCCTGCCGGACCCGGACGCCTGCCCGGCAGAGCATCTTGTCAAGCGAAGTTCCGAACTGATCATCGTCCTGCCCGACCAGCATCCGCTTGGTTATGACGCTTCTGCTCTGACGGCTGGCTCCGAGCTGCCCAGTCTGCCGCTGCAGCGGCTGGACGGCCTGCCCTTCATGATGCCGAGCGAGGAGATGTCCTATTATCCGGTATTGCAGCAGCTGTTCCGGAACGCGGGCATCCACCCGAAGATCATCTTCCAGAGCTCCAACACCAACATCCTGTACCAGACGGTCTGCAGCGGGTACGGTGCCGCCATCATCCCTCGGAACTGTTTCTCGCCCCGGGACCCGGTGTCGCCCTTCTCCCTGCGGCCGAAACTCTACAACTATGCCTGCCTTGTCATGCGCAGCGGCGCCGAAAAGACAGCGGCCTGGAATTACCTTCAGGAACTGCTTTCGATCTGAAGAAAGGAACCGCCATGGACGTTCACGCATTGGAATATCTTCTGCTCATTGCCGAAACAGGCAGCCTGTCGGAAGCGGCAGATCAGGCTCATCTGAGCCAACCGGCCATGACGCAATGTCTGGCAAAACTGGAACGGGAAGCCGGCTGGCCGCTGTTCACCCGGGTGAACCGGCGGCTGGTGCCCACCCGGGCCGGTCAGATCTATCTGAAGGGTGCCCGGGAGATGGTGCAGATCCGGGACGAGACCTACCAGAGCATCGAGCAGCTTCGGCAGAAGCAGGGAAACCTGCGGGTCACCGGCTCGGCTGAGATCTGCCACCTACTGGAGGAAAAGCTCCTTCCAGAGCTGCACCAGCAATTTCCGCAGCTGAAAGTAGAGCGGATGGTCACCACAACACATACAGCCAAACAATACCTGACCAACGGTCTTGCTGACCTTTCTTTTCTCTGTGCCATCAAACCAATCAGTCTTCTGGAATATATCCCGCTGAAGCACGAAACGCTTTGTCTCGCCGTTCCGGAGACGATGGTCACCGAAGAGATCCTCCATGGAGGTCTGGCAGCCTGCGGCTGCCTGCCGTTCGTTCTGCCGGACGAACAGCAGTTCGGGAGAGAACTTGCGGACCGCCTCCTCCGGCGGGAGCATCTGTACCCGATCTCGCTTTACACAGCCGACAGCTGGAATGATCTCGCCCGGATGGCAGATGCCGGTTACGGAGCCGCACTCCTGCCCAGACGCAGTGCCGACCGCCTCGAACACTGCAGGATCTTTGCATTGGAAAACGCGCCCTCGTTTGATTTTGTATGCGCCGTTCCGCGTTACGCCGAGCCTTCTCCCGCATGCCAGGCCCTGATCCGTCTGGCGCAGGAAACGTTTGCAACGCCGGAATGAACCGTTGATTTCAGTTTCTGCAAACTGTGTCAGAATGCCGATTCCGGGCGGATTTTTTTGGCGATTCGCCAATTGTAAAAACCGCGCACCTGCGGTATCTTATGGTCAGAGTCCGGAAGGCCGGAGCGCCTGCGGATCTGCCACAGAAATTTCCCCGTGTGTTCATCAGTTTCTCCTTACAATCACCAAACCTTGCCAATCCCTTTTATCAGACAATCCTTCTAAAAGCAGAACACCCCCGGCAGACACGGCTGCCGGGGGTGTTCTGTTGTTTCCGGGGCGCAGGGCAGCACAAAACCGCAGACCGGTTTCCCGGCCTGCGGTTTGTGCATCGTATCGGAGATCGGATCAGTTTCCGTCGGTCGCGTAGATCTCAGGGTAGAACTCCTTGGTGGCGTCGGCGCGGTTGATCAGGACATCCGCCCAGGCATAGTCTGCCACAAAGACGGTGTAATCATCCGGGTCCTTGGGGATGTTGGGCAGGATGTTGGCCTGGTTCAGGTGGCTGGACAGGGCAATGTCCACGGGCAGCTTGGCCAGCTCGTAGCAGTCCCGGATGAAGCGATGTGCCATCTCGACCGGGTAGCCCAGCTCGGTCAGGTTCTGCGGGCGCATCATGGGGTTGACGCCCAGGCCGCCGTGGAGAGCGCAGCGGTAGGTCTTTCCGGTCTTCTCGTCGGTATCCTCGAAGAAGAAACTGGTCACGCCCGGGGTGTGGCCGGGGCAGAGCCTGGTGCGGATGGTCATGTTGCCCATGACGATGGGCTTGTCGTCATCGTAGAAATTGGTGACGGTGTAGTCGGGGATCTCCATCGGCGGGATGTGCTTCTTGAACTCCTCGTCGTGCAGGGAGCGCTGATGCTCCACCTCGTCCTCTTTGGACAGCCAGATCTCGGCACCGGTCATCTCGTGCAGATAGCGGGCGCAGCTGGAGTGATCCCCGTGCCAGTGGGTCAGGAAGATCTTCTTGATGTCCCTGGGGTCATGGCCGGAGCGCCAGACGCGGTCGATCAGCAGATACAGCGTCTCCGGGCACAGACCGGTATCAATGAGGATCAGACCGGCCCCGGTATCGATCAGGAATGCCGCCACGTTGTCCTGTCCGCCCACGTTCCAGACATGGGGCGCATTGCGGTAGACAGGGATGGCGTGTTCCCAGTGGGTGGCAAGTGCTTCCTTGCTCATGCCCAGACGGCCTGCGGTGGAAGCATAAAAGAATTTCTTTTCCATACGATAAAACCTCCTGATATAAAATGTCATATTCTATGCGTGATTTAGCCGTAGATCGGATAGAAGAAGTTGGCGGAAAGCGAAATGGTGATGATCGCGATGATGATGTAGGGGATCGTGAACTTTGCCACCTGAGAGACCTTATAGTTGCCGGCTGCATAGATCAGCGCCGTCTCAGCTGCACCGGAGGGGAAGCCCAGCGAAATAATGTTCGCGATGGCAATGATCAGCATGATGCCGCGGGGGTCCCAGCCGCCTGCCAGACAGACGGTCGCACCGACCGTATACAGGATGTTGGATGTTGCGGAGTTGGACATCAGGGTCGTCATGATGATGCAGACGGTGCTGAACAGGAACATGACTGCCAGCGAAGAGGGATGGCCGCCCAGAACGCTCAGGATGGCGTTGCCGATCAGGTCACCGGCACCGGACTTGGTCATGGCAGCTGCCACGCCCAGAACACCGGCCATCAGGAAGATCATGTCAGCGGTCAGAGCTTTGGTCACTTCGGGAACGCTCAGGGCCTTGCCGTAGATCAGGACCAGAACGCCCAGAGCGGGAGCAACGTACATCAGCTTACCGGTCCACTTGTTCAGGACCAGAATGACCATGACCGCAATGAACACGACGTAAATCAGGGTCTCCTGCGCCTTGGGCAGGGTCTTGGTCTCCCTGACTTCCTTTGCCTCGGAAGCGTTGACCGTGCCCTGCCGGGGCAGGATCTTCCAGGCAACCAGACAGTAAATGGTCAGGCAGACCACCGGCAGGATCGAGACTTTGAACTTGTCGAACATACCCAGCCAGTAGTTTTCATCGGTGATGATGGTGCCGTAAATGGCGTTGATGGTGGCAAAGCTGGTGGCACCCATGCCGATGGGCAGAAAACCCTTCCAGGCACAGCTGATGCCCAGCATCGGCATCAACAGACGGGTAGGGGTGACTTCGCCGTCATTGCTCAGGGAGGCCAGGAACACGATCATGATGGAGAAGGTCGCCGTTGCGGGGATGAACTGAACGAATGCGATGACGATCAGATAGAAGAACAGGATCAGAACGATGCCCTTTTTGCCGCTCAGGCTGTTGACCTTATTGCGGATATAGGGCACGATGCTGGTCTTGGTGATGGCGGCACTCAGGGCCATCATGGGGGCTACCAGAATGATGCTGTTGTTGGTGAAGCCGCCGAAGGCTTCGGAAGGGGAGAGAATGCCGAACGCTGCCAGCAGGGCGCAGCAGGTCATGGTGGTCACGCCCATGGGCACTTTCTGCCACACGAACATAACGATCATAAAGGCGAGGACCGCCAGCGTGATGATCAACTGGGATGTCATAGAATTTTGCCTCCTTTTGTTTCTTGACGATTCGGGCTGCGGTGCATCCTACACCATCGGGAGGGGCGCCTCCTCCAATGGTCCGCACAAGGATTTTTGCACTAAAAGCCCTCTTTTTGTCCATTTTGCCCGAAGTCATTCAACAAGTCAACCTGCTTTTTAGACAATTTTCGTTGTTATTTTTGACGAATGACACAAAATTTCAAATTCCGGACTTTTGATTTCGGTTTTCTTTCATTTTGTTTCAGCTGGAAAATTCAGGAAGTCAAAGAGTCGCTGAAATGTCCCGAACGAAACAATTCATGATTTGGATGAAACCGTTCAAAAAAGCGGAACATTGTAATATATCACTAAAATCCATGTAAAATTTAGGTTTGTTTTGCGGTTGTTCTGTCGGGTCTGATGTTGTACTATAAGAACAGCAGGGCATTTTTGCCTTTTTTGTTTCCGTATTCAGTTCGATATAAAACAAGGTGCAAAAGGAGGAGTGGCAGGTGGCCGCGCAGAAATTCAAGCTGGTGACCGACAAAAAATTCTATCGGAGGGTGCTGAGCATCATGCTGCCGGTGGCGCTGCAGCAGGCCATCAACATGGGCGTCAACATGCTGGATACCATCATGCTGGGGCAGTTCGGCGAGGTGCAGATCTCGGCTTCCAGTCTGGCCAACCAGTATTATAATTTCTTCACCATCTTCTGTATGGGCATCATCGGCGGCAGCAGTGTGCTGGCCGCGCAGTACTGGGGTGCCCGGGAGGTGGAGAAGGTGCGCCAGACCTTCAACATGGCCCTGCGGATGGCCCTTGCGCTGGCGGCACTCTTTGCGGTGCTGACCTGGTGTTTCCCGGCGCAGATCATGGGCATCTACACTTCCGAAGCCCATGTGGTGGCGCAGGGCGTACGGTATCTGCGGATCACTGCCTTCATCTTCGTGATCCACGGCACCAGCCTTGTGGCGGCCCAGCTGATGCGCTCGGTGGGGCAGGCACAGCTTGGCCTGATCGTCAGCTGCGTTTCCTTCGTGGTCAACATGATCGCCAACTACACCTTCATCTTCGGCAAGTTCGGTGCCCCCCGGATGGAGATCGCCGGTGCCGCGCTGGGCACACTGCTGGCCCGCACCTCGGAGTTTCTGGTCACCTTCGGCTACATCCTTTTCAAGGACAAGGAGCTGGGCCTGCGGTTCCGGCATCTGCTGCATATGCCCAGTAAGGAGTTTTTCTCCAACTACCTCCGTCTCGGCCTGCCGGTGCTGGTCAGTGACGGCCTGCTGGGTCTGGGCAGCAACATCATCAGCGTGATCCTGGGCCACATGGGCGCCGCCGTGGTGGCCGCCAACGCCATCTGTCAGGTCATCGACCGCCTGTTCACCGTGGTCATCCAGGGCATCGCCAATGCCTCCAGCATCGTCACCGGTCACACCCTGGGCGAGGGCTCCCGCGAGAAGGCCATGCAGCAGGGCTATACGTTCTATGTGCTGAGCATCTTCTTCGGCCTGATCGCCGCCGTGATGGTGCTGGCCTGCGGCCCGCTGACCATTGCCATGTACAGCCTGAACGCCGAGACCATCCTCATGACCGAGGAGATGATGGGGGCCTACGCGGTGATCGTGTTCTTCCAGTGCATCCAGTCCGTCATGACCAAAGGCGTTCTGCGGGGCGGCGGCGATACCCGCTTCCTGATGAAAGCCGACATCCTGTTCATGTGGCTGGTATCCATCCCGCTGGGCGGCGTGGGCGGCCTGCTGCTGGGCTGGCCCGCCTGGCTGACCATCCTGGCACTGCGGGTGGATTTTGCCATCAAATCCGTGTGGTGCATCCACCGCCTGAAGAGCGGGAAGTGGATCCACACCGCCGACGGCATCGCAGAGGCGGAGCCCGCCGGTGCGGAGGGCTGAGGAAACTCGCAGCGGCCCCCATCCCCGCCGGGAAGAACCCGGTGCAGGGATGGGGGCCGTTTTTTCATTTTTCCAGAAACGCCCGGAAGGCGGCGCGGACGGCAGGTTCGCGGCCGCGGGGGATGGGCACCCTTGCCCCGCTGCGCATCCACAGCTCCCCGGCGGAGAGCTGGGCCGCCGCCGTCAGGTTGACGATGTAGGAACGGTGGGGCTGCACGAAGCGGTCATCCGCCAGCAGGGGTTTTGCCACCTCCGAAAAAGGCACCCGCAGCGAGAGGGACGCCACATCCTCCCCGCTGGCAAGGTGGAAGTGGACCACATGGTGGGTGCATTCCAGATACTCAATGTCCGCAAAGGGCAGGGAACGCAGCCCCGCTGCCGTGGTGACGCCGATCACCGGGCCGTACTCCGGCTCGGTGGCCCGGTCCAGCAGGGCCGTCAGCTGCTCGGGACGGAAGGGGATGTGCAGATACTGCATGGCATCCACCCGGAACGCCTCGTAGGCGTAGGCCGTGGTGTGGGCCAGAAAGGCCAGCGGTGCCCGGCAGCCCCGCTGCCGCAGCTGTGCCGCTGCCTGCAGGCCCGCCGCAGGGTTGGCCGTGGAAAGCTCGATGAGGTACAGCTCGTACCGCACCCCCTCGGTCTCCCGTTTCAGCAGCTCGGCCACGCCGGAGAGCTGCTCCACCACACAGCCGTCGGCCCGGCGGGCATAGTATTCCAGACAGTGGCGCTTCACCCGGCCCCGCAGCACCGGGTCCGGACTGCACACCGCAATGTGAAAGTTCATCGTTACATCCTCCTTTTCCACCGCACAACGCTTGCAATTTGCGCCGCAGGGGAGTATCATGGACTGAAAAAAGAGATTGGAGACGCCGCTATGAATCAGCCGCTCGTCAGCATCATCCTGCCCGTATACAACGCCCAGACGCATCTGGCCCGCTGCATCGGGAGCATCCTGAACCAGACCTACCGGAATCTGGAGCTTATCATCCTGAACGATGGCTCCCGGGACCAGAGCCTGCCTGTCTGCGAGGAGTTCCGGGCCAAAGACAGCCGCATCGTGCTGGTGGACAAGGACAACTCCGGCGTTTCCGATACCCGGAACCTGGGGCTGAAGCTGGCCGGCGGCCAGTACGTCCAGTTCGTGGACAGCGACGACTACATCGACCCGGACTTCACCGGGCATCTGGTCGCCGCCGCCGAGGAGAACAACGCCGATCTGGTCATTGCGCCCTACAAGATGGTCATCCCCGCCGGGGCCTCCAAGCCGGAGCAGGTGCTGGAAAAGATCCAGGACGATCTGGGCGTCATGAGCGTTGCCCGCCCGCCGGAAGTGCGGGAGTACGGTTTCCTGCCCGCCGGGGTCTACGACAAGGACACCTTTGCCCTGCGTCTGATGGACAAGCCCGCCTCTTATTTTTACAGCGTCCTGTGGAACAAGCTCTACCGCCGGGATCTTCTGGTGGAGAACGACGTCCAGTTCGCCAGCGAGATGAAGTGGGCCGAGGATCTGGTCTTCAACCTGCAGTATATCCGGTTCGCGGAGCGGTTCGTCTCCATCGGCACCCCGGGCTACTACTATGTCCAGAACCCCCAGAGCATCTGCCACACCCAGATCAACCCCGCCACCATCGTGCAGAACAAGGTGCAGACCTTCCGCTACTACAAGGACCTCTACACCCGGCTGGGGATGTACGAGGAGGTGCGGCCGCAGCTGTACAAATTCCTGGTGGACATTGCCGAGAGTACCTACCCCTCCGGCCCCTTCAAAAAGGTCATCGAGGAAGCCAAGGCCTACTGGCGCACCCATAAGCAATAAAGAAAAGGCGGACGGCCGGATGGCCGTCTGCCTTTTTTGTTTTCAGGGTCAGGCCCCGATGGCGGCGCACTTCTTTGCCAGCCAGTCCCGTTCCTCTTCGTTCAGGCGGGGAGCCAGCTTCTCAAAGACTTCGCGGTGGTAGGCGTTCAGCCAGTCCAGCTCGTCCCGGGTCAGGACGCCGGGCACCACGGGGGAGGTGGCGATGGGCACAAAGGTGATGGGGCGGAAGCCCAGGAAGGTGCCGTACTGATTGTCGGCCTTGTGGACGCACTCCAGCTCGTTCTCGATGCGGATGCCCACCTGGCCGCCTTCGTAGACGCCCGGCTCGTCGGTGACGATCATGCCCGGCTTGAACACCGTGGTGTTGCGGCCGTTCAGAGCATGGGGGCCTTCGTGGACATTGCCCACGAAGCTGACGCTGTGGCCGGTGCCGCAGCGGTAGTTGATGAGATGACGCCACAGGGGTTCCCGGGCGATGGTGTCCAGCATGTGGCCGTCGCAGTAGTTCAGCCAGACGGCCTTTGCGATGTCGATGTGGCACTGCAGGGTCCAGGTATAGAACAGCTTCTCATCCTCGGTCAGCTCACCAAGCGGATAGGTGCGGGTGATGTCGGTGGTGCCGTCCAGATAGGTGCCGCCGCAGTCCACCAGCAGAAAGCCCTTCTTTTCCAGCTTTGCGTGGTCCTCTTCGGTGGCGTGGTAGTGCATCATGGCGGCATTTGCGCCGTAGGCGGCAATGGTGCCGAAGCTCTCCACGATGAACTTATCCTGTGCCGAGCGGTACTTGTGGAGGATCTCGTCCACAGTCAGCTCGGTCAGCTCTTCCCCGGCAGCCAGACGCTCTTCCAGCTCTTTCTGGAACCGCACCATGGCCACGGCATCCCGCAGATGAGCCTCCCGGTCGTGGGCCAGCTCAGTCTCGTTCTTGACGCCCTTCATGGGCAGCAGGGGGTCGGCCTCGTCCTTCACGGTCAGGGCCTTGTTGTTGGTCAGGACCTCGTAAACGGCATAGTTCACGGAAGCCGGGTCAGCCAGCACGGTCTGGGGCTCGGTCTCGGCGGCCAGACGATCCAGCACGGCGTCATACTCGGCGGTCTCCACCCCGTTGGCCTTCAGCTCAGCAGCGGCTTCCTCGCCCAGACGCGCCGTGTTGATGAAGAGGACAGCGCGGTCGGGGGTCACATAGCAGTAGGCCATGGCGTAGGGTGTGCAGCGGATATCCATGGCGCGCAGGTTCAGCAGCCAGGCCAGATTGTCCAGCTTGCCCACCAGCTGGGCCGTGCAGCCCAGTTCCTTCAGGCGGGCGCGCAGCTGCTCCAGCTTCTCCGCCGGGGAAAAGCCTGCATACTCTTTGGGCAGCAGCCAGGCCGGGGTAGCCGGCAGGGCCGGGCGGTCCTCGGTCCAGAGTTCATCTTCCAGATTCAGGGTCTTGATGGTGCCCTGCTTTGCGTCCAGCTTTTCCTGGACTTTCCGCACCAGCCCGCAGGAGGCCGTCAGGCCGCACAGACCCAGCACACCGCTCTCCGGCAGGACCCTGCCGCAGTACTCTTCTACCGTGGGGACACCCGGCTCGCCCATCTTCTGGAGCTGGATCTCCGTCCCGGCCAGTTCCTTTTCGGCCTGCACGAAATAGCGGCCGTCGGCCCACAGAGCGCTCTCGGTGGGGGTGACCACCAGATTGGAGTTCTCGCCGTGGAAACCGGAGAAATAGGTCAGGGAAGTGTAGTGGTCGGGCAGGTACTCGCTGGAATGCGGGTCGCCCACCGGGATCAGGTAAACGTCTACGCCGTTGGCAGCCATGGCGGCCCGCAGGGCGGCCAGACGCTCGGGAACGGTATTCATGCTCATAAGAACAGCCTTCTTTCTTACATCTGCCGGAAAAACGTCCGGCGGCGGTGGTTTGCTCCCGCTTATTGTATCATCCCGGCGCAAAGATTGCAATGCACATCATGCCGGTTCCGGGCCGGTGGAGAATATGGAAAGTTCCTGAGCACTGCGGTGTTTGGAAAGATGTCGGCAGGCTGTCATCACATGGAGATCCAGCCCAGTGCATTGGCTACGGAACTGATCAGGATGATGGCTGCAAAAACGGGGCAAAGATAGCGGATCATGAAATTGAAGATCTTTCTGCGGCGGAAAGGCTTGCCCTCTGCAGTAACTTCTGCTTCGATCTTCTCAACGCCGACCACACGGGCGATCAGCAGGCAGGTCGCAATGGCTGCGATCGGCATCATGACGGAGTTCGTCAGAAAATCAAAGAAATCCAAAAACTGCATTCCAAATACCGTTACCCCGGCCAGAGGCCCATAACCCAGTGCCGACAGACTGCCCAAAGCAACCATGATGATACCAATGCAGGCAGTGGCCATCTGTCGGTTCCAGCCGAGTTCATCTTCAAAGGTGGAGACCGCACTCTCTGTCAGGGCAATGGAGCTTGTGACAGCGGCAAAGAGAACCAGCAGAAAGAACAGAACACCGACAACATGGCCGAAGCCCATGCTCTCAAATACTTTGGGAATGGTGATGAACATCAGTGAAGGGCCTGCCTGCAGGGTATCCGGGTCACCGCCGGAGAAGGAAAACACAGCAGGGATGATCATCAGACCGGCCATGATCGCAATGGCCGTATCAAAAATTTCGACATTTTCCGTGGATTCCTCAATGGAAACATCCTTTTTCATATAGGAACCAAACGTCACCAGAATGCCCATGGCAATGGACAGGGAATAGAACATCTGTCCCATCGCAGTAACAACGGTCATCCACGAAAAGTTTGCGACATTGGGGATCAGGAAATACTTCACTCCGGCCAATGCTCCCGGACGGGTGACGGAGTAAATTGCAATGACAACAGACAAAACCACCAGAACAGGCATCATCAGCTTGGACACCCGTTCCACGCCATTGCGGACACCGGCAAAAATGATGATCAGCGTGAAAGCCGTAAAGATGAGAAAGCACACCTCGGCAGACAGGCCGCTGGAAATAAAGTCAGAAAAATAGCCGTCCTGTGCCAGCTCGCTGCCATGGCCGCTGACGTAGGCAGAAAGATACCGGATGACCCAGCCGCCAATGACCGAATAGTATGGCACGATCAGAATCGGGATGATCGCATTGATCCATCCGCCAAATTTCAGCTTGCCGCTTTTGCCAAAAGCCCCGAACGCACCGACCGGGCTTTTCTTGGTCATCCGGCCCAGGGCGGTCTCGGCCACAATCATGGTGTAGCCAAAGGTGACGGCCAGCACGATGTAGACCATGAGAAAGATGCCGCCGCCGTATTTTGCGGCCAGATACGGGAAACGCCAGATGTTTCCGAGGCCTACCGATGCGCCGGCAGCTGAAAGAACAAAACCGATCTTACCGGAAAAAGCGCTGCGCTTTGATTGTTGTGAATCCATCGTAATACACTCCTATCATTTTTCCTATCTGAAAACAGGATTATTGTATCATCCCGGCGCAAAGATTGCAATGCTCATCATGCCGGTTCCGGGCTGCCGGGTTCCGATGAGATCACCCCGGAGCGGCCGACAGGAAATCGCCGCTCCACTGCTTTTTCAGGTTTCCCGGCCAAAACGCAACCAAATTGCAAAAAATGTTACAATTTTTTCTTGAAAAAGGCCGTTTTTCCATTGACAGCCTTGTTATAATAGGAATGTAAGATTTTCCGGGCCAGCACTCTGCGGCTCTGATTGCTGAACAGCCCTTTGCGGGCTTTTGTAAAAAGAAAGAGGCAAACAGCATTATGACCAATATTGACATTTTTTCCGGCTTCCTCGGTGCCGGCAAGACCACTCTGATCAAGAAGCTCATCAAAGAGTCCTTCGCAGGCCAGCAGGTGGTCCTGATCGAGAACGAGTTCGGCGAGATCGGCATTGACGGCGGCTTTCTGAAGGAGTCCGGCATCCAGATCAACGAGCTGAACGCCGGCTGCATCTGCTGCTCTCTGGTGGGCGACTTCCGCGCCGCCCTGCAGCAGGTAGTGGAGCAGTACCATCCCGACCGCATCGTCATCGAGCCCTCCGGCGTGGGCAAGCTGTCCGATGTGACCCGCGCCGTGGAGGGCGTGGCCGAGCATCTGGACGTGAAGCTGAACAGCTTCGTCACCGTGGCCGACGTGAACAAGGTCAAGATGTATATGAAGAACTTCGGCGAGTTCTACGATGATCAGATCAGCCACGCAAGCTGCATCATCCTCAGCCGCACCCAGACCGCCAGCGAGGAGAAGATCGCCGCTGCCGTGGCCATGCTGCGGGAGAAGAACCCCACCGCCACCATCGTGACCACCCCCTGGGACAGCCTGACCGGTGAGCAGATCCTCAGCGCCATGTCCACCAAGGACGACTTCAAGGCCGAGCTGATCGCCATGGCTGCCAAGGCCAACGAGGAGCACACCCACGAGGACGAAGAGGAAGAGCACGAGCATCACCATCATCACTACGATGAGAACGGCGTGTGCAGCTGCGGCCACCATCATCATGACCACGATGACCACGATGACCACGATGACCACGATGATGACGACGAGCATGAGCATCATCACCACGATCATGAGGAGGAGCATGACCACGACGGCCACTGCTGCCACCACGATCACGACCATGAGGATGACCATGATGAGCATGAGCATCATCACCACGATGAGGACGGCCACTGCTGCTGCGGCCATCACCACCACCATCACCACGACCACGATGCCGATGAGGTGTTCACCAGCTGGGGTGTCGAGACGGCCAAGAAGTTCAGCAAGGCTGACATCGAGCATGCACTGACCGAGCTGGACGGCGGCAAATACGGCATGATCCTGCGCTCCAAGGGCATCGTGGACGGCGGTGCCGACGGCTGGCTGGAGTTCGATTACGTTCCCGGCGAGTGGGAAGTGCGTCAGCGCGGTGCCGATGTGGGCGGCAAGCTGGTGGTCATCGGTTCCAAACTGGACGAACAGGCCATCGCTGCCCTGTTCGGCTGCTGATTTCTGAAGGAGTAACCTGTTATGGCAAATGAGATCCCGGTTTACCTGTTTGTGGGCTTCCTCGAAAGCGGCAAGACCAAATTCATTCAGGAGACCTTTGAAGACCCCAATTTCGACTCCGGCGACAAGACCCTGCTGCTGGTCTGCGAGGAGGGCGAAGAGGAGTACAGCGAGAAGAAGTTCGCCTTCCCCGGCGTGACCCTGAAGGTCCTGGAGGACAAGTCCGAGCTGAACCCCCAGAACCTTTCCAAGCTGGCCAAAGAGGCCGATGCCGGCCGCGTAGTCATCGAGTACAACGGCATGTGGCTGCTGCAGGACCTGGCCAACAATCTGCCCGACAACTGGATCGTCTACCAGTGCATCGCCACGGCAGACGGCACCACGGCCCTGACCTACGCCCGCGACAACTCCATGCGAAGCCTGCTGCTGGATAAGATCGCCCGCAGCGAGCTGATCGTGTTCAACCGCGCCGAGGCCGTCAACAACGACGCCGCCCGGCAGGAGCTGCACAAGCTGGTGCGTCAGGCATCCCGCAAGTGCGACATCGCCTATGAGTTCGCCGACGGCAGCGTGGCCTACGACGACATCCCCGACCCGCTGCCTTTCGATCTGGAGGCGCCCGTGGTGGAGATCGGCGATGACGACTACGGCATCTGGTATATGGACTGCCAGGACGAGCCCCAGAAGTATGTGGGCAAGACCGTGAAGTTCCTGGCGCAGGTCTGCCAGACCAACCGCGCCGGCAAGAACAGCTTCGTCCCCGGCCGCTTTGCCATGACCTGCTGCGCCGCCGATATCCAGTTCGTGGGCTTCCCCTGCGTCTACGACGGCTACAAGGCGCTGGAGCAGCGGGCCTGGGTCACCGTGACCGCCAAGGTCAATTACAAGTTCCACAACATCTACCGCGGCAAGGGCCCGGTGCTGACCGCCCTCTCGGTGGAGCCCGCCGAAAAGCCGCAGAATGATGTCGTAACATTCTCTTAAATCTCACTTTACAGGGAGGATCGCACCATGAAAACTCTGTTCCGTGTTCTGGGTGCCGCCGCAGCCGTTGCTGTCACCGGTGCCGCCATCGTCGTGATGGATAAGATCCTGAACGACAAGGACCCGCTCCACGTGGAAAAGGTGGAGTTCCCCGAAGAAGCAGAAAAGGATGCTGCCGAGGCCGAAAAGACCGCCGCAGCCTACGCAGAGGGCGAAGCACAGGAGGCCGGCAAGGCCGCTCCCGGCGACGCATGGCCTCCCGCCTTTGAGAAGAAGGCTCCGGCCGAACCCGAGACCGCACCGGCCCACGAGCCGGTGGAAGCCGCCCATGCCGAGGCCCCGGCTGCAGAGCCCGCCGCCGAAGCCGCCATCCCCAACCCCGTGGAGGCCGGCCCCGCCGTCGCCCCCAAGGATGCAGACGGCAAGTTCGACGTGACCAAGATCGCTGAAGCCAGCGACTTCTCCGGCCTGGAAGAAGAATCCGGCTGCAAGAGCTGAGAAAGCATAAAAAGGACGCTGTGCCGCAAGACACAGCGTCCCTTTTTTGTTCAGCCTCGCACAGCCTTTGCTGCTTCCGTCCCGGCCACGGCACCCTCATAGACCGCCTTGGCCACCTGAAGCAGCCCGCCGGTGCAGTCTCCGGCGGCATACAGGCCGGGCAGAGTCGTCTGCATCCGCTCGTCCACCACGATCCGGTTTCCCTCCACTTCGGCCCCCAGCTTCCGGGCCAGGGCGGTGCTTCCGGCCACGCCCTGCGCCACAAAGACACCGGACACTTCCAGCGTTTCCCCGCCGGGAAGCTGGACCCCGGTGACCCGCTCCTCGCCCAGGATGGCTTCCACGGGCTCCGTGCGCACCGCGACCTCCGGCGGGAACTGCGCCGTCAGCGGCGCACCCCCGGTGAGCAGGGTCACGCTCTTCACCACCGGCAGAAGGGCCTGTGCTTCATGCAGGGCATACTCGCCGCTGCCCAGCACGGCCACATCCTTTCCCCGATAGAAAAAGGCATCGCAGGTGGCGCAGAAGCTCACCCCATGGCCCTCCAGCCCGGCAAGCCCCGGGATGCGGGGCGCTGCCCGGGAGGCTCCGGTGGCCAGGATCACGGCATCTGCCGGGAAATCCCCCGCCAGCGTCTCCACGGTCAGGCGGTCGGTGTAGGTCAGGCCCACGGCCTCGGTGGTGACGAACTCCACCCCAACGGCCTTTGCCCCCTCAATGCCCCGGCGCTCCAGCTCGGCACCGGAGATGGGCTCGGCAAAGCCGTAGTAATTCTGGATCAGCTCCGCCCGGTCCAGGGCACCGTGGCCCCGGGTCAGGACGGTGGTCTTTGCCCCCGCCCGGGCGGCATACAGCGCGGCGGACACCCCCGCCGGGCCGGAACCGATGATCACGATCTCAGGCATCATATCTCTCCTTTGCAGTTTTGGTTTTTTCTTTTATCTTACCACAAAAAGCCTGTACTTTTCATCCCCGCCGGAGTGTGTTATACTGGAGCAGATTCAAAAACCGTGGAGGAACCGTTCTATGTCCAGGCAGCGTTTGCTTTTTATCACCACCGGCGGCACCATTGCCAGCGTCCGCACCCCGCAGGGGCTCCGGCCTGTCCTGACCAGCGACGAACTGCTGGCCCATCTGCCCGAGCTGCAGCAGCTCTGCTGCCCCGAGACGCTGGCGCTGTGCAGCATCGACAGCACGGACCTCGGCCCGGAACACTGGCTCATGATGGCAAAGGCCGTGCAGGAGAACTACGCCCTCTACGACGGCTTCATCATCTGCCACGGCACCGACACCCTGGCCTACTCGGCGGCGGCACTGTCCTACCTGATCCAGAACGCGGACAAGCCCATCATCCTCACCGGTGCCCAGCAGCCCATCTCCAACGAGATCACCGATGCCAAAAAGAACCTGCGGGACAGCGTCATCTGTGCGCTGGACCCCGGCAGCCGGGGCGTCATGGTGGTGTTCGGCGGCCACGTCATCGCGGGCACCCGGGCCAAGAAGAACAAGACCATCAGCTACGATGCCTTTGCTTCCGTCAATTTCCCGGCGCTGGCTCTGGTGCAGGGGGACCGTCTGGTGCGGTATGTGCCCTCGCCCTGGCCCACCGGACCGGTGGAGTTCGGCCGCGCTCTGAACCCCCGGGTCTTTCTGCTCAAGCTGACCCCGGGCCTCGGCCCGGAGCTGATCCCCGCGATCTTTCAACAGTACGACTGCATCATTGTGGAAAGTTTCGGCGTGGGCGGCATCCCTCAGCGGCTGATGGACGCCTTTGCCGAGGGGCTGGGTGACTACGACAAGACCCATAAGGTCCTCATCCTGACCACACAGGTCACCTACGAGGGCAGTGACGTGGGCATCTACGAGGTCGGCAAGCGGGTCAAGAACCGCTTCCGCTTCCTGGAAGCCCACGATATGACCATCGAGGCCGTGGTCACCAAGGTCATGTGGCTGCTGGCCCAGAACTGCGAGAGCTTCGACCAGCTCCAGCAGCGGTTCTACCGGCAGATCAACTTCGATACGTTCTATCACTAACCGGCAAACACCATCTGCACCAGAAGCACATAGCAGACCGTGCCGCCTGCAATGGAGACAAGGGTCTGGTGCTTCCACTTGTGCAGGGCCACGGTCACCGCAATGGCGATGGCCTCGGGGATGCCGTGGCTGCCCGACAGGGGCGTGACGTTCCGCAGGCAGTAGACGATCAGCATCCCGAAGATGGCGGCGGGCAGCACCCGCCCCAGATACCGGACCACCTCGGGCGGGTCCTGGTCCTTGGAGGAAAAGATCAAAAAGGGCAGAAAGCGGGTCAGCATGGTGGCCGCCGTGCAGACCGCGATGGTAATGCCCATCTGTACTGTTGTCATTCCGCCGCCTCTTCCCTGGCCGGGTCCGGCGCGATGCCGTCGGCTTTCTCAATGGGTCTGCGCAGGGCCGCCAGCAGGATCAGGATGCAGGCCATGGAGGGCAGCAGGAAGCTGCCCGCGCCGAAGATCAGGCGGCAGACCAGCGGCACCGCCAGCCCGATGATGCCGCTGTAATGCTGCTTTTCCTTCTCCCACTGGTTGAGGAAGATCACCACGAACATGGCGGTCATCACAAAGTCCACGCCCTCGGTGCTGAAGGGCAG
>CAKSZU010000007.1 GCA_934526125.1 uncultured Faecalibacterium sp. | reverse complement strand
ACGGAAGGATTGTAACCATACCTTTGGTTTTTAGGGACCATCGCGCTGATCGTAAGCTACCAGGGGCTTGAATGATAGAAAATCCTCTGGCTGAGGACTCCCTTATTGTACCGTTCTTTTTTGGATTTGTCAACCAAAAAACAAACCTTCGGCTCCGATTTTGTGCATTCGGCCGGAACCGACCGGTTTCGCGGTGTGCAAAACAGCCAATCAGTTCAGAATGGTCTGCTCGGTCTCGACATCAAACAGATGGACCTTGTGGGGATCGAAGGCAACGCGGACGGTGTCTCCGTTGCGGGCCTTGGAGGTGGGTGCCACACGGGCGGTCATCTTATTGCCCTTGTACTCCAGGTACAGGTAGATCTCGGCGCCCATCATCTCAGAGACATCGACCTGAGCTTCCAGGTGGCAGTCGGCGTGCTTTGCCATGAACTCGGGATCGTCATCGATATCCTCGGGACGGATGCCCATCTTGATCTTCTTGCCGACGTAGGAATCCAGCTTGCCGTCGGCGGTCTTCTCCTTGGGCAGAGGAATGGTGTCGCCGCCCAGATCCACTGCGTACTGATCGCCGCTCTTGGTCAGGGTGCCGTCCAGGAAGTTCATCTGGGGGCTGCCGATGAAGCCTGCGACGAACATATTGCAGGGCATATCATACAGGTTCTGCGGGGTATCGACCTGCTGGATGATGCCGTCCTTCATGACGACGATGCGGTCGCCCATGGTCATGGCCTCGGTCTGGTCATGGGTAACGTAGATGAAGGTGGTAGCCAGCTTCTTGTGCAGCTTGATGATCTCGGTGCGCATGCTGGTACGCAGCTTTGCATCCAGGTTGGACAGGGGCTCGTCCAGCAGGAAGACTGCCGGGTTACGGACCATTGCACGGCCCAGGGCAACACGCTGACGCTGGCCGCCGGACAGAGCCTTGGGCTTGCGGTCCAGCAGGTGCTCGATCTCCAGGATCTTGGCAGCCTCATGGACGCGGCGGTCGATCTCGTCCTTCGGGGTCTTGCGCAGTTCCAGACCGAAAGCGATGTTCTTGTAAACGGTCATGTGGGGGTACAGAGCATAGCTCTGGAACACCATGGCGATATCACGGTCCTTCGGGGGGACGTCGTTGATCAGGCGGCCGCCGATGTACATCTCGCCCTTGGAGATCTCCTCCAGACCGGCGATCATGCGCAGGGTGGTAGACTTGCCGCAGCCGGAAGGACCGACGAAGATGATGAATTCCTTATCCTGGATCTCCAGGTTGAAGTCGGTAACGGAAGGAGCGGTAGCGCCCGGATAGATCTTATAGATGTGCTGGCAGCTGATCGAAGCCATAAGTCATTTCCTCCATATCATTTTTCCATGCTTGGCACCTTGACGGTGTGTGCTTTCATTGGTATTATAATAGCAGATTGTTTTGTGATATAAAATAGCATTTTATTGATTTGAGGTGTCAGATATTGCTTTACGATTGGACGGCCACCGCAGCCCTGGGCTCCGTGCAGGACCTGCTGCCCCGGGAGCCGGTCACCCTGACCGGCGAGGGGCTGTGGGTCTGCCTTGTCTCCAGCGGAAAATGCACGGCTTCCCTGTCCGCCGCAGGCCCTTCCCCGGCCGGCAGCGCCCTCATCCTGCCGCCCCAGAGCGCGGCGGCGGGACATCTGGTGCTCTGCCGCGCCCCGCTGACCCTTGCCCCGGCGGACGGCTGCCACCTGCTCTGCATCCAGCTCACGGGGCAGGCCCCGCAGCAGCTTCTGGCCGGGCTGACCGAGCTGCCCTTCCTGGCCCGGGGCGAGACCTGCCCCGCCGCTGCAGAGCTGCTGGGACGGCTGGCCGCAGAGGCCGAAGCGCCCCGCAGCCGGGCCGCCAGCCAGCTGGCCTTTGCCCTGCTGTGTGAGCTTTCGGGGGCCGACAGCGCCGCCCCGCCCCTGCCGCCGCTGGTGGAAGCCGCCATTGAGGACATCCGCCGCAACTACGCGGGCCTCTACGGGGTGGAGGAACTCAGCGAGCGGCTGGGGGTCTCCAAGAGCCATCTGGTCCGCACCTTCACCGCTGCCGTGGGGGTCCCGCCGGGACGCTACCTGACCACGGTGCGGGTGGAGGCCGCCATGCGGCTGCTGCTCCACCGGGAGTACACGCTGGACGTCATCGCCAGCCTGTGCGGCTTTTCCGGGGCCAACTACCTGTGCCGGGTGTTCAAAAAAGAAACCGGCCAGTCCCCCGCGCAATGGCGGGCTCTGGCCGGTCAGACCGTGCGCTCCCTTTCGCCGGAGGAAAGCCGGCGGGAGCAGGCACTTTATGTTTGATTTTCTTCCGGGGCCGGGGTGCGGTTCTGCTGCTTGGCGGCGTACATTTCCGCGTCCGCCCTGGTCACCGCATCCTGGATGTTCATCTCCCGGGTGTCGAAGAGGACATAGCCGATGGAGACCCGGGGCAGACGGGGGTCTTCCTCCCGCTTTGCCTTGATCTGTCCGATGAAATCCGCGGTCAGGCCGTTGATCTGGTTCAGCCGGTGGTCCAGGATCACGCAGAACTCGTCTCCGCCGATCCGGAAGCATTTTCCGCACAGACCGTAGGCCGTGCGGATGCAGTCAGCGATCTCCTGCAGGCAGCGGTCCCCGTAGGTGTGTCCGTAGGTGTCGTTGATCTGCTTGAAATGGTCCACATCAAAATAAAGGATGGCCCCCTGCCCGTTGAAATGGGACAGGTAGTTCTCATAGCCCCACCGGTTGATGAGTTCGGTCAGGCCGTCCACCTGCTGGACGAGGTCGCTGTAGAACTTGTAAAGCATGATGGAAGAGACCGCCACGCTGAGCCATGTGACATTCAGCTGGCTGTCCACCATCTGGATGCAGACCCCGCCCACCAGAAACAGCGCCACCAGAACGATCAGGACGCCGCCGCTGGACTGATACCGCCGGAACGTCTGCATCCCCCGCACCAGAAAATACAGGATGGTGACAAAGCAGAAAAAGGTATAGATCCCGTAGAACGCCGCGTGATGATACACGTTGGCGCTGTCCACACGGAAGATCAGGCCCGTGAACGCCGAGGCCACTTCCAGCACCAGATTGCCCACGGCTGCCGCCAGGGCGATCTTTTCCAAGTCATCCCCGGTACTCATGCTCTGGCCGTAGAGGACGCCGATGAAAGGCGTGAGGGACAGCTCCAGCGTTTTGACGGCGAGGTGCAGGGGGATCCACTCCGCCGGGGCACCGTTCAGGGCATTGCCCATCCACTCGCACAGGGCCGCCAGGGCGATCACGCCGAACAGGCAGGCGGTCATCCACTTGCGTTTCCGGTCCAGCACCACATTGTACTGCAGCGCCGCCAGCATGATGACCATGGCTCCCACGGCCAGGAAAATATTGGCGGTATAGTAGCGGTCCACGCGGTTCACCTCCCCCGGGCCGGATCTTTCCCACAGATCCTGTGGGATGCACTTCTTTCAGTATACTGTTTTTTCCGGCCGCCTTCAAGCCATGGAAACTGTAAAAGGCTGTAAAATCCGCGTAAAACTCAATCCTGCCCCAGTTCCGGGCGCTTCCGGGCCAGCAGAAAAACTGTCAGCGCCAGCGTGATGGCCTCCGATGCCGGGAACGCGGCCCAGACGCCGTTCATCCCGAACAGGAAGCTCAGCACCAGCGAACAGGTGACGATGGCGGCCACGCCCCGGCTGACCGAGGTGATGGTGGCTTCGGTGGGGCGGTTCACCGCACCCAGATAGCCTGCCGCCACGATGTTGCATCCGGCAAAGAAGTAGCCTGCAAAGTAGATGCGCATCCCGTTGTAGGCATACTGCGCCATCAGGGCCGAGCCCTCACTGTTGAAGACGGCCGCAAAGGCATCGGTGAAGCCGAACACGCAGCCGTACAGCACAGCGGCCAGCACCAGCGCCGTGCTGCAGCCCAGGAAGAGCAGCTTCTTTGCCCCGGCCATCTCGTTCCGGCCGTAGCACTGGCTGACCAGCGGCTGAGCGCCCTGCGCCACACCGTTGAAGATGGCCGTTGCCACCAGCGCGAAGTTGGCCACCACGCCGTAGGCCGCCACCGCCACGTTGCCCGCCAGCCGCAGCAGCAGGAAGTTGAACACCGTCGTGGTCACCGCCGAGGACAGCTCCCCCACGAAGCCGGAGATGCCCAGCTGGCAGCTCCTGGCCAGCATCCGCACCGAGGGAGCCTGCCGGACAAAGGTGACAGTATTGCTCTTCTTGAAAAAGTGGCGGCTGCAGATGGCGATGCTCAGGATGGGCGAGACCGCCGTGGCCAGCGCTGCGCCGGGCAGGCCCAGCCCCATGGGGAAGATGAAGATGTAGTCGAACACCACGTTGAACAGGCTGCCGCTGAGGGTGGCGACCATGGCCAGCGAGGGGTCCCCGTCGTTCCGGACAAAGGCCGAGACGATGTAGTTGCACATGAAGAAGGGGGTAAACAGCAGGAAGATACGGGTATAGTTCAGGCCCAGTGCCACGATGCCCGCATCACCGCCCATGAGCCGCAGCAGGCTCCCGGGGCAGAAGATGCCCACCAGCACGAAGGGCACTGCGATCAGGCAGGTGCAGAGGATAGCGTTGGAAAAATACCGCTGCGCCTGTGCCTCCCCCTGTGCCCGCAGGATGGCATACCGTGTGGCCGCACCCAGACCGATCATGGAACCGAAGGCGAAGATCAGGTTATAGATGGGCAGGCAGAGGTTCAGCAGGGTCACGCCGTCGGTGCCCGCCGCCTGTGCTATAAAATAGGTATCCGCCAGAATATAGCAGGAGGTCCCGATCAGACCGAAGATATTCTGGGACACATACTTGAAAAACTGTTTTGTCAGGTTCATGGCCGTGTTGGCTCTCCTTTCTCACACTGATTCGCAATTTTAACACACTCTCCGTCGAATTGTCAATTGACGCCGCACTTTTCTTTGGTGTATACTGAAACCCGATTTCAAACGAGGGGAGGGGTGTATCATGTCCGTCTGCTGTCTGGGCGAAGTGTGGCTGGAGCTGGCCGCCGACACGGCTCCGGAGCTGGCCGACGGCTTCCGGGCCGGTACCGGCGGCTGGAGCGCGGCCTTCTGCCGCCGCTATGCCGCACACGGCGGGCAGCCGGTGCTGCTGGCCCAGCTGGGGGCCGACCCCTTCGGCCGTAAGATCGCGGCGCAGCTGGCAGCGGACGGCGTGGACTGCACCGGGCTCTCCTTCACCGGACAGTTCCCCACGCCGGTGGTGTTCACCGGTGCCGGGGAGCCGCCCCTGCCCTACCGCGCCGGAGGGGCCGGGCTGGCGCTGGGGCCGGAGCAGCTGGACCCGGCCCTTTTCCGGGAGGCTTCCGCCCTCTGCTTTTCCTCCGCCGGGCTGGTGGACAGCCCCCTGCGGCTGGCTCATCTGAAGGCCCTGTCCCTCGCCCGGGACGCCGGGGCCCTCTGCTGTTACTGCCCCGCGCTGGAGCAGGCCGCGCCCCTCTGGCCGTCGGAGGATGCCCTGTCCCAGACGGCTCTGCAGTTCCTCTCCCGGGCCGACGTGCTGTTCCTTGAGGCAGAGGACCTGCCCCGGCTGTTCGGCTCCCGGGAGCTGCGGACAGCCCTGTTTGCCCTCTTCACCGGCCATGTCCAGCTGATTTTTTATTCCGATGCGGACAAAATTCATGTTTTTACGCGCAGTGTTATGACATCCGCGCCCTTTTCCGGCCAGGACGCCCCGCTGCTTCTCTACCGGATAGAGCAGTCCGGCCTGACCCCGGCTGCCCTGCCCCGGCTGAAGCCGAGCGAACTTGCCGCCCTGCTGGAAGCAGCATCCTGATCCCCTTCACAGCAGAAAGCCCCCGCCGTCCGGCGGGGGCTTTCTGTATTTTATAAGGAACCAATTGGGTGAAGAAGGAGGCTATGCGGTCAGTGGATGAAGACCGGGCCCAGCGGATTTGCGATGGGGCTGACGTAGCCGCCCAGCAGCTTGGGGATGGCCAGGCTGATATCGGGGACGAAGGTCAGCAGCAGCAGGGCGATGAACATACACAGGTAGAACGGCAGGGTCGCCTTGACGACCTTCTCCATGGGGCGCTTTGCCACGGCAGAGCCGATGAACAGGACCGCGCCGACAGGGGGCGTCAGCAGGCCGATGCCGCAGTTCAGGACCACGATGATACCGAACTGGATGGGATCGATGCCGATGGAAGTTGCGATGGGCAGCAGGATGGGAGTGGCGATCAGGATGATGGGAGCCATATCCATGATGCAGCCCAGGATCAGGATGATCAGGTCGATCAGCAGAGCGATGATGTAGGGGTTATTGGTGACGCTGGTGATGGCGTTGGCTGCCAGATCGGGCACATGCAGCATGGTCAGGCAGTTGCCGAACACGGCGGAGGTGGCGATCAGGATCAGGACGATGGACAGGGTGTTGACGCACTCATCCAGTGCATGCCAGACGCCCTTCCAGTCCAGGCCCTTGTAGACGAACACCGACACGAACAGGGAGTAGATGACGGCGATGGCTGCGGACTCGGTTGCCGTGAAGGCACCGCCGACCACGCCGACCACCACGATGATGACAGCGGCCAGAGCCCAGATGGAGGTGCCCAGCTGCTTGATGAAGCCCTTGATGGTGAAGGGCGAGCCCTTGGGGTAGTTCTCCTTGACGGAGATAATGTAGGAACCGATCATCAGGACGATGGCCAGCAGAGCGCCGGGCAGATAACCGGCCAGGAAGAGGCTGCCCACCGAGATACCGCCTGCGGTGGTGGCGTAGATGACCATGTTATGGCTGGGCGGGACCAGCAGGCCCTCGCAGGAAGAAGTGATGGTAACTGCGGTGGAGAAGTCGGCATCGTAGCCCTGATCCACCATCATGGGGATCATGATGGAACCGATGGAAGCGGTATCGGCAGAGGCCGAGCCGGAGATGCCGCCGAAGAAGTAGGAAGCCACGATGTTGACCATGGCCATGCCGCCGCGCATCCAGCCCACGCAGGCGTCGGCCAGGGCGATCAGCTTTTCCGAGATGCCGCCGGAACCCATGAGGACACCCATGGTGATGAAGAACGGCACGGCCATCAGGCTGAAGGACGAAATGCCCTTGACCATCAGGCGGCAGACATCGGTCAGAGCCTGACCCTGCACCAGCAGGCACAGCACACTGGACAGGCCCACGGCGTAGGCAATGGGGAACCGCAGGAAGATCATTGCGAAGAAGCTGACCAGAAGGACAACAATTGCCAGTGTCTGGACTGTCATATCAGTTCTCCTCCTTTACGAAAAAGCTCTTGATGTGGTTGTAGATCGCTTCGATCTCGAAGATGATCATGGCAACACCGGCCAAAGGCACCGGGAAATACATCCAGAAGCGGCTCAGCCAGGGCATGGACACGTAGAAGCCGCGGCCGCCCAGAGTGGTGGCGTAATTCCAGCCCACCACCAGCATAATGACGCCCAGGACACAGACGGCCACATCAGCCAGGATGTCCAGCACCTTGATCGCGGTCTTGGGCAGGTAGACGTCAAACGCGGTCATCCGGATATGGGCACCGCGCCGGATGGCCAGCGCCGCGCTCAGCACGGCCATGTAGCTCATGCAGGTCAGCACGACTTCTTCCGACCAGGCGGGGTCCGGGATAAAGGGAACATAGCGGCCGATGACCGACATGGTGGTGATGGCGATATCTGCGATCAGCAGGATCTTGCAGATGAACAGCACCACCTTATAGGTAATGTCATAGGCCGGCTTGATCTTATCCAGTGTGGTAAAGATTTTCGGCATGTTCATTCCTCCTGACAAAAAACCGGCGGACTGGCGGGGGATTCCCGTCACGGCCCGCCGGGATTCTTTTACATGATGCGTCCGGGGTAAGCGCTTATGCCTTCATATCCAGCAGCTTCTGATACAGCTCCGCCTGATCGGAAGTGTTCTCGCTGATGACCTTGGCGCAGGCCTCCTGCCAGGGAGCCTTATCGGGCACATCCACAACGTTGCAGCCGTCTGCCTTCAGCTCATCCAGAACCTTGTTCTCAGCGCTCTCAGACAGGTCTGCATTGAACTTCTGGGTGTCGGCACCGGCCTCCATGATGGCAGCCTGCTGGTTCTCGGTCAGCTTGCCCCATGCGTTGTCGGTGATGACCGCCTGGATAGCACCCAGGGTGTGGCCGTCCAGGATCAGGTTGTTGGCGACCTCGGGGAAGGCGTTGGACTTGTAGTTTGCGATGGGCTGCTCAGCGCCATCCACAACGCCGGTCTGCAGTGCGCTGTACAGCTCGCCGAAGGAAACGACGGTGGGGTTTGCGCCCAGGCCCTCGACCATGCCGTTCATGACGGGATCGTTGGACACGCGGAGCTTCAGGCCCTTGAAATCCTCAATGCCGGACACGGGGTTGACGGTGAAGAAGTGACGGAAGCCCTCCTCGCCGTAGAAGATGCCGCGGACGGGCAGGCCCAGATCCTGGGGCTCGTTCAGGAACTCGGGAGCCAGATCGCTGTTGGCGAAGTTCCAGAAGTGTGCGCGGTTCTCAAAGGTGAAGGGGATGCTCAGCAGCTTGGACTTGTTGCAGCCGTAGCTGGTCAGTGCGAAAGCGGAGATACGGCTCATATCAATGGAAGTGGAGCCGCCCAGGATGGCGTCCAGAACGTCGTTCTCAGAACCCAGAACACCGGAAGCCTGCACGTCGATGACAACAGAGCCGCCGGTCAGCTCTTCGACCTTCTCCTTGAAGTGGGTAGCGGTCTGGCCGACGATGGTATCCAGCGGGTTGACCTCGGCGTAGACCAGAGTCACCTTGGGATCGTTTGCGGCAGCGGTCGCATCACCGGCAGTGGAAGCTGCGGCGGAAGAAGCGGTGGAGCTGGAAGAGCCTCCGCATGCGGTCAGGGCAGCGGCAGCGCCGACTGCACCGGCAACAGCGAGAAAGCTGCGACGAGAGATCTTTTTCATAGTGATTGTCCTCCTTAGAATGTTTCCTTCAAATTCCTTCCGGCGGCACACTTCCTGCACAGGGGCTGTGCCGTCGTTCATTCACTGTTCACACTTTAGCAAATTTTTTTAGCCCCGGCAAGGGGTTTCAAAAAATGTCCTGTTTTTCAAAAGAATGTGAGGATAGCTTTTAGGCTTATTGCACAAATAAAACTCCCGGTCTTTGGCGCAAACGTCAAAAACCGGGAGTTTTTCGGCTCTTCAGGGGATTTTATTCAGGTATTCTGGATCCGTTCGATCAGCTCGGCCTGTGCGGCAAAACTGTCGTAAAGGGGCTGGACCGCCGCGCGGAATTTTTCTTTTTCCGCCTCCGGAAGGGTCGTCACCTTGATGCCCTTCCCCCGCAGGTCCTGCTCGCTGCGCGCCTCCCGCTCGGCCCAGAGGCGGCGCTCGGTGCGGGCCGACTCCCGGGCGCAGGTGCGCAGGGTCTCGGCGAAACCCGGGTCCAGTGCGGTCAGCTTTTCCAGCGCGGCCGTGCTGGCCAGCTGGATCTCGGGCACACGGGTGTGTTCGTCCTGCAGGAAGTAGGGGGCCACTTCATAATGGCCCATGGCCTCGTAGCTGGGCCAGTTGTTTTCGGCCCCGTCGATCTGGGCATTGTGGAGGGCCGCATATACCTGGCTGTACACCACCTGCACCGGCTCCGCCCCCATGTCCGACACCATCTCGCTCATCATGTCCGACTCCTGCACCCGCAGGGTCTTACCCCGCAGGTCCTCCAGACAGGTGACCTTCTCCCGGGTGTAGAAGCTGCGGACCCCGGCGTCGAACCAGGACAGCCCCACCAGATCCATGGCGTCCAGCAGGGAAAGGAAATCGTCCCCGATCCCACCGTCCAGCACCCGCCACATCTGGGCCGCATCCTGATAGAGATACGGCAGCTGAAGGACGCTCAGCTCCGGCACATACTCCGCCAGCTGGCTCAGGGAGACCCGGGCAAAATCGATGCCCCCGAACCGCATCTGCTCAATGACGCTCTGCTCGGCTCCCAGCTCCCCGCCGCTGTACACGGCCACCTGCACCCGGCCGTCGGTCTGCTCGTTCAGCAGGCCCGCAAAGGCCAGAGCGGCCTGGGTGGTGGGGTAATCCTCCGGCTGGTTCTCGGCATAGCGCAGGATCAGATCCGGCCCCGTCTCCTCGTTTTTCCGGCCGGAAGTGCAGCCGCAGAGGGCGGCCGCAGCAGTCCCGGCCGCGGCCAGCAGCACCTGCCGCCGGGAGATCCGGGCCCTCACAGAAGGGCCTCCTCCGGGTGTTCCCGGGTTTCGCGGCTGATCCGCTTCCGGTACTGGGTGGGGGTCTCCCCCGTCCGCTTCTTGAAGGCCCGGGCGAAATAGCTGGCATCCTCATAGCCCACCATGGAGGCCACCTCCGCCGAGGAGCGGAAGGGGTCCTTCAGCAGCTCCCGGGCCGCGTTGATCCGCAGCTCGGTCAGGCAGTCGAGGAAGTTCATCTTCTGGTATTTCTTGAACTGCGCCGAGAGGTAGGCCGGGCTGATGTGCAAAATCTCGCTGACGCTGTCCAGCGAGAGGTCGAACATATAGTTATCTTCCAGATAGCGCCGCACATGGGCCATGATCAGGGCGCTCTGGCTGTTTTCTTCCTCTTTCGCCCCGGCTGCAGGTGCGGCAGGCTCCTCCGGCTCCGGCTGGACCGGGGCCAGGGCTTCCAGCTTGCGCTCCGTTTCGATCTGCCGCATGGCCCGGCGGATGGAAGCTTCCAGCTCATCCGGGTCCACCGGCTTGAGCAGGTAATCACAGGCCCCCAGATGGACGGCCTCGTGGGCGTACTGGAACAGGCTGTACGCGGTGACAAAGATCACCCGGCAGCCCGGACGCTGGGCCAGCACGGCCCGGGCGGCGTCCAGTCCGCTCATCCCGGGCATTTCGATGTCCATCAGGATCAGGTCCGCCCCCCACAGAATAGCGGTATCGGCCGCCTTCCGGCCGTTTTCGGCGGTCTCCAGCACCACTTCGTGTTCAAAACGGTGGTTCACCATCCCGACCAGAGCATCCTGCTCCAGCCGCTCGTCATCTGCGATCAACAGGCGAATCATTCGTCATACTCCTCCTCTTCCAGCTCTACCAGGGGCAGATACAGACACATCACGGTCCCCCGCCCCGGGCGCGAACGGATCACAAAGCGGCTGCGCTTGTCCAGCAGCCGCAGCCGTGCCGCAACATTGTACACACCGATATGCTCCCACCGGTCCCCGGGGTCGGCCAGCCCGGCCTGCAGCACGGCCAGCTGTTCGGGCCCGATGCCCAGCCCGTTGTCGCAGACGCTGATCCGCAGCAGCTTCTGCTCCCGCAGGGGGCTGATGCGGATGCGCACCGCACCGCCCTCCTCTTTGGGGGCGATGCCGTGCTTGAAGGCATTTTCCACGATGGGCTGCAGGATGAAGGAGGGCACCATGGTCTCGGTCAGGTCGAGAGAGTCCGAGATGCACCACCGCATCTTCACCCGGTCGCCGAAGCGGACATGGTAGATGGAATAGTACTCGTCCACGATCCGCACCTCCCGGGCCAGAGGCACCTGTTCGTCGTTGCTCATCAGGCTGTACCGCAGCAGGTGGCTCAGGGCCGTGATCAGGGCCTGGGTGCGGTAGGCTGTCTCCTGCCCTGCCGTCTGCAGGATCACGTTCAGGGTGTTGAACAGGAAATGGGGGTCGATCTGGCTGCGCAGCTGCTGCATCCGGCTCCGCTCCATCCGGTTCTGCAGTTCCAGCGCCTGGGTCTTCTGGCGGTGGAGTTCCCGCTCCATCTCGTTTTTCTCCCGCAGGGTGTTCATCTGCTGGGCCATGGAGTGCTTCATCCGGTTGAAGGCATCGGTCAGCTGCCCCACCTCGTTGTTGAGCCGGGACGTCGGCACATCCGGGGTATCATAGGCCCCCGCAATGATCTGCTGCGAGGCTCCGATCATCTGCTGCACCGGCCCCAGGAGCCGCAGCACCGACCACGCCATGACGCAGCCCAGCACAAGGCAGATCCCCGCCACTACCGTCTGGGCCCACTTGACCCGGGTGCTGAGGGCCGAGACGTCGGTGTAGGCCCCCTGGGCGTCGGCAATGGCCGTGTTCAGCAGCTGCTGGGTGTACTGGCTCAGATAACCCCCGCAGGGAGACACTTTCTGATAATAGAGCCGGGCCGCTTCCGCGTCATCCCCGGCCCGGACGGCATCCTCCAGCTGATCCACCAGCGCCGTATAGCTCTTATAGGTGGTGCAGACGGCGCTGTACAGCAGGTATTTTTCCTCGCTGACGCTGCCGATGCTGCTGTCGATCCGCCACAGCCACGCATTCGTGGTGGAAAAGGCCCCGTCCAGCTCGGTCAGGAGGGCATCGGCGTCCCCGTACTCCCACCGGTAATCCCCGAGGGCGGTCAGGCTCCGCTCCACGCCGTCCTGAAACCGGCTGATGGCGTGGAAATCTCCCATCTGGGCATCCAGCTGATTCAGCACCGCGCCGGACTGATAAAAACTGAGGAAGATCTGCCCGGCCAGCGCCAGCAGAAAGGCCGCCAGCCCGAGGCTGATCCGCTGCTTCAATGTCATGGGATGCCGCACCGTTACTCCTCCCCCGCATCGTTTTTCTGCCTTCGGCTGTCCTATTCTATCACGGATTGTGACATTTTTGCAAGATTTGCCTTGCCTGTTTGAAAAAAATATGGTACGATGCCTAAAAAGGAGTGATTTTTTCATGACACAGCCGCTGAATCTTTCGATCCAGATGGACGCGGAGTCCTTCCACAAATTCGCCGCCTTTGATCTGCTGCATCACAAGAAGGGCTGGCACCGTCCGCTTCTGTTCACGGTCATCCTGCTGGTGTTCGCCGGCATCTGCCTTTCGCAGGTCGGCCGGCGGGAGGGTGCCGCCCTGCTGACGGTGGTCCTGGCCGTGGTGGCCCTGGGTGTGCCCGCCGTCTGGTTCTGGACCTTCTTCCACAACCTGAAAAATCAGATCCGGAAACTGGGCCTGCCCCGCCCCTTCTACCGGCTGGAGCTGGACGACGAGGGCCTGAAGGTCTGGATGGCCGGGGAGCAGGACAAGCCGGAGCCCACCCACAGCTACCCGTGGCAGAACCTGCACATCGCCTACCGGACGCCGGACGCCATCTATCTCTATGTCCAGCAGAACCAGGCCTATCTCGTCAACACCGAGCTGGACGCCGTGTGGGACTTCCTGACCGGAAAGCTGCCCGCCCTGCGCCTGCTGGATTTCCGGTAAAAAACAAAAACAGCCAGCGCCGTGGAAAGGAGGAGAAAGCGGCGCTGACTGTATTATGAGAACTCCTAAACATTTGCGGCTGTTAGGAGATGGTTGGTAGTCTGTCCGCCGCCTTGGCTATTGCCTCGCATCAGCGGGGGACAGTATTTTTCAAAGGGGCCGTATCGCTCCGGCGGCTGCCGTGCCCTACGGCTTTCATTGCCTGCATGGCATCTTCGGGAGGAGGTTTTCTGCTCTTCCCTGACTGCACCCTTATTGTACCGGACAAAAATGGAGTTTCTTTGTTTGGATTTTGAACAAATTGAAAATAAACCTTCTCCGCAAAATACACTCTTTGCGGGTTGACATCTCCCGGCATTTCTTGCTATACTTATCTCATCATAGAAGTCGTGATTGGACTTTCGCACAGGGACCCCCCTGTAATCCGGGGTTAGCTGTACGAAGGTCCTTTTTTTATCAAAGCGAGGTGTTTTATTATGAAGTATTTCCAGAAGTCCGTCGGCAGCCGCCATGCGGTCCTGACCGGATATGTGCAGGAGTCCAGCACCGAATTGCCCAACCTGACCCGCTGCCCTGCTGTCCTCATCTTCCCGGGCGGAGCCTACGCCTACTGTTCCGACCGGGAGGCCGAGCCCGTGGCACTGGCCTTCCTCAACGCCGGGTTCAACGCCTTTGTCCTGCGGTACAGCACCTCCCAGAACTGCCCTGCGGACGAGGTGTTTCCCAATGCTCTGGCAGAAGCAGAGGAATCGCTGGCTTTCCTGCACCAGCAGGCGGATGAGCTGCACATCGACCCGGAGCAAATCGCCGTTCTGGGCTTTTCGGCCGGCGGCCACCTGACGGCTGCTCTGGGCACCATGGGAAAAGTCCGCCCGGCGGCCCTGCTGCTGGGCTATGCGGTCTTTTCCATTCCGGGCAGGGCCCTTGGCATGGAGCTGCCGGACCTGCTGGAAAAGGTGGACGCGCAGACGCCGCCCTCCTTCCTCTTTGCGACCCAGGGCGACCGGCTGGTGCCCGCCGTTCAGTCCATGGAGTTCGCCACCCGGCTGGCCGGGCAGAAAACGCCCTACGAGATCCACATCTTCTCCTACGGAGACCACGGTGCCTCTCTGGGCACCCCCAATGTCACTGCACCCCGCAGCCAGCCCAACCCCGATGCCGCCGCCTGGTTCGGGATGGCCCTGCGCTTTTTGCAGCATATCTTCCGGAAGGACGTTCTGGTCCCCGTCCCGGCCGAGGTCACCGAGTACGGTCTGGAAATGAAGATCGGCACCCTGCTGGATGACCCGGTCTCCGGGCCCGTCGTCCGCAGCATCCTGCCGGAGCTGGATGCGCAGGCCGCAAAGCAGCCCGGCTGCCGGGGGCTCTCCCTTGCCAAGCTCCAGCTTTACAGCAACAAGATGTTTGATGCTGATAAGCTCTCCGCACTGGAACAGGCTTTGCAGAAACTGAACTGAAGGGAGCCCTTTATGAAACGTTCTGAACTGCTTACCCGACTGGGCTTTATCCCTCCGGAAGCCTGCCGGGTACGGGTCATCATTGACACGGATGCCAAAAATGAAGCCGACGATGATTTTGCCATCCTGCATCATCTGCTCACCCCTCAGTTTGACGTGAGGGGGATCTGTGCCGCCCATTTTGCGGTCAAGGCGGCACAGCGGGGGCAATCGCCAGACAGTATGGAGCGCAGTTATCAGGAAGTGCGCCGCCTGCTGGACGCCGCCGGGATCGATGACGTTCCTGTCCTGCGAGGGTGTGAGGCACCGTTTTCTTCCCCGGAGGACACTCCCGACAGTGAGGCAGTCCGCTTCATTATTGCAGAGGCACTCCGGGATGACCCCGCTCCCCTGTACATTGCCGCACTGGGAGCCACGACCAACATTGCTGCCGCTCTGTACCATGCCCCGGAGATCGCATCCCGGATCACCGTCCTCTGGAACGGCGGAGGCCCATACCCCGCCGGGCGGCCCGAATTCAATGTTCAGCAGGACCCCATCGCCTGCCGCATCCTGCTGGACAGTTCCTGCGGGATCTGGCAGATTCCGCAGGATGTCTATGCACGGTTCGAGGTCTCCCTTGCCGAGCTGGCCCTCCGGGTACGTTCCTGCGGCGAGGCCGGGCAATATCTGTTCCGGCAGCTGATGGAAGAATACCCATCGGAATACAACCCCCGCTTCCCGCTGCGTACCGGCGGAAACTGGACCCTCGGCGACAACACCACTGCGGCCGTTCTGCTGGAAAATGGATTTCGCGGACATTGGACCCTGCGTCCTGCTCCTGTGCTTCTGCCTGACCTGACCTACGGAGAAGCACCTGACCGCAAGCCGATCCGGGTCTACCATGACCTGGATGTCCGCTTTGTGCTGGAAGATCTCTACGCCAAACTAGCTTTGGTGTATCCTCAGTAAGCACGCCCCCCTTCCTGGCAGCCAGGAAGAGGGGCGTTTTTCTTTTACAGCAGCGGTGCAATGACCTTCATCAGCATGCCGGTGGCACGGAGGAAAAACCGGCCCTGCCAGATGCTGGCGGGGGTGTTCTCCACAGTGCGGCACTGTTCCAGTGTGTTCTGGAAATCCTGCTCGATATCCCGGATGCAGGGGGTGCCTGCCATCCAGACCGCATTTTCAAAGTGGTGGTACAGACTGCGGTAGTCCAGATTGATGGTACCCACCACGGCCTCCCGGTCATCTACCACAAAGACCTTGGCGTGGACAAAGCCGGGGGTATACTCGCTGATCTTCACCCCGGAGTCCAGCAGGCTGGAATAGTGTGTCCTGGCCAGCGCATAGGGGAACCGCTTGTCCGGTACGCCGGGCAGGATGAGATGCACATCCACGCCCCGCTCGGCGGCAAACTTCAGGGCCGTTTCCAGCTCGCCGTCCAGGATCAGGTAAGGGGTCATGATGTGGATATACCGCCGGGCCCGGTTCAGCAGGTCGATATAGACCATCTCCCCCACCCGTTCGCCGTCCAACGGGCAGTCACCGTAGGGGGCGACCACGCCGCAGGCATTTTCCGGCACCGGAATGGGCTGGTTCAGGAAGGCCCCGAACTCCGGCTCCTTCAGGATGCTCCACATCTGCAGGAACAGGGCCGTCATCGGGCGGACGCCCTCGCCTTCCAGCATCACGGCGGCATCCTTCCAGCGGCCGTATTTCTCCACATGGTTGATGTACTCGTCTGCCAGGTTGACCCCGCCGGTAAAGCCCACCCGGCCGTCGATGACCAGGATCTTCCGGTGGTCCCGGTAGTTGTAGTGGGTCGAGACAAAGGGCTGCACCGGGCTGAACACCTTGCACTGGATGCCCAGCTGTTCCAGCAGCTCCGGGTAGTTCCGGGGCAGGGTGGAAAACTCGCAGGTGCCGTCGTACATCACCCGGACATCCACGCCCTGCGCCGCCTTGCGGGCCAGCACTTCCAGCACCTTGCCCCACATCAGCCCCTCATCGATGATGAAATACTCCACAAAGATATATTTCTCCGCCGTTTCCAGCTGCCGCAGCAGCTCGGCAAATTTGGCCTCGCCGCCGGGGAAATAGGTCGCCGCCGTGTTCTCGTACACTGGGAACCCGCCGCCCCGGCCGTAGAGATAATTAGCCAGCGATGCCGCGCCGGGGTCCAGCTGTTCCAGCTTCTGCACGGCCTCCCGGTTCTGGGACAGATGGGTGCGGAGCTGATCCTCCAGCTCCGTCAGGCGGCGGCTCAGAAAGTTGTGGCCGAAATTGCTCTTGACATAGAAGAACAGGGGGATGCCCACCACCGGCAGGATCGCGATGACCACCATCCAGGTGATCTTGGCGCTGTTGTCCATCTTGCTGTTCAGCAGATAGATGACCATGCCCGCCGTGACCGCCATCGTGCCGCCGAAGTAATGGGGCAGCAGGTTGCCGAACCACCGGAAGATGCTGAACAGTACCAGCACCTGCAGCAGCAACAGCACCAGCACCAGCCCGAACCGGCTGAAGATGGCGTGGACGATGCCCTTCTGTCCCTTTTTCAGCAGCCGCAGCCCGCCGTCCTCGAACTGCTGCACATGGCCCTTGAAGTTCTTTTTCAGTTCCTCTTTTTTCATGTTCCGCCTTCCTTACCGCCGCCGCAGGGTCACAGCATAGCTGTCCTGTGCGGCATGGCACTGCTCCACCAGCGCTTTGGGCTGGCGGCAGAGGCCATGGTTGTGCCACGGGTCGTTGAACCAGTAGTGTTCCGCGTCGTACCCCACCAGCAGCAGGCAGTGTTCGTGGCACTTCCAAGCAAAGTCGGTGCCGTCGGCCAGCAGCCAGTGGTCCCGCTCTTCCGGCACCGGGGTGAAATCCAGCGTGGCCCAGAACACCACCGGCATCCCGGCATCGATGTACCGGCAGAGTTCCGCCGCCGTTTTGCCGCTCTCGTCCACCACTTCAAACTGGTCCGCGGCACCCTCATGCTCCAGGGCGCTCTGCAGCGCCCGGACGATGCAGGGAGCATAGCACCCATAGCCGGTGTGGTCATGGGGGTCGCCCGGGTAGACGAACATGGGGTCCGGACCGTAGAGTTTCCCGTCCTGCTCCCAGTAGGGCGCATGGGGCAGGTCCCGGGTGATGAACACGTCCGGGTCGATGGGGATGCCCATGGCCTGCAGCAGCATCACGGCACTGATGCTCTCGCAGCCGTTCACCCAGCGCTCTGTCTGGTCGATGTAGGGTGCCAGAACGATTTTTTTCATCAAATTTCCTCCCACAGCCCCGGTTGCTCTGTCAAAAGCCGGGGATTTGTGATATGATAAGTACGAAACGGTGGAACAGCTTGCGCTGACTTTTTCTTATTATAGCTTATTTCGACCGGTTTTTCTACCGGAATCGACAGGCGGGAGGATTTTGGAACATGAACAATCTGATCATCGGCATTGCAGGCGGCTCCGGCAGCGGCAAGACCACGCTGGCTTACCGGCTCAAGGAGCGGTTCGGGGAGGACGAGGTCCGGCTGATCTCCCACGACAGCTATTACAAGCGCCACGACGAGCTGCCCTTTGAGGAACGCTGCAAGCTCAACTACGATCACCCGGACGCCTTTGACAACGACCTGCTCATCGAGCACCTGAAGGAGCTGAAGGCCGGACACGCCATCGACTGCCCGGTCTATGACTATGCCAACCACAACCGCAGCAGCGAGGTACAGCACATCGAGCCCGCCCCCGTCCTGATCGTGGAGGGTATCCTGCCGCTGGCCGAGCCGGAGCTGTGCCGCCTGTTCGATTACAAGATCTATGTGGACACCGACGCCGACGAGCGGATCCTCCGCCGCATCCTCCGGGACGTCAAGGAGCGCGGCCGCTCTCTGGACAGCGTCATCGCCCAGTACCGCGCCACGGTCAAGCCCATGCACGAAGCCTTTGTGGAGCCCAGCAAGCGCAACGCCGACATCATCATCCCCAACGGCGGCGAGAACGGCCCCGCCATCGAGATGCTGGTCCACCACATCCGCAGCCTGATCCAGAAGGCCAACCTGCACTGAAAATTCTCTCTGCTCTACGCAAAAACGGGCAGCCCCGGTGGGGCCGCCCGTTTTTTCAGTTTCCGGTTCAGCTGCCGCAGCTCTCGCAGTGGTCGCAGTCCTCTTCCAGCTTGCCCACGATGGGTTCCGGATCAATGCCCTGACGGCGGTAGTAGTCGGACAGAGCGGCCTTGACAGCCTGCTCGGCCAGAACAGAGCAGTGGACCTTGATGGGAGGCAGACCTTCCAGAGCCTCGACAACGGCCTTGTTGGTCAGCTTCAGGGCCTCATCGATGGTCTTGCCCTTGATGAGGTCGGTGGCCATGCTGCTGGTGGCAATGGCAGCACCGCAGCCGAAGGTCAGGAACTTGACGTCCACGATGACATTGTTCTCGATCTTCAGGTACATGCGCATGATATCGCCGCACTTGGGGTTGCCGACTTCGCCCACGCCGTTGGCGTCGGGGATCTCACCCACGTTGTGGGGGTTTGCGAAATGCTCCATGACCTTTGCGCTATACATACTTGCCATTTTATTTGTCTCCCTTCAGGCTGAACTGACGGGCCTTGTTCTGGCCCTGCAGCCACATACAACTCATCGCACGGCGGCGGGGGATCACTTCCTCCAGCACGTCGCAGAGGTATTTTGCTTCTTCCATCGTGTTCTGCGGGCCAAAGGTGAACCGCATGGAACCGTGGCCGATCTCTTCCGGTACGCCGATGCTCAGCAGCACATGGCTGGGGTCCAGGCTGTCGGAGTTGCAGGCGGAACCGGTGGATGCGCAGATGTTGTGCATATCCAGATCCAGCAGGATGGTCTCGCCCTCCAGGCCCGGGAAGCTGATGTTCACGTTGCCGGGCAGACGATGCTCCACGCCGCCATTCAGACGGGCCTCGGGGATGTTCTTCAGTACGCGGTCGATGACATAATCCCGCAGTTCCTTCTCATGGGCCATCCGCTCTTCCAGATGACCGGTGGCCAGCTCCAGAGCCTTGCCCATACCGGCGATGCCGGCCACGTTCTCGGTGCCGGCGCGGTGGCGGGCCTCCTGGCTGCCGCCGTCGATCAGGTTCTGGGGCCAGACGCCCTTCTTGCAGTACAGAGCGCCCATCCCCTTGGGGCCGTTGAACTTGTGGGCGCTCATGGACAGCATATCCACGCCCAGCTCCTTGACATCCACGGGGATGGCACCCACGGCCTGAACGGCATCGGTGTGCATCCAGACGCCGTGCTTGTGGGCGATCTCAGCGATCTCCTTGATGGGCTGGATGGTGCCGATCTCGTTGTTGGCCATCATGATGCTGACCAGTGCGGTATCGGGACGGATGGCGGCCTCCACGTCCTCGGGGCGGATATAACCCTCGGAGGTGGGCTTGATATAGGTGACCTCAAAGCCCAGACGCTCCAGAGCGGCCATGCTGTGCATGATGGCGTGATGCTCAAAAGCGCTGGTGATGAGGTGCTTCTTGTTCTGGCGGGCCTTGGTGAAGGCGGTGCCCTTCACGGCCCAGTTGTCGGCCTCGGAGCCGCAGCCGGTGAAGAAGATCTCGGCCGGAGTGGCGTTGATGGCCTTTGCCACCTGTGCGCGGCCCTGGTCCACGAATTCCTTGGCCTCGTAACCCACACTGTAATGGCTGCTGGGGTTGCCGCAGGCTCCGCTCAGAGCCTCGACCATGACAGCCAGCACCTCGGGGGCGCAGGCCGTTGTGGCGGCATTGTCGAGATAAACCACTTTCTCGCTGATATCCATGAGAAATATCCTTTCTGGCAATACGAATTTACGGTCTGTATCCGGGACAGATGCCCGGGTATGGTTCCTTTTGACCGGAACAGTATACCATACCATTCCCTAGCAAGTCAATCGGAATACAAGGAACTCCGCAGAATTTTGCGCACTGCCGCATTCCGGGACCTTTCAGCGGCCTTTTCCCATCAGTTTTCCCAATGCGACCTTCCACTTGGGGTAGCCCCAGCGCTTGTCCTCGGCAAAATCATCCGCCAGTTTCCAGGCAAACGGGCTCCCGTCGAAGTAGAGATTTCCTGCTTCGTCCACCCGGTCCAGCTTTCTGGGCAGATACTCCTCATCATAATAGCTCTTCCGGCGGTCCGGCAGTGCCCAGTGCAGGGTGCCGTCCGGGTCCATCCCGGACGCCCACACCCCGAACACGAAGGTGGCCGCCTCTCCGTAGCAGTGCTGCTCGAACCGGATGGCACCATCATAATAGAACTTGATGACCTCCAGCGTACCGGATTCTTTTTTCCCATCCCGCCCCAGGGTGGGCCGGTAATCCTGCTGGTAACGGCAGCCGCAGTGGCTGCCCGCGAACTCCTTTGCTTCAAACATCAGAAATGCCCCTCAAAATCGCCCTCGATCTCATACGGCCAGCTCAGGATGCCGCCCAGATCCTTCAGGTGGGTGTAGCCCTGTGCTTCCAGCTTCTGCACGGCATCGGCGCTGCGGCGTCCGGTGCGGCAGTAGACCAGATACGCTGCCTCCCGGTCGGGCAGCACTTCGGCGGCGCGGGTCACCACGTCCCCCAAAGGCAGCAGCTTTGCACCGGGGATGTGCCCCACCGCGTATTCGTCCGGCTCCCGGACGTCCACCGCCACTGCCTTGCAGGCATCCAGCAGGCGGATGGCCTCGGCGGCACTGATCTTCTCAACCATTCTCTCATCTCCTGATCCGATAATTTCTCTATTATATGATAACAGAGGTTTTTTGTTTCGGCAAGAGAAAGCTGTGTTTTCGCTTTGCAAAACCCCGGGTCCGTGGTATACTGATAGTATCAGTAAGGAGAGACTACCATGAAATTTTCCACAAAGAGCCGCTATGCCCTGCGGCTGATGGCAGAGCTTGCCCGCTATGCACCGGGCACCACCGTTTCGCTGAAGGAGATCAGCGAGCGGCAGAACCTGAGCCTGAAATATCTGGAGCAGATCGTCACCCCGCTGGCCCGGGTGGGGCTTGTGAAAAGCGAGCGGGGCAGCCAGGGCGGCTACCGCCTGACCAAAGCCCCTGCCGACTATACCGCCGGCGAGATCCTGCGGGCCATTGAGGGCAGCGTGGCCCCCATCCCCTGCCTTGGCAGCGAGACCAACGAGTGCCCCATGTCCGAGCAGTGCTTCACCCTGCCCTTCTGGACCGGGCTGGATGAGGTCATCAACCAGTATATCGACAGCGTCACGCTGGAGCAGCTGGCCCAGAGCCTCCCGGCCGAAAACGACGGCTGCTGCGGGTGCAACTCCAAAAACTGAAAATTTATGCTTGACATTTTGCGCCGAATCTTATATAATAAGCAAGCGTTCAGCGAATGCCGCATAGATTTAGGGGTATAGCTCAGTTGGTAGAGCAGCGGTCTCCAAAACCGCGTGCCGTGAGTTCGAGACTTACTACCCCTGCCATGACCTCCGGAGCAATCGTTCCGGAGGTTTTGTTTTACCCATTTTTCCCCGCTGCAGCGCATAAAGTCTGCCTTTGCGGAAGTTTTTGCAGATTTTTTCAGATCAGCACTTGACAAGCCGCAGTTCTTCCGGTATAATATTGCATGTTCCGGCGGTGAGCAGCCGTCTGAAACGATGAACTTGAGCGATCATGGCCCGGTAGCTCAGTTGGTTAGAGCACCAGCCTGTCACGCTGGGGGTCGTCGGTTCGAGCCCGATCCGGGTCGCCATTTGCTGCTATAGCTCAGTTGGTAGAGCGCATCCTTGGTAAGGATGAGGTCTCCAGTTCGAATCTGGATAGCAGCTCCAAAGGCAAGCACCTCGAAGTCTTAGGACTTCGGGGTGTTTTTTTTGCGCTTTTTCAGGGCAGGGGAGCTGTTGCATCCTACTGCTTGTGGAAACCGCCCAAAATAGAACGACTTTTTCTCCCGGTATGTCAATTGAAGCCATCTCCAAGTTGTTATATAATTAACATAATGATAAAATATGGCACAGCGCTGCGTGTGCCGTGATAATTTTGGAGGTTTTGTATTATGGCTCGTTTTACTTTGCCCCGTGATCTGTACCATGGCAAGGGCGCTCTGGAAGCGCTGAAGTCCTTCACCGGCAAAAAGGCAATGATCTGTGTCGGCGGCGGCTCCATGAAGCGCTTCGGCTTCCTGGATCGTGCTGTTGAGTACCTGAAGGAAGCCGGCATGGAAGTGGAGCTGTTCGAGGGCATCGAACCCGATCCTTCCGTGGAGACCGTCATGCGCGGTGCCGAGGCCATGCTGAAGTTTGAGCCCGACTGGATCATCGCCATGGGCGGCGGCTCTCCCATCGATGCAGCCAAGGCCATGTGGATCAAGTACGAGTACCCCGAGATCACCTTTGAGGAGATGTGCAAGGTGTTCGGCATCCCGCCGCTGCGCCGCAAGGCACACTTCTGCGCCATCTCCTCCACCTCCGGCACTGCCACCGAGGTGACCGCCTTCTCCATCATCACCGATTACCAGAAGGGCATCAAGTACCCCATCGCTGACTTCGAGATCACCCCGGACGTGGCCATCGTGGACCCCGACCTGGCCGAGACCATGCCCAAGAAGCTGGTGGCCCACACCGGTATGGACGCCATGACCCACGCCATTGAGGCCTATGTCTCCACCGCCCACTGCGATTACACCGATCCGCTGGCCATCTTCGCCATCCGGATGATCCAGGGCGATCTGGTGGACAGCTATAACGGCGATATGTCCAAGCGCGACTCCATGCACAATGCCCAGTGCCTGGCCGGTATGGCGTTCTCCAACGCCCTGCTGGGCATCGTCCACTCCATGGCCCACAAGACCGGCGCTGCCTTTGCAGACTACGGTGCCCACATCATCCACGGTGCCGCCAACGCCATGTACCTGCCCAAGGTCATCGCCTTCAACGCCAAGGACCCCGAGGCCAAGAAGCGCTATGGCGTCATCGCCGACGAGATGAAGCTGGGCGGTGCCAACGACGACGAGAAGGTCAAGCTGCTCATTGAGTACCTGCGCGGCATGAACGACGCTTTGAACATCCCCCACTGCATCCAGCACTACGGCCCGGATTCCTACCCCGCCGAGCAGGGCTTTGTGCCGGAGGAAGTGTTCCTGGAGCGGTTGCCTGAGATCGCAAAGAACGCCATCGCAGACGCCTGCACCGGTTCTAACCCCCGTCAGCCCAGCCAGGAAGAGATGGAAAAGCTGCTCAAGTGCTGCTACTATGACACCGAAGTGGACTTCTGATCCCCCGGTTTTCTGATTCCGACAAACTCTTTTACCTCTTTCCCATAAACGACAGAGCCGCAGATCCCTTTCCGGGGTCTGCGGCTCTGTTGCATTCTGTTTCCGATCAGAGGGAGGTTACTTCACATCCGTCAGCTCTGCCAGCTTGTGGTAGATCTCGGTGTTGTCGAACACCCCGCGGAACTTGTCGGCACCCACGCCCATGGCGTAGATGTTGACCATGGCACCCGTGTGGGCATAAGTGGTGTGGTCCATGCCGGACTTGTGGTTGATGGTGTGGCAGACTGCCATACTGAAGGGGATGTAGGTGCCGTACAGCTCGTAATCCTGCTGGCTCATCTCCTTCTGGCTGGAAGCGCCCACCTTCAGGGTGCGCTCATAGGCCGTGCGGAGGTTCTCTACCTCGTAGTCGGTCAGCAGCAGCTTTCCTGCACTGGCGGCATCCGGGTCGGTGGGCAGGGTCAGGCCGAAGTAAGCCTTCACATCCGCCATGGCCGTCTCAAAAGGAGTCTGGTTGGCGATGTAGCCCTGTACGCAGGTGGAGTCAAACTTGGCGTAGGACATCTTCTGGTGGGCCAGGTTGGTCAGGAAGGTGTCATAGTTGGTGGTCTTGTAGCCGATGGCCATACCGCCGGTCTCGTGGTCGGCCGTGACCAGGATCAGGGTCTCGTTGGGGCGGGCATTGTAGAAATCCACAGCAGCCTGCACAGCGTTGCTCATCTCCAGCACATCGTGGATGGAGGCGGCGGCATCGTTGGCATGGCAGGCCCAGTCGATTTTGCCGGACTCGGTCATCAGGAAGAAGCCTTTCCGGTTGTCCAGCAGCTCAATGCCCTTTTTGACGTAATCGGTCAGCTGCCACTCGCCCGCGGCGGCATCCATGGCATAGTTCATGGCCTTGCCGTCCGCCAGATTCTCGGCAATGATCAGAGTCTTGCCTGCACCGGCAGCCAGAGCAGCCGCACCAGCCTGGGTGGTGACCACATTATAACCGGCCTGTGCAGCAACTTCGTGGTTGTTGGGGCCGGTGCCGGTGCCGTTCGCCTTCTGGAACTCGCCGCCTGCAAAGTACTCGAACCCGGAGTTTGCCAGCTCCACGCCGATCTCATAATAGTTCTTCCGGCTGTTCTGGTGGGCATAGAAAGCGGCAGGGGTGGCGTGGTCGATGTTGACGCTGGACACCACACCGACCTTATAATTCTTCTGCTTGTGCAGCTTCTCGGCGATGGTCTCATAGGGCACATCCCGGGTCCAGGGGCACATATTGATGACGCCGCTCTCGGTCTTGTTGCCGGTGGCGATGGAAGTGGCCGTGGAAGCGGAGTCCGGGCAGAAGGAAGTGCTGTCGTAGGTGGTCACGCTGCCCACCTCGGGGAAGGCGGTGAAGCTCAGCTCGCCCTCGGTGACGGCGCCGTTGTTCTCGGTGGTGCCCTTGTAGAACCGGGCGGACTGGATCTGGGCCGTGCCCATACCGTCACCGATGAACAGGAAAATATATTTGGGGCGGCCCAGCAGAGCCGACAGGCAGTTTTCATCTTCCTCCACAGCGGAAGATGCCGGGGCGGCCGCGCTGGCGGCTACGGGAGCAGCGGTCAGCAGACCGGCGGCAGACGCCGCAGCGCCCACTTTCAGAAAATTGCGGCGGGTGATCTTGTTCTCTTTCATACCAGAATTCCTCTCTTTTGAAAGCCCTCCCGGGCTCTGATCCATTCGTTCGGGAACGGCTTTATTGTACCGTTTCCCCTGCACCGGAGAAACCACAACGAGGAAAAACCTGGGTAAAAGCTTCGGGAAAAGTTCTGCAGAAAGGTAAAAAAACGGGCGGAAATGTAAAATTGCTTTTTGTCGGAATCTATGATATCCTGTAAACGCCGCTTCACTCCGGCCCATTCCATGGAAAGGAGGTGAGGCCAATGGACGCAATTTTCACTTTCATTCTGTCCGTCGCAGCAAGTATAGTGGCTTACTATCGCAATTTTCAAAAATAGTGCCTATCAAAACAGCATATTTGCGATATGCAGTTTGCGGATGTTGCTTGTGCATTAAAAACGCAAACTGCTATATATCTGCAAGTGGCTTGACGAACAGTTCCACAGCGGCAAGCACTGACCCCATGGCAAACAGGAAGCCCCTCGGTACTGCGAATACCGAGGGGCTTCTTGCTTTGTTTGTGAGACCAATGGACTCTTCACTTTCATTGCCTTTATTATACGCACCTGTGGGCAAAATGTCAAGCATGATCTGTCATGAGGGGAGTCCTGCTTCGGCGCATTTTCTTCAAAATTGAAATATTTTACGGTTTTATCCCAAAATAATCCTCATACCTGCCGGGTCCCGCGTGCTATGATAGGACCAGAAGAAAACACACCGTGAAAAGGAGAATCTTTATGGCACAGTTTGTGATCCTGACCCCCGATTCCCTCAAGGAGCTGCGCGTCGGCAACGAGCGGCTGGTCTCTTATAACGTCGAGATGACCGAAGTCACCGGCGGCACCTTCTGGAAGGCCTACACCCCCGGCCAGATCGCCGGCACCGAGCCCTTCGTCGTCAAGAACCCCTTCCTTGGCAACGCCACCGCCAGCAATGACCTGATGCAGTATTATGATCCCATCAACCTGTATGATGAGAAGCTGCGCAAGCTGGCCAAGGAGATCGGCCCGGCCTGGGTGCGCGTCTCTGGCAGCTGGTCCACCAAGACCTACTACGACTTCGACGGCCACACCAACGGCGTCATCCCCGAGGGCTACAACGCCATCCTGACCCGCGAGCAGTGGATCGGCGTGCTGGACTTCTGCAAGGAGCTGGGCGCAAAACTGCTGATCAGTGTGGCCGACTGCGAGGGACTGCACCACGCAGAGGAGCCCTGGAACCCCAGCCAGGCCGAGCAGATCTTTGCCCTGAGCAAGGAATACGGTGTCCAGATCGACGCCGCCGAGTTCGTCAACGAGCCCAACCTGCTGTCCATGTCCGGCTGCCCCAAGGGCTACACCGCCCAGCAGTTTGCCCAGAACGAGGACATCTTTGCCCGCTGGCTGAAAGCCAACTATCCCGAGTGCCTGTACGTCGGCCCCTGCACCACCGAAGGTGCTGCAGGCCCCACCGCCGACAGCAAGAAGGCCATGGGCGGCGGCATCGGCGATATCCTGCCGCAGGTCTCCACCGATGCCCTGATGGAGGGCACCCAGGAGAAGCTGGATGTTTACAGCTACCACTATTATAATGGTGTGTCCGAGCGTCTGGCTTCCATCATGCCCATGTCCCACTGGGACGGCAGCCGCGCTCTCAGCGAGGAGTATCTGGAAGTTGCCCCCAACATGGCAAAGTTCCACGCCACCAAGCGGGACGCCTACTGCCCCGAGGGTGAGATGTGGGTCACCGAGGCCGGCGATGCCGGCGGCGGCGGCGACACCTGGGCTTCCACCTATCTGGATGTGCCCCGCACCCTGAACGAGCTGGGCAGCTTCTCTGCCATCACCCGCGGCATCATCTTCCACAACACGCTGGCCTCCAGCGACTACGGCTACCTGAAGCCCGAGGTCTTTGACCCCCGCCCCAACTACTTTGCCGTCCTGCTGTGGAACCGCCTGATGGGCACCACCGTCTACGACGCTGCCGAGCCCATCCGCGAGGGTGCCCACGTCTACGCACACTCCCGCGCCGACGGCAAGCCCGGTGTGGCTTATCTGGTCATCAACAACTCTGAGACCGACACCACCACCGTCACCCTGCCCAAGGATGCCGAGGTCTACCAGCTGTCCGCTGAGACCCTGCGCAGCCAGACCATGCGCTGCAACGGCAAGGATCTGGTTCTGGGCGAGAACAACACCCTGCCTGAGATCGCACCTGTGACCGCAGCCGCCGGGGATCTGGTCCTGCCTGCCGCTACCTGCACCTTCATCGTGCTGTAAGCATTTTTCCTGTACACTCTGCCCCTCACCCTCCGGGATGGGGGGCTTTTTGTTGGCAAAATCAATTGCAAAGCACAGAATCTTTTGGTAGTCCAAAACGCAGGCGGCTGCTCCTTACCGGCACCTGAGTGTCCGGATGTGGGCAGATTTTTTCAAGGACGATGGGCCCGACGTGCTGGGCACTGAGCTGTATCTGCCCTCGTAGATGTCTTGGCTCCCCCTTTGGGGGAGCTGGCAAAGCCGCAAGGCTTTGACGGAGAGGGCTAAATTTTCGTCATCCTCATAAAAATATCCCAAGAACCGGAAATGCCGTCCCTGACTCGAAAGAGCCGGGGGCGGCATTTCTGGTTTTGTGAAGATTTTGAAAAATATAAAACATTTTAGATAAATCTCTTGACAATCTTTTCCGGTCGGATATAATAGCCTCATCGATACTTAAAGATTTTGAGTCATCGAATATCATACTGTTATTTTTATCCGAACACAAAACCAACCTGCGATATAAGGAGAATTTTTACCATGACTTTTGAAGAGATGAAGAAGATCGTTGTCGACACCCTGAACTGCGACGAGGACAAGGTGACCATGGAAGCCAGCCTGACCGAGGATCTGGAGGCCGACAGCCTGGACGCTGTGGAGCTGAACATGGCTCTGGAAGATGCCTGCGGCGTGTCGATCCCCGACGAGGAGCTGGCAAAGCTCAAGACCGTGGGCGACATCTTCAACTACATCACCGCCAACGCCTGAGGCAGAGCGCTATGAATGATCTTCGAGACCTGCTCCCCGGCCGGATGCGGGAGCGCACCTTTCAGCTCAAGGCCAAGCGGGACTCCGGTGCCGTCTGGCATGAGCCCCAGTTCGTGGAGTGCAAGCAGTGCGGCCGCCGCGCCACCCGCTCCCTCTGGACAAAGAGCCTGTACGTCTGCCCCAACTGCGGCTATCACCTGCCCATCGGCGGCTATTACCGCCTGAGCCTGGTGCTGGACCACGGCAGTTTCCGGGAGTTGGACGCCGATCTGGCCCCGCAGGATGTGCTGAACTTTCCCGGCTACTCGGAGAAGCTGGCCGCCCAGAGCGAAAAGACCGGCCTGAAGGAAGCCGCCGTCACGGCCACCGGCCGCATCGGCGGGGTGGCCTGCGTGGCCGCCGTGCTGGACAGCCGATTCTTCATGGGCAGCATGAGCACTGCCGTGGGCGATAAGATCACCCGCGCCATCGAGTACGCTGCGGCAAAGCGCCTGCCGCTGGTCATCTTCTCGGCCAGCGGCGGCGCCCGGATGCAGGAGGGCATTTTCAGCCTGATGCAGATGGCCAAGACCAGCGCCGCCATCCAGCGGTTCTCGGACCGGGGCGGCCTGTACGTCAGCGTCCTGACCCACCCCACCACCGGCGGCGTCACGGCCAGCTTCGCCAGCCTCGGCGACATCATGCTGGCCGAGCCGGGGGCCCTCATCGGCTTCGCCGGGCCCCGGGTCATTGAACAGACCATCGGCGAGAAACTGCCCGCCGGGTTCCAGCGCAGCGAGTTTCAGCTGGAGCACGGCTTTGTGGATCAGGTCGTCCCCCGGGACCGCCTGCGGGATACCCTGATCCAGCTGCTTCAGCTTCACGCCGCAGGAGGAAACCACCATGATTAAGGATATTCTGGAGCAGCTGGCTCCGCTGGACGCACGGATCAAGGCCCTGCGGGGCACTTCCCGGAGTGAGGAGGACACCATGGAGGCCATCACGGCCCATGCCTCCGAGCTGGCCGAGCTGGCCGTGGAAGAGGACGAGATCCTGCGCGCCTGCGGCCCCCTGACCGCCGAGGACCGGGTCTTTCTGGCCCGGCACCCTGAGCGCCCCCACATCGACGAGACCATCTCCGCCCTGTTCACCGACTTCTTCGAGCAGTGCGGCGACCGTCAGTGCCGGGAAGACCCCGCCATCCTGGGCGGCATCGCCCGGTTCCACGGGATGCCGGTGACGGTCATCGGCCACCGCAAGGGCAATACGCTGGAGCAGAACATGGCCTGCAACTTCGGCATGCCGGGGCCCGAGGGTTACCGCAAGGCCCTGCGGCTCATGAAGCAGGCCGAAAAGTTCGGCCGCCCCATCATCACCTTCATCGACACGCCGGGCGCTTACCCCGGCAAGGACGCCGAGGAGCGGGGCCAGGGCGAGGCCATTGCCCGTAATCTGATGGAGATGAGCGGCCTGACCGTCCCGGTCATCGCCGTGGTCACCGGCGAGGGCTCTTCCGGCGGTGCACTGGCACTGGGTGTGGCGAACCACATCCTCATGCTGGAAAACGCCGTCTACTCCGTGCTGAGCCCCGAGGGTTTTGCCAGCATCCTGTGGAAGGACTCCTCCCGCAGCGGCGAGGCCTGCGAGCTGATGAAGCTCACCGCACAGGACCTGTACCGCGACGGCATCGTGGAGGAGGTCATCCCGGAACCGGTGGGCGGTGCCCAGCGGAGCCATACGGCCCTGTTCGCCGCTCTGGATACGGCCCTGTGGAACCATCTGCGGGCCCTGAACCGGATGAATGGCCGCCAGCTGGCCGACCAGCGCTACAAAAAATACCGTCAGATCGGGGAAACGAGGAAAGCATGAACGGCTTTGAGCTGATCGCTACCGGCGGGGCACTGCCCGGCCGGAACGTCACCAACGATGACCTGAGCCGGATGGTGGACACCAGCGACGAGTGGATCACCACCCGCACCGGCATCCGCACCCGGCACTGGTGCGCCGAGGGAGAGACCGCCGCCACCCTGGCCATTGCCGCCGCACGGCAGGCGCTGGCCCGCAGCGGTCTCTCCCCTGCCGACATCGGCTGCTGCGTCTGCGCCACCCTTTCGGCCCCGGACGCCACCCCCAGCGTAGCCTGTCAGGTACAGGCTGCCCTGGGCCTGCCGGAGAACATCCCGGCACTGGACGTCAACGCCGCCTGCTCCGGCTTCGTCTACGGCACCGCCGTGGCCCGGGGCCTGCTGGAAACGCTGGGCGGCCGCTACGCCCTGGTCATCGGCTGCGAGGCGCTCTCCCGCCTGATGGATCTTGCCGACCGCTCCACCTGCGTCCTCTTCGGGGATGGGGCCGGAGCGGCGGTCTTTGCCCGGTCAGACACCCCCTTTGCCATCACGCTGGGGGCCCGGGGCAGCGACGCCATCCATGCAGGCGGCCCAGCCCGGAGCGGCTCTGCCCCCATCACCATGGACGGCAAGGCCGTGTTCCGCTTTGCGGTGGACGCCCTGCCCCGGTGCCTGCACACGGTGCTGGACGAGACGCAGCTGACCCTTGAGGATCTGCGCTGGGTGGTCTGCCATCAGGCCAACAGCCGGATCATCGACCACTGTGTCCGCGCCCTGCACACCGACGGGGCGAAATTTTACAAGAACATGGACCGCCACGGCAACACCAGTGCTGCCAGCATCCCGGTGGCCCTGAACGAGCTGGCCGAGTCCGGCTCCCTGACCCCCGGCGACCGCCTGGCCTGCATCGGCTTCGGCGGCGGCCTGACCTGGGGCGGGATGCTGGTGGAGTATGCCGGTCATACAACAGGATCAGACGTATGAAATTATTGAACGAAATTCTGGGGACGAAGTACCCCATCCTTCAGGGCGGCATGGCCAACATCGCCACCGGCGAGTTCGCCGCCGCCTGCTCCAACGCAGGGGCACTGGGCATCATCGGGGCCGGCGGCATGAACGCCGACACCCTGCGCCAGAACATCCGCCGCTGCCGGGAGCTGACCGACAAGCCCTTCGGGGTCAACATCATGCTGATGCACCCGCAGGCCGACGAGTTTGCAAAGATCGTGGTGGAAGAGGGCGTGCAGGTAGTCACCACCGGCGCAGGCAACCCCGGCAAGTACATTCCCCAGTGGAAGGCCGCCGGGGTCAAGGTCATCCCCGTGGTGGCCGCCGCCGTGCTGGCAAAGCATCTGGAGCCGCTGGGCATCGATGCCGTCATCGCTGAGGGCACCGAGAGCGGCGGCCATGTGGGCGAGATGACCACCATGGCGCTGGTGCCCCAGGTCGTGGATGCCGTCAGCGTCCCGGTCATCGCCGCCGGAGGCATTGCCGACGGCCGTCAGCTGGCCGCTGCCTTCGCGCTGGGGGCCTGCGGCGTTCAGGTGGGCACCTGCCTTCTGGCAAGCGAAGAGTGCCCCATCCATGAAAACTACAAGGCGGCCCTGCTCAAGGCCAAGGACAGCGATACCATCGTCACCGGCCGCACCGTGGGTGCCCCCGTCCGGGTGCTGAAGAACCGGATGAGCCGTGAATACGTCCGGCTGGAAAAGGCCGGTGCCGAAAAGATGGAGCTGGAAAAATACACCCTGGGCAGCCTGCGCCGGGCCGTGTTCGAGGGCGATACCGCCACCGGCAGCCTGATGGCCGGTCAGGTGGCCGGAATGCTCCATGAAGTGCGCCCCGTGGCCGACATTCTGGCCGACCTGTGGGACGGCGGGAGGCAGTGCATCCGTGCGCTGAACGAGCTATGCTGATCCGGGGGCGAGAGCTTTCCGTTCCCATCCTGCAGGGCGGCATGGGGGTCGGCGTGTCGCTGGGCGGTCTGGCCGGTGCCGTGGCCGCCTGCGGGGCACTGGGCTGCATCTCCACTGCCGACACCGGATACCGGGAGCCGGATTTTTCCACTGCACCCGATGCCGCCAACCGCCGGGCACTGGCTGCCGAGATCCGCAAGGCAAAGCAGCTGGCTCGCGGGGCCGGGCTGGTGGCCGTCAACGCCATGGTCGCCACCCGGAACTACGCCGACGCCGTCCGTACCGCAGTCGAAGCCGGGGCAGATGCCGTCATCTCGGGCGCGGGGCTCCCGCTGGAGCTGCCAGGCCTTGTGGGGGACGCCGACATCGCGCTGGCCCCCATCGTTTCCAGCGGCCGGGCAGCCCGGCTGATCCTCCGCCGCTGGGCCAAGGAATTTTCCCGCACCGCCGATTTTGTAGTCATTGAGGGCTGCCGGGCTGGCGGGCATCTCGGCTTTGCCGAGCCCGACCTGCTGGCCGGGAAGTGTCCGACGCTGGAAGAGATCCTGCCCGGTGTGCTGGCCGAGGTGAAGCCCTTTGAGCAGCAGTTCGGCCATGCCATCCCGGTTTTTGTGGCGGGCGGCGTGTGGGACGGGGCCGATATGGCCCGCTTCACAAAGATGGGGGCAGCCGGCGTCCAGCTGGCCACCCGCTTCATCGCCACGGAGGAATGCGACGCCTCCCAGACCTACAAGGATGTTCTGCTGGCCGCAAAGGCCGAGGATGTCCGCATCATCCACAGCCCGGTGGGGATGCCGGGCCGGGCGCTGAACACGCCGCTGGTGCAGCAGCTGGCCGAGGGCAGACGCTTCCCGCCCCGGCACTGCGCCCGCTGTCTGAAGAGCTGCGACCCCGCCGCCGTCCCCTACTGCATCACCCGGGCCCTCATCGAGGCCGTGAAGGGCAACACGGAGGAAGGGCTCTTCTTCTGCGGGGCCAACGTGGGCCGGCTGGACCGGATGTACACCGTCCGGCAGCTGCTGGAGGAACTGATGACCGAATGGAGGAACTCCCAATGAAACTTGCTGTTCTTTATGCCGGTCAGGGTGCGCAGCACCCCGGCATGGGCAAAGAATTTTACGATGAATCTCCCGCTTTCCGGGCCGCCTTTGACGCCGCCGATCTGGATTTCGATCTGCACCGCGTCTGCTTCGAGGACCCGGACGGCGTTCTGAACCAGACCGAATACACCCAGCCCTGCATGGTGGCCTTTGCCTGCGGCGTCACCGCCGTGCTGGCCGAAAAGGGCGTCCGCCCCGCTTATACCGCTGGGCTTTCTCTCGGCGAATATTCCGCATTAGAATCCGCCGGCGTGTTCACGGCCAAGCAGGCCATCGAGCTGGCGGCCTACCGCGGCAAAGCCATGGCAGATGCCGCAAAGGGCATTGCCTGCGGCATGACCGCGGTGCTGAACCTGAGCCGCGAGGCCCTGCAGGCCTGCTGCGAGGAAGCTTCGGCCCTGGGCGTGGTGCAGATCTGCAACTACAACTGCCCGGGCCAGCTGGTCATCGGCGGCGAAAAGGCCGCCGTGGACAAGGCCGGGGAGCTGGCTCTGGCCGCCGGGGCACGGCGCTGCCTGCCCCTGAAGGTCAGCGGCCCCTTCCACACCACCCTTATGGCCCCTGCCGGGGAGGCCCTGGCCCGCCGGTTCCGGCACGAGAGCTTCGGCGAAATGCAGATCCCGGTGCTGTTCAACTGTCTGGGCCGCGAGAAGTCCGACACCGACACCATCCCCGCCCTGCTGGAAAAGCAGGTGCAGAGCAGTGTCCACATGGAGGACACCCTGCGCCGTCTGGGCGAGCTGGGCGTGACCCACATCCTCGAGGTCGGCCCCGGCAAGGCCCTGAGCGGTTTTGTCAAAAAGACACTGGGACCCTCCGTGGCCTGCGCGTCGGTCGAGACCCCCGCGGAGCTGGATGCCGTGCTGACGGCATGGGAGGTGTGAGATGGCACAGGAAGTTCTGACCCGCATTGCCCTTGTGACCGGCGGCAGCCGGGGCATCGGCCGGGCGGTCTGTCTGGCGCTGGCAAAGCAGGGCTGCAATGTGGCCGTGAACTACTGCCACGGTGAAGCTGCCGCGGAGGAAACCGCCGCGCTCTGCCGGGCCGAGGGCGTCCGGGCCGTGACCGTGCAGGCAGATGTCTCCATGGCCGATGGCTGCAAGAAGCTCTTTGAGGAGGTCACCGCCGCATTCGGCCGGGTGGACATCCTCGTCAACAACGCCGGGATCACCCGTGACAACCTGATCCTCCGGATGAGCGAGGCCGATTTTGACGCCGTGCTGGACGCCAACCTGAAAGGTGCGTTCCTCTGCTGCAAGGAGGCTGCCCGCCGGATGGTGCGTCAGCGGTACGGCCGCATCGTCAACCTGACCAGCGTGGTGGCCCTGCGGGGCAACCCGGGGCAGGCCAACTACTGCGCCAGCAAGGCAGGGCTCATCGGCCTGACCAAGAGCCTTGCCAAAGAGCTGGCCGGCCGGAACATCACCGTGAACGCGGTGGCCCCCGGCCTGATCGAAACCGATATGACCGCCGCCCTGCCCGAGGCAGCACGGCAGGCCATGACCGATACCATCCCCCTGGGCCGTCCCGGCCAGCCGGAGGATGTGGCAAACGCCGTGGCCTTCTTCACCGCAGAACAAAGCGGCTATCTCACCGGGCAGGTGCTCTGTGCAGACGGCGGCATGGCAATGTAAAAGGAGTCTCTTATGGAAAAACGCAGAGTCGTGATCACCGGTCTGGGCACCGTGAACCCCCTGGGCAACACCGCCGCCGACAGCTGGGCCGCCGCCAAGGCGGGCCGGTGCGGCATCGGGCCCATCACCCAGTTTGACGCCAGCGGCTTCAAGTGCCAGCTGGCCGGTGAGGTGAAGGGCTTTGACCCGGAGACCGTCATCGACAAAAAGGAAGTCCGGAAGATGGCCCGCTTCACCCAGCTGGCGCTGGGCGCTGCCGCCGAGGCCATTGCCGACGCCGGGCTGGATACCGAGACCGAGGGCGAATCCATCGGCTGCATCCTGTCCAGCGGCATCGGCGGCCTGCCCACCATTGAGGAGCAGCACACCCGCGGCGAGGAAAAGGGGATGGAAAAAGTCAGCCCCTACTTCGTGCCCATGTCCATTGCCAACATGGCGGCGGCGCAGATCGCCATCCGCTTCGGCCTGAAGGGGATGTGTTCCTGCCCGGTGACCGCCTGTGCCGGCGGCACCAACGCCGTGGGCGATGCTTTCCACCGCATCCGGGACGGCTACGAGCCGGTCATGGTCTGCGGCGGTGCCGAAAGCTGCATCAGCCCGCTGGGCATCGGCGGCTTCACCAGCATGAAAGCCCTTTCCACCGCCACCGACCCCGAGGCCGCCAGCCTGCCCTTTGATGCCCGCCGGGGCGGCTTTGTGATGGGCGAAGGCAGCGGTGTGCTGGTGCTGGAATCCCTCGAACACGCACAGGCCCGGGGCGCACACATCTACGCTGAGGTGGTGGGCTACGGTGCCAACTGCGATGCCTACCACTTCACCGCACCGGCCCCCGGCGGCACCGGTGCCATCGGCTGCATGAAGCAGGCACTGGCCGACGGCGGGGTCTCCCCGGAGGCCATCGACCACATCAACGCCCACGGCACCGGCACCCACATGAACGACAGCTGCGAGACCGCCGCCATCCATGCGGTGTTCGGCAGCCATGCAACGGAGATCGCCGTGGTCTCCACCAAGAGCATGACCGGCCACCTTCTGGGCGGTGCCGGCGGCGTGGAGGCCGTGTTCACGGCGCTGGCCCTGCGGGATCAGTTCGCGCCCCCCACCATCCACTACCAGCAGCCCGACCCCGAGTGTGATCTGGACTATGTGCCCAACACCGGCCGGGCCATGAAGATGGAATACGCCCTCAGCAACAGTTTGGGCTTTGGCGGGCACAACGCCTGCCTCGTGTTCCGGAAGTGGGAGGGCTGAGCCATGGCAGAACCCCGCACCGTCCGCGAGACCCCCAACGCCCTGACCAGCGAAGAGATCGCGGCCATCCTCCCCCACCGGTATCCCTTTGCGCTGGTGGACCGCATCCTGGACTATGAGCCGGGCCAGTGGGCCATCGGGCGCAAATGCGTCACCCGCAACGAAGAATTCTTCAACGGCCATTTCCCCGGCACCCCCGTCATGCCCGGCGTCCTGATCCTGGAAGCGCTGGCCCAGACCGGTGCCGTTGCCGCCCTGAGCCTGCCCGAAAACAAGGGCAAGCTTGCCCTCTTCGGCGGCATCCGGAATGCCCGTTTCCGCAGACAGGTCACCCCCGGCGATGTCCTCACCCTCCACTGCGAGCTGGTGGAACAGCGGGGCCCTGTGGGCATCGGCAAGGCTTCGGCCTATGTGGACGGCAAGTGCGCCGCCGCCGCCGAGCTGACGTTTGTGATCTCCTGATCTTTTCTTCTCTTCCCTCAGAAAGGCCGCTGTCCCCTTGCCGGGAGCAGCGGCCTTTCCGCATTTTATCCCACTTTTCATAAAAACGTCCGATTGCATTCCCGGGCCGGTTTGTTATAATGGAACTAGAACTGCCCGACCGGCTGCGGCCCGGAACTTGTGAGGAGAACAGCTATGGAACATCCCAACACCCGCCTGCGGAATGCAGGCTTCGTCACCTTCTTTTTCAGCGGCATCTGCGCCATCTCCAGCGGCGTGGTGGTGAGTCTGCTGCAGGAGCAGTACGGGTTTGCCTACGGCATGACCGGCACCCTGCTTTCCCTGATGAGCATCGGCAACCTGCTGGCGGGCTTTCTGACCGGCATCCTGCCCGGGGTTCTGGGGCTCAAGCCCAGCGTCCTTCTGCTGACCCTCGGCTACCTGCTGGGCTACGGGCTCATGGGCTTTACCGGGCTTCCGCTTCTGCTGGCGTTGGCCTTCTTTCTGGTGGGCATCGCCAAGGGCAGCGCCATGAATGCCTGCACCATCCTGGTCAGCGACAACTCCGCCGACCGCACCCGGGGCATGAACCTGATGCACAGCTGCTACGCCTGCGGTGCCCTGCTCTGCCCCTTCCTGATCGCGGCCGCCGCAAAGGTCAGCACCACGCTGGCGGTGCTGGTGCTGGCGGCGCTGGGCCTTGTGCTGTGGGGCGTCTACCTGACCACCCCCATGGAGGACCGCACGGCAAACAAAAAAAGCCCCATTGACTGGAGCTTTCTGCGTTCGGGCCGGTTCTGGCTGCTGACGGGACTGCTGTTCTGTCAGAACGCCGCCGAGCAGAGCGTCACCGGCTGGATGGTCACCTACTTCAAGGGCAGCGGCATCATTGCGGGTACGCTGGCGGCCTACACCGTCACCGTGATGTGGGGTGCCACTCTCGTGGCCCGGCTTCTCATCGCCTTCGTGTTCCCCTTCAAGGCCCCCCGCCGGGCCATGGTGGTGATGGCCGCCACCTGCACCGTTTTCTACATCGCCCTGATGCAGGCCCGCAGCCAGTGGGCGGCGATCCTGCTGCTGTTCGCCTTTGCCTTTGCCATGGCGGGGATGAACCCCACCGCCGTGGCCAGCGCCGGGAAGATGACCAGCGTCACCAGCATGGGCATCATGCTGCCCGCCGCTTCCAGCGGAGCCATCCTCATGCCGTGGATCATCGGCCGGGTTGCTGAGCGCGCAGGCCTTGCCGCCGGAATGGCCGTCAACATCATCCCCTGTCTGGGCATGATCCTGTTTGCGGTGCTGGTTGCGCGGCAGCCTGCATCGCACGGTAACTGAACTCGCACCCGCAGTAATCCTGACGGTACAGGCCGTACTCCTCCGACAGCTGCAAAGAGCGGAGATAGCCATTCTGCTTCTTGAAATCCGAGGGCAGGTGCTTCACACCGTATTCGGCTTCCAGCTCCTGCCCGATGGCATTGATGCGCTTTGCGTCCTTGTGGGGGCTGATGGACAGGGTGGTGGTGAACCACTCGAACCCGTTGTCCCGGGCGTACTCGGCGGCCCGGCGCATCCGCAGGCGGTAGCAGACAGTACACCGCCCACCCCGCTCCGGCTCCTGTTCCAGCCCGGCCACGGCGGTGTAGAACTCCTGCGGGTCGTAACGGTCCTCCACCACGGTGACCCCCAGCGGGTGGGCTTCGGCCACGAACTTCTTCAGTTCCTCGCCGCGGCGGCGGTACTCCGCCTCCGGCCAGGTGTTGGGGTTGTAGTAGAGGACGGTGATCTCAAAATACCGGCACAGCTTTTCCAGCACTGCGCTGGAGCAGGGCCCGCAGCAGGCGTGGAGCAGCAGCCGGGGCCGCCGGGGCGGCAGAGTTTTCAACACTTCGTCCATCTGCTGTGCAAAATTCAGTTGCTTTGACATAGCACTCATCCTTTGTTATACTTGATCTGCATTGTATTATAACACATTTTCAGGAGAACTTCGATGACAAACGAAAAAATCGCCCGTATCAACGAGCTGGCAAAAAAGAGCAAGACCGCCGGCCTGACCGAGGCCGAGAAGACCGAGCAGCAGGCCCTGCGGCAGGAGTATCTGGCCTCGGTGCGCGAGAGCCTGCGCGCCCAGCTGGACCACACCTCCATCAAGGAGCCGGACGGCACCATCCACAAACTGGGCAAAAAGGACTGAGCGGCGGCTCTTACGGGAAGTGCGGAAAAACTGCGGCTTCCCTCTTTTTTTATGCCGCAGTTCGTGCTATACTATAATTGTATCGTTATGGGCACGGGCCTGTGGCGGCACAGATTCCCAAGGTGGCGTATCCCGGGCAAAGCGCACGGAAAAGGCTGTCTTCTGAGCAAAAGTAAAGAGGTCATTTATTATGCTTACTGCAATTACGGGTATCAACTGGGGCGATGAGGGCAAGGGCCGCATGGTCGACCTGATCAGCCAGGAGTATGACATCGTTGCACGGTATCAGGGCGGCAACAATGCAGGCCACACCGTGAAGAACGAGCGGGGCAAGTTCGTGCTGAACCTGCTGCCCTCCGGCATCCTGCGCCCCAACGTCGTCTGCGTGATGGGCAACGGTATGGTCATCGACCCGCATCATCTGGACGGTGAGATCAGCAAGCTGCGCGAGCAGGGCATCTCCATCACCCCCGACAACCTGAAGATCTCCGACCGTGCGACCATCACCATGCCGTACCATGTGGAGCAGGACGGTCTGGAAGAGGCCCGTCTGTCCAAGACCGGCGCACAGTTTGGCTCCACCAAGCGGGGCATCGCTTACGCCTACGGCGATAAGTACATGAAGAAGACCCTGCGCATGGGCGACCTGCTGCACCTGGACGATTCGGTCCGCAAGCGCCTGGTCACCATGGTGGACTCCAAGAATCTGGTGATGGAGGGCAGCTACAACGCCGCCCCCATCAGCGTGGATGAGATGTGGGCATGGCTGGAGAAGTATGCCGCCATCTTCAAGGATTACATCTGCGACGTGGGCCAGTATCTGGGCGATGCAGATGCCGCAGGCAAAAAGGTGCTGTTCGAAGCCCAGCTGGGCGCTCTGCGCGACATCGACTTCGGCATCTACCCCTACACCACCTCTTCCAACGTCATCGGCGCTTACGCCCCCATCGGCGCAGGCATCCCGGGCCACAAGCTGACCAACAGCATCGGCGTGATGAAGGCTTACTCCTCCTGCGTGGGCGACGGCCCCTTTGCTGCCGAGCTGGCCATGACCGAGGACGAGAAGCACGCTCTGCGGGAAGCCGGCCATGAGTACGGTGCCGCCACCGGCCGTCCCCGCCGTGTGGGCCCCATCGACCTGGTGGCAAGCCGCTACGGCGTGTTCTGCCAGGGCTGCGACGAAGTCGCCCTGACCCTGCTGGACGTGCTGGACTACATGGAAAAGATCCCCATGGTCACCGGCTACAAGCTCAGCGACGGCACCGTGACCACCCGGTTCCCCATGGGCGAGGCTCTGGACACCGCACAGCCCGTGGTGGAGTACTTGCCCGGCTGGCACTGCGACATCACCGCCGCCCGCAAGTGGGAGGACCTGCCCCAGGAAGCCCGCAACTATGTGGAGTATCTGGAAAAGGCCGTCGGCTGCAAGATCACCTACATCTCCGTGGGTGCCGAGCGTGAGGCCTATATCCACCACACCGTCTGATCGTTCTGTCGGACCCGCCGCTATGACCGCTATGAAAAGGAAGCGTGACTATGTTTGATATCATCACGGACAGCGCCTGCGACCTGACCCCGGAGACCGCCGCAAAGCTGAACATCGAGGTCATCCCCTTCTACGTCTCGCTGGACGGCGAACACTACCGCAAGGAGGGCAAGGAGATCGCTGTGCGGGATTTCTACCAGTTCATGGTAGACAACCCCACCGCCTACCCCAAGACCAGCCTGCCCTCGCTGGAGGATTTTGAGACCGCGTTCCGGGCACACGCCGAGGCGGGCCGCCCGGTACTCTGCCTCTGCTTCACCAGCAAGATGAGCGGCTGCGTGGGCAGTGCCCGCAACGCCCGGGAGCTGGTGCTGGAGGACTTCCCCGCGGCAAAGATCGAGGTGCTGGACACCTCCGCCGCCACCGTCACCGAATCCATCATGGTGGAAAACGCGGTGGCCATGCGGGATGCAGGCTGCTCGCTGGAAGAAGCCGCGGTCTGGCTGGAAGCCGAGAAGATCACCAACCAGATCTTCTTCACGGTGGGCAACCTGGACTACCTCATCAAGGGCGGGCGCATCGGCAAGGCCGCCGGCCGGGCCGCCAACATTCTGGGCATCAAGCCCATGATCCTGTTCAAGGAGGGCGAGATCTTCTCGGCCGGCGTAGCGCGCGGCCGCCAGAAGAGCTTCGAGAAGGCGCTGGAACTCCTGATGGGGTATCTGGACAGCCACAACGGCACCCCCGATGATTACAGCATCACGGTGGGCTACGGCTACGATGCCGACGAGGGCAAGCGGCTCTGGATGCAGACCCGTGCTGCCCTGCGGGCCAATTATCCCGCCTGCGAGTGCGAGGTGGGCCTGCTGCAGATCGGCTGCACCATTGCCGTCCACACCGGCCCCTATGCCCTGGGCATGGGCGTGATGCGGCGCTGGAAAAAGCAGTAAAACAAAAGCCGACATAACAAAAACTCCCGGTTCCGCTTTGATATGAACCCCAAAAGTTAGACAAAAAACGAATTAAGCGGCTCTAACGGTCTGAATTCTGTATTGCACAGGAC